>DUGD01000084.1 GCA_013331575.1 Candidatus Woesearchaeota archaeon
TCTCTGCTGTCGTTGACACGTTTCGTGCAGTTTCATGGCTGATAAGCGACGCGCTCCAAGCCGCTCTGTCTGGCGCGCGTTCGGCTATCGCCGCCGTGAGAGGACGTCCACCGTTCGTCAGGAGCGTGCTCGTCTTCGCGAGCGCGAAGAGGCGGCGGTCGTCGATAGCGCAATGCCTGCGCAGGTACTCATCGGGCGTGCGGAGGCTCCCGTCTTTCACGACGATGATGTCTCTAGGGAGGTCGTTTTTGCTGTTGCCGCGTTTTCCGTCCGCGTCGGCTGTGCCTAGCGCCTGCGTTGCCACCGCGTCCTCGCACAACGCCCGTAGTGTTCCGATGATCATGACTGGCGTGAGGAGCGCTCTCTCACCTTGTGTGCGTGCGAGTTCGTCGCGTCTGATAGATTCGGGGAGCGAAGCGGCGATGTTCGCGCCGCCTTCGATGCGTTTCGTCCTCACGGTGAACGTATCATTATCGGTAGCGGTGACGCTCACAAGTATGGTCGCGATATCGAGCCGTTCGCGCTCCATGCCACGCGTGTGGACTGCGCACGTCTTCACGATAGCGATGCATCGGCTTGGTGTGCTCGCGATACTTGCGTGGCCGCCGTCGATCCACACCGCTTTCGTGTCGGGGGACGGCGTGGTCTGGGGGATGGTTGTGAATCGTAGCTTGTCGAGCTCGAACGTGTTGCCGTCGTACATGGCGATCTCGCCATCGTAGTGCGCTATCCGCGCATCCGGGAAGAGCTCGTGAAAGTCCATGCGTGATGTTATCTGTGTACTGTATTTATGCTTTTGGCGCTGTTGTCTCGTGTGCGGCTCTTGTCGGGGTTGCCGCGGAGGATGCATTGCTTCGTTGTCGCAAGTCCGTCTCGCCGCTCGCATAGCTGCTTCGCCTATTGGCTCGCAGACTCGCGGTTCGTCATCCACTCCAAGGCAGTCCTCAATCCAACGAAGAAGAATGAACTGACCGAGTTCTAAACTTATTTCTTGACGAGGTGGCAGATGTCCGCTTGGCAGACTGGTTCACCATGCATGTCGTACGTGTAGAGATATGCGCCGCAGACATAGGAGCCCGCGAGCGGGGAGATCCTGACTTCGAGGGCGATCGTCGGGCCGAATGCTTGTGGGATGGTCGCCCATGACGATGACGCTTGGAGCGGCCCCCACATCTTGTCCGGGATGTGCGCCAACGCATCCTCCAGATACCGTCCTTGCGCTATCGTCCGAAGGGCGAAACGATACTCGTTCTCAGACATCTTGTCGCTCCATGCGCACACACTGCCGAAGCGCACGTCGAGCATTTCCCGCGCTATCTCAGTCAATCGCTCATTCCCGAGTTCCTGTATGCTCGCCATGACCATACGGAAAGCTCACGAGAGGTATAAACCCTCCGCCGACCCCCACGCCTGCAACTATCGACCAGAGGTAAAAAGGCCATACTTTTTTAAATCTCGACGCGCTCCCGAAAGGCATGAACAGTAAGACACTCCTCGTCGTCCTCTTCGCGATAGCAGCAGTGCTCCTCTTCACCGAGAGCGCGCACGCGTACGGTTCGGGATTCCCCGCCTACGACTATCCGAGCAACCAGTACGGCATGGAGGCACGATACTATAACGGCCCGTGGGGCGAGCGCATGGTATACGGCGCGTACGGCTACTTCCCGAACTTCAACGGGAACTACCCCTACGGGTACCGCACATACGGCTATTTCTACACACCCCAGGACTTACGCTACGGCAACACGATGCGATTCGTCTCGAACAACTACGGCGGATACGGCTCGTTCGGCAATAGATGGTAAAGACCACGCCACAGGGCACACGCAAGTCTATAGTCCGACACATATAGCTCGATGAACGTTGACGAGTAGATACGCAGCTGCTCGGAACGAATCAGTCACGAGCGGCAAGAGTCCCACCGTGGACATCGACCGCAACAACCGCGCCCCTCAAGAGCAATATTTATAAACCTCGAAGGGCGGACCTAAAGCATGGAGCGAGGTGGGAGCACTATTAGGTTTCTCGGGCGTAAAGGCATGTCTCCACTCATAGCCACGGTGCTCCTCATGGCGTTCGCCGTCGCGCTCGGCGGCATGATCATGAACTGGAGTTCAAGCCCCGGGACTGGAGGAGAGTGCGACAGCATCCAGATCCGCGTCGGGAAGATGTGCGCGCAAGACGACAAGATACTCCTCTCGATGCGCAACACGCCCGAGAGCGTCGGCCTTGTGGGCGTCAACCTGCAGATCACCCAGAACGGTTTCAAGAGCGTCGCGTACATCAAGGATTCAGCGCTCGCACCAGGACAACCGCTCGAAGTGACCGTGCCCGCGGCAGTGGATGCGACATCGACCGTGGACATCCTAGGGATGATAGGCAGTACTGCGAACCCGGTAACGTGCAGCAGACCTATCGCCACCGCCGAACCCATCAAGCCGTGCGAATAGACCGCCATGAGTTCTACAAGACAATCTTAAACGCTACCCGAATGGCGTTGATGCAATAGATGCTTGTGTTGTGGCCTTGGCGCAAAACCAGACGCTCGAGAATGGTCGCAACCCTCGAGCGTCGCACAAGGACTGCGCGAGGGAGATGTTCTCCCTGCGCAAGAAACGGCGGAAGTGTCTTCCGCGTTCAAGAATTCGACTCGAATTCTTCGAATTCCTTGAATTTCTTCGCGTCATACAAACGCCGCCACAAAAAGCACAAATTAGTGATTTGCCTTAGAGCCACCATGAACGGATAATTTATATAGGTCGTCTCGTGTAAAATTGACGAGCTGAACGTCAGAACACAGCGATCACAGGTGACAACATGCAGTGCGCTAAATGCAAGACAGAGATGCACAAGAAAGGGACGATGACGTCGGGCAACACGAAGTACGAGAAGTGGCAATGCACGAAATGCTGGACTGAACAGTCGAAAGCGGTCGGCATCATCGGCGGCATGCCGAAGTAGACCGCATAAACGACCATCAATAGGGTGTCCTCATGGCATCATTCCAAGAACAACTGCAAGAGCTCAATGATCGGTTGGAACAATGGTTCGAATCGGCCAAGCAATACTTCTCGCAGTTGAATGACTATGAAAAATACGCGTGGGGCGCCGAAGCGGTAGGCGGCGCGCTCGTCATAGCAGGGATAGTCTTGTTCATAGTATAACATCGTAGTATTGTATACAAACAGGATAAAGACTGTGTGTCTCCTGAAGGATTCTCGAAAGAAATTCCTTTGATGCGCGTTGAAACCGTGCGTTCGAAAGAAGACGCGACAACGCATCAAGCAGGACGGCGTTCAGGTGTCGCTTCCCGGCCCAATTTCACGCCGCCAGGAGGCAGCACCGCGATGATATCATCAAGGTCCGCATCCAACAACTTCGCCAACCGCTTCCCCACATCCGACGCCTTATCATTACCCTGGATGACCATGTAACCACGGCCGCAGTGGTGCACCACAGCAGTCTTCGAGGCGGCCATCACACGACCGTCGGGCAGTCTACCGATGCATATCTCGAGCTGCGGGTTGAGGTACTTGACGCTGCCGCGCACCATGAACGCGCCCTTAGGCAGGTACTCGCCCGGGTTCGGTTCTTTCGAGAGCTGCGATGGCTCGACATAGAACACCTCGATCGCAGCCATACCGAGTTTCCATGCACGGCAATAGACCCCGCAGAACTGCGCAGCCTCCGCAAGCGTCGATTGCGGAACCTCTTTACCACCGGCCTTCACTACGACGAACGGCGATCCCGCCATGTCCGTGTGGAAGACCACATCTCCTGCATCGGCGTGCTTTTTCACGACGAGTTCGTTCGTCGACGCATCGCGCCCGCCGATACAGAGGAATCCATCCGATGATTGGAACCATCGCAGTTTCTCGTACCACTCGCGTTTGCGGGCGGCCTTCGCACGACGCGCAGCATCGGCCACTAAAGCATCATCGACGGCCTGCTGCACGCCGAGCGCATTCTGCTCTTCGAGCACGCGCAGTCTCTCCTGCGCGAGGAGCACCGCCTTGCGCGCGCCCTCCGCTTTCTTCTTCGCCTTCTTCGCGCGCTCGAAGTAGTCGGCGGCGTTCTGCTCGACCGATTTGCGGATGTCAAGAGTGATGCGCATACATACGATATCGAAAAATCGTTTATAATGATTTAGGTATATACAATTCCCCCAGCACCCACAACCATCATCCCCATATCAACCCACATCTCGTGCAGTACACAACCGGCGTACAACTAGTAGGATAACTACTAGGATAACAGTAGCAAGCACCATCAAAGAACACAGCACCACCCCGCACAGCACCGGTGTATATAGAATATCAACGATACATTCAAATAGTAGTTATGAATTATTATTCATAATTCTTCTGAACACAAGAAGAATTGGAAGTATAAATATGCCAAACAAAGACGGAACAGGACCAGACGGCAACGGATGCCGGAAAGGACAACAGCGACAGAACCAAGGAGGTTGCCGACGCAAAGGAAAAGGAATGGGACAGTGCCAACAACGAGGTGCGGGACGCAACGGAGGAACACAGAATGCCCCGGCCTAGGAGCTGCCCTCGCATCGGTACCAACGCCGCAGCGACGTACTACAAACCCGCAGGCGTGCCGATGCGACAGCTCGAAGAGGTGATACTCGGCAGTGAAGAGATAGAAGCACTGCGCCGATGCGATCTCGATGGCAACGACCAGACGACCGCGGCCGAGCACATGACGGTATCACAACCGACAGTCAACAGAATACTGCAATCAGCGCACAAAAAAATAGCGGACGCGATCATCAACGGCAAAGCAATACGGATACAACAACCACAAACGAATAACCAACAACCATAACCAATTGTGAACGCATAATGAGTGATATCTATGCAACTAGCCCGCTCAGCACTGTTCATCATCGCAATCCTTAGTATAATCATTCCTCTGACCGCACAACCATCACACGGCGCATGCATTGAATATTTCTACGGCACCGGATGCCCGCACTGCGCCATAACAGGCCCTCAAATAGAGGCGTTAGCAAAAGAAGAGAACATCACAATCATACAACACGATGTCTACAAAGACAGGAATGAAGCGCTAGTACTCGATAGATTGCTCGCGGAGCGAGGACTAGAACAGAAAGACCGTGCAATACCGGCCACAATCATAGGACCGACAGCGATAATCGGATCCAAAGACATAACAGCTCGAGTACAACAGGCAATCGCAAAGCATCCTGACGCGACATGCCCCACGATACAACAAGAAAGCGACATAGAAGGAGAACAAGGAGGCCGCGATAGCGAACAAGAATTCGGCAAGCAAACGAAAGAAGACACATCAAAAGAAGACACTCCGGCAACAGTCACGACGGTAACACTCACCGCACTCATCAGCGCGGCATTCGTCGACTCCATTAATCCCTGCGCCATAGCAGTCATCATCATACTCCTCGGAGGGCTACTCGCCGCAGGAGATAAACGCAAAGCCCTCCTTTCAGGATTAGCGTTCACGACATCCATATACCTCTCATACCTACTCTTCGGACTAGGACTCCTCTCCGCGATACAACTCAGCGGCCTCGCAGGCATCGTGGCAAAAATAGTCGGTATCGGAGCGATCATCATCGGTCTCCTGAACATAAAAGACTACCTATGGTACGGCAGTGGTGGCTTCGTCATCGAGATACCGCGCGCATGGAGACCGCGATTGAAACAATCGCTCAACGCAATCACATCGCCCGCGGGCGCGTTTATCGCAGGGTTCATGGTCTGTCTCTTCGAACTTCCCTGCACAGGAGGACCGTACCTATTCATCCTCGGCCTACTCGCAGACCAGACCACATTCATGAGTGCGTTGCCGTTGCTGCTCCTGTACAATCTCGTGTTCGTACTGCCATTGCTAGCAATTACATTGCTGCTCTACTTCGGGTACACCACTACAGAGAGCGCGAACATATGGAAAGAGCGTAACATCCGATCGCTCCATCTCATCGCGGGAATCATCATGACAATCCTAGGTATCGCCGCACTGCTATACGCGTGATACCCGGAGTAACACATTTAAACAGGAGAGAGGTATCGACTATAATGGCAAGCATCCTGATAACCTTCCCGGACGAAAGCACGCAAAAGTATGAAGCGGGTGTCACGCCGCTTGAGATCGCCCAGAAGATATCCGAAGGGCTTGCGCGCATGTGCATCGCCGCGCAGGTGAATGATAAGGTCGTCGACACATCGACACCCATTGTGGAGAACGCGAAGCTCAAGCTCCTCACGCCGCGCGAAGCGGCAGGTGTTGACGTATTGCGCCATAGCTGCGCGCACCTCTTAGCTCACGCGGTCAAACGGCTCTACCCGCAAGCTCTGCCGACCATCGGCCCCGTCATCGAGAACGGCTTCTACTACGACTTCGACAACCTCGACATCACGGACGACATACTCCCGAAGCTCGAGGAGGAGATGAAGAAACTCGCGAAGGAGAAACTCGTGGTGAGCCGCATCGAACATGCATCACCGGCGCAAGCCAAGGAGCAGTACAAGGACAACCAGTACAAACTCGAGATCATCACGAAGAACGAGGAGGGCGGCGGCGTCTCGAGCTACAACCAAGGCGATTTCACCGACCTCTGCCGCGGCCCCCACGTGCCGAACACCGGATTCCTCGAGGCGTTCAAGCTCACGAAGACCGCGCGCGCGTACTGGCGCGGCGACGCGGCGAACAAGCAGCTCACGCGCATCTACGGGCTGTGCTTCGCGAAGAAGGCGGAGCTCGAGGCCCACATCAAGATGCTCGAAGAGGCGGAGAAGCGCGACCACCGCAAGATCGGCCGCGAGCTCGACCTCATCATGTTCCACGAGTACAGCCCGGGCGCGCCGTTCTTCCTCCCGAAGGGCGCGATCATCTACCGCGAGCTCGTGGCGTTCATACAGGAGGAGTACCGCAAGCGCGGCTACCAAGAGGTCGTCACGCCGCTCCTCTACGACAAGACGCTGTGGGAGACGTCGGGCCACTGGGAGCACTACCGCGAGAACATGTTCATCCTCGAGTCGGAGGGCAAGCAGTTCGGCCTCAAACCCATGAACTGCCCGAGCCACTGCCTCATCTTCAAGAACAGCACGCGCAGCTACCGCGATTTGCCCTTACGCATCGCGGACTTCGCGCCGCTCCACCGCAACGAGCTCTCCGGCACCCTGTCCGGGCTCACGCGCGTGCGCAAGTTCAGCCAGGACGACGCGCACATCTTCTGCACGCCCGAGCAGCTCGAGGAGGAGCTGCGCGACTGCATCGACTTCGTCAAGCACGTCTACCACGACGTCTTCAGGATGGAGTTCACGCTCGAGCTCTCCACGCGCCCCGAGAAATTCCTCGGCGACATCGCGGTGTGGAACAAGGCGGAGGCCACGCTCGCCGCCGTGCTCGATTCCCTCGAGATCCCGTACAAAATCAACCCCGGCGACGGCGCGTTCTACGGACCGAAGATCGACATCCACCTCAAGGACGCGATCGGCCGCAGCTTCCAGTGCGCCACCGTGCAGGTCGACTTCCAGCTCCCGCTGCGGTTCGAGCTCGCCTACGAGGGCGCGGACAACACGAAGCACGCGCCCGTCATGGTGCACCGCGCCATACTCGGCTCGCTCGAGCGGTTCTTCGCCGTGATGGTCGAGCACTTCGCGGGCAAGTTCCCGCTCTGGCTCTCGCCCGAGCAGGTGCGCGTGCTGCCCATCGCGGACCGCCACAACGCGTACGCCGCGCTCGTCGTCAAGACCTTGCGCGACGCAGGATTGCGCGCCGATATCGACGACCGCGCGCTCACGACGAACAAGAAGGTGCGTGAAGCCGAGCTCTCGCGCGTCAACTACATCCTCGTCGTCGGCGACAAGGAAGTCGAGGCGCAGACCGTGAACGTGCGCACGCGCGACAACGCCATCCTCGGCGAGAAAGCACTGAACGATTTCTGCGCGATGCTCGTCGATGAAGCGAGAAGCAGGCGCGCATGAACTTCCGACACGATCACCCGACGGTCGAGATGCTCATCGCCGAGCGCCTCGAATGCAATCCGTACGGCATCTACGACCATGCCGGGTACGAAGTCGCGACGCAGTTCGGTGGCGCCGAACAGTACGATGATATCGGAGTTCTCGCGTACACTCTCGCGCTCGGCCGCGCGATGCATTCCGCCGAGCATCCTGAACTACCCGCGCTCGAATATGCGCTCAAGCCATACACAGGATCATCGCCGGACGGCAGCGCGGAACGGACGCGACCGGTGAGCGCGCAGGACATCGAGAGGATAACCGCGCTCTACAACGACAAGACAATGATCGCGTGGAGTGAACGGACCGCCGCCAAAGCAATGATTGCACTGCAAGAGGCAAAGAGTCGTCTTTCTCAAGACAAGGACTGGTTAGCGACGTGCGCAGAGCTTCTCAACAACCGGCACAAGTAGGTGACGCTATGACAATCAAGATAGTCTATTTCGTGCACGGAACGACTACCGATAATGAACAAGGCATATCATCGGGATGGTCAGATGTCGAGCTCTCCGAAAAAGGCGTACAGCAATCGATCGATCTGAAAGACCAGATCGGCGGAATGAAGTTCGACGCAGTCTTTTGCTCCGACTTTCGACGCGCAATCGTATCCGCCGAGCTCACGTTCAAAGGATCTGCGACGATAATAGTGGATCCTCGACTACGAGAGTGCAATTACGGCGCGTACAACGCCAAACCATCCGCCATCGTCGAGCCGCTGCAAGAGGAGTCTATCAGCACCCCATTCCCCGACGGAGAGAGCTACGAAGACGTGAAGAAGAGAATCGCATCGTTCCTCGATGACGTGAAACGGGATTACCGCGGGAAAACTATCGCTATCGTCGCGCACAAAGCGCCGCAGCTCGCGTTAGACGTACTATTGAATAAGAAGAGCTGGGAACAGGCGTTCGACGAGGATTGGAGAAAACGCCACGCGTGGCAGCCGGGATGGGAATACGTTCTCGATTGATCACGTCAGCAACACGACGTTGGTTCAATTTTCTTTCTGCATCTCCTTGAATTTCCTGCGGTAGCTCGCGTACTTGTCCTCAGGAGAGTACTTCGGGGGGTTGACCTGGACGCGCACGCCGCCGCAGTTGCACGTCGCATCGAGCGCGTAGCTCGCGCACTTCGGGCATTTGAGGATACGCAGGGACATGGTGCACCAAGAGTGTTGAGCGGAAACAGAGGTTAAACGTGTTAAACGAAAAAATCCGGTTCACTTCTCGACTTCGATGCGGTCGAACTTGACTTCGGTCGCAGGGGATTTCTTGAACGATCCCTCGACGGCGTCGACCGCGGCTTTCAAGCGCTTCTCCGCGTCCTTGAACTCTTCGGCGGTGACGCTGATCTTGTACGATCCCGCGCCGAGATAACGCACGTCGGCGGGCGCGGCCGCCTCACGTCCTTTGATGAGCGCATCACGCACGAGCGCTACGCCACCCTCGGCGAACGTCGATATGGAGAAGACGCCTTCGATAGTGACCGATTTCGGCTTGATGCGCTCGCGCACCGTGTCCTCGATCTTCTTGGCGAGCGCCGCGGGGAGCGACGTCTCAGTGAGCTTGAATTTATCATCGACGATATCCTCGAACGCGAGATAGAGGTACTCATAGTGCTCGAGTATCGCGGGAGCCACCTCGGCATAGAACGCCGCGGGGTCTTTCTTGGATTCCTTCGCGATGTGATCGATGATATTCTCGGCGCGCTGCTCCTGCTTGAGAGCGGCGTTCTTATCGCGGCGCTGGCCTTCCGTCACCCGTCGCAGGCTGAGATCGATGTGGCCGCGCTCCTTATCGACGCGCAGCACCTTGCAGACGACCTTACGCCCTTCCGAGACGTACTCGCGGATGTTCTTGATACGTCCGGCAGTGACCTCGCTGATATGGATCATGCCGCCCTTCCCGTCGTATTCATCGAGGGAGCAGAAGACGCTGTTGTACTGGACACTCGTCACAGTGCACAGCAAGATATCGTCCTCCGCAGGGTAGCCGTGGCGTCTATGGAACATACGACGAGGAAGATGACCTCCCTTTAAAAAAGCATCGTCACGGTGCGCCGTGGACCGCTGCAATGATCAGGAGACACACGAAGCATCAGGAGATACACGAGGCGAAGAGGCACGACACAGAAAAGACGCACGATACCACACCAAGCCACCGCACCAGGCGTCATGCGGAGGGTAGCATGCGGAGGGTTACTGCCGACGCTGATTCGGAGATATACTTATAAAGGAAGGGGCGATTCTGCGCGCCAACCGTTCTCACGCACCGCGCGGCATCGCGCATCGTCAAGCGGAGGGCTTACGGCAGAGGATTTCACATGACAAGCACCAAGAAGACGACCAAGACATCACCCTCCAAGGCTCCTGCGCAGAAAACGACTGAGAAAGCTGTGGAGAAGGGCGCAGCGAAGAGCGCTAAAGCAGCGCACGATGAAGCCCATGACGGCCACAAACACAAGGCGCACGATGACGCAGCGGCGCATGGCGGCAAGGACGGTTGCTGCGGCAACGACGACGAGTGCTGCGGCGGCGGATGCTGCGATGACGGCAACGACGTCATGGACGCCGGCGAGCACGGCTGCGGATGCGGCCACGATGATGAGATGGCGGTGCCTCGCACAAAAGTGAAACCGCACAAGCCGAACACGAGCGGTATCGTCGAGGACGGCAACATCGTCGTCCTCCACTACACAGGCACGCTCGATTCCGGCGAGAAGTTCGACTCGAGCGAAGGAAAGGAACCTATCGAGTTCGCAGTCGGCAGCGGAGTGGTCATACCTGGCTTTGACGCCGCGGTGATCGGGATGCGCAAGGGCGAGAAGAAGAAAGTCACGATCGAAGCGAAGGATGCATACGGCGATCCCAACCCCGCCATGCGCCAGGAAGTGCCGAAGCACGCGTTAGGCGACATAACGCCCGAGGTCGGCATGCTCCTCGCGCTCCACCACCCGATGGCGCCCCAGCCCATCCCTGTCAAAGTGGTGGCGGTGACGGCAGAGACCATCACGATCGACATGAACCACCCGCTCGCGGGCCAGCGCCTGCACTTCACCCTCGAGATCGTCGACATAAAGTGAACGCGACGGGAGAGATGAGGATGGAGAACATCCTTGTCCCATCGTTTATTTTTCTTTCAATTGCTATTTCGTCTTCGCACCGCGATATACCGCATGCTCGCAAGCAGCCTGTTAGACAGCCCATCCCTGCTTGATCGCGGCAGCGCAGAGTCACGCGTCGTCTGCGGGCGTGCCCGACTCGAAACGCAACAACAATAGGAGAAGATTGAGCACGAGCGGCCCGAGCAGGAACCCGGCAAACCCGAAGACGATAGCCCCTCCGATCGCCCCGATGATGATGGTGAGCGGGTGGATGCTCGCGCCACGATTGACTATCCGTGGACGGAAGATGTAATCGAAGAAGAAGATGATTGCGGTGCACAGCACGATGATGCTGATGCCTGCGAACCACGCGTCGTTCATGATCAGTATCAGACCCGCCGGGACATAGATTATCGGTGTTCCGAGGAACGGCAGGAACGCGAAGAGCGCTATCATGAACCCCCAGAAGACGGGGCTCGTGACTCCGAACAGCATGAAGACGACACCGCACGCCACACCAGTCAAGGCGGACGTGAGTATCTGGCCGTAGAAGAGCGCCTTCGTCATGCGATACATCTCGTCGTCGAGACGACGGCGGTACGAACGTTTCACCGGTAGCAGCGCGCTCGCCCGCCTATACCACATCGGCCCCTCCTTGAGCGCGTAGTACATGACGAGGAACATGAGCAGGACCCCGAGCACGGTGCTGCCCGTGCGCGATATGATCCCCGGGATCGATGACGTCACGATGGACTCGAGACGCAGGAGCATCGACGACAGGTGGCCTCCGATATCAGTCCCGAAAAAGCCGTTGAGCGCCATCATGAAGCGCGTCTGGTCGAACGACGATGATTGCTCGCGCACGAACGCATACGCACCGTTCGCTTGCGACACAAGGTCGGTGAAGATAAAGATGGACGGGATGATGATAACGAGCAGCGTCACGCAGAGCACGAGAAGCGCTGCGAACGTCGGACGCATACGATGCACGAACGCGGCATAGACCGGATAGGTCATGAACGCCAAGAGGAGACCGAATATGATGAATGAGAGGAACGGTGAGAGGATGCGGATCGATAAGTACCCGAGAAGCAGCACGAGCAAGAACATCACGATGATGCGGTGTTTCTCCTCCATCCCCCCGATACAAGAGCTGTGATTTAAAGAGCTTTTCATAATTGTCATCACTTATCATGTGAACTACATATGAACTACTGCGCTCAGACAGATGACTGTACAAGACCAAAGAAGGTTGCTGCAGTCACTTCGTTCCTTAGTCCGCCTTCGTCGTAAAACTCCGAACGCGGACTGCCTTGGAGCCTATCCTGAGGGCGCCGTGACGGGTACGGCCCATGGGCCGGGGGACCCGACGGCAACACGGCGCACGAAACCGCTCGAGAGTACACCCTCCGCAACAACCGTTGACAGGATTCGCGCAAATGCCCTCCTGCAGTATGTTTATAAATGAGGATGCCACTCCCAGTATGATGGAAGAGGAGCGTTTCAGCATTCTCAACGACGGCGACCTCGAGATCAGAGGCGTCATCGCCCGCCCGAAGAAGAACGGCCGTTTCCCGACCGTCGTGCTCGCGGGAGGCCTCCTCGATACCGCGGACAGCGGATACATCAAGGAACTCGCCAAGCTCTTCCTCGAACACGATTACGCAGTCGTCCGATTCGATTTCACGAACGGCTTCGGCAAGAGCGGCGGCCGCGCAGAGAACATCACGATAAGCCAGCGCGCCCGTGATCTAGAGATGGTCATACAGTACACCAAACGCCGTGGCTATATCAATGAGGGCAAGGTAGGGATCGTCGCGTACGGCTTCGGCGCGATGGCGACACTCGTACTGGAGGGGTTCCAGGCGCTCTCGAAAGCGATAGTCCTCATAAACACCCCTGAGCAGATCGACGATACAGCATGGACGCGCTTCGATGAACGCGAGATGGCACGCGTACGGCTCAAGCGCTACTTCCACGTGCAACGCGACAACCAACCGACGCGCATCAACTTCACGCTCTTCGAGGACGGTTACCGCCTCGACATCTTCCGTTGCACGCGCAACCTACGCACCCCGACGCTCTTCCTCGCAGGCGCAAAGAACGATATCATCCCTGCATCGCAGACCGAACGGCTCTACGAACGCACGAATTGCAAAAAAGAGCTCGAGATCATACCTGACTTGGGAAGCGACCTCGGAAAGAGACAGGCACAGATAATCTTCGAGAGATCGGCAGCATTCTTCAAACGCCAGAAACTGGCATAATGCATACTCATGCAATATGACGCGGGTACACGCACGGACTGCCGCCACGGCGATAGTGCGCTCGCGCAAGGTTTATGTGCTGGAGGCGTACTCTCACAGCAATGGCTCGACAACTCCACGAAATTCTTGTCACCGCGGCGCATATCGCGGCGGACGTCCACCGGCGCGTGTTCGCGCAAGGAGGCTACGATCTGCCAAGCAAGTTCAATGCCGGCTCAGTCGCCGCAGCGGACGTAGTGACCGTCGCCGACAAAGAGAGCGAACAGGCACTACGGAACTACTTCGCGCGCAGCATGCCGGAGTTCAACATCTTCGGCGAGGAGTTCGGTGCGGAGTACAACGGGAACGGCAAAGTCATCGTCATCGACCCGCTCGACGGCACCGCGCTCTTCAGGAAAGGGATTCCTGGTTTCGGACCCATCATCGGCGTGTACGATGACGGGATGAATATCGGCGGCGTCATGCATGACGTTCTACGCGATGATACTATAGTCGGTACGTTGACGTCTGGATTCGTCCACTGCGGACCTCGTGTTGACGATATTCCCCCGACCGCCTCGTACGACGGAAGCTATTTTCTAAGCAAGAGGGACGAACTGGAACGGCGCATCAAACACGCATTCCCGTTATTACACGTCTCGAGCGTGTCGGGACTTAACGGCATGCAAGTCTTCAAGAGACGGACTGTGGCGCACATGCACGCCAGTCTCGCATGGCACGATATCTCGGCAGCGCCCCTCTTCGGCAGACTCACAGGCTTATCGGTCACCGACCATCGCGGAAAACCATACACCATGATCAATCCGGAGACTGAACTCAAGAAGTACCAAGCAGGAACGAAGGCGATGGTATACTCACACCCCATACTCGTATGCAGACAAGAGTACCTCGAAGGATACCTGCGCATCCTCGAGCCTTACACGAATGATCTCGACAAGAGACAGAATCCCCTCTAGATCAGCAGTCATACGCATGCATATGGGCGCAGGGTCGAATCGCGAGCCCGGAGTACACCATCATAGGTCGTCAAGCACTTGCTTGATGCCTTTCGCAGTCGACTCCCAATCGAAACGATCGACTATCGTCTTGCGTGCGGCCTTGCCGAGAGCATCACGTAGAAGGGGATCGTCGTGGAGCCGCATGATCTTCGTCGAGAGGTCATACGGGCTCGTGTTGTTGAAGAAAAGACCGTTCTCACCGTCGATGATGTAATAGGGTATGAACCCGACCTTCGAGCTCACCACCGGAAGGCCGCACGACATGGCCTCGAGCACAGTAAGACTCGTCGTCTCCGTGAAACTCGGCTGCACATACACATCCACGCAGTGCAACCACTTGACAACATGGTTTGTGCTGCCAGTCACGATCACATCGTTGTGCTTGAGAAGCCTGGATTTTATCGACTGAACGCCATCTCCCACGATGAGAAGCCGTTTGTTCTTGATGCGCAGGCGACGGAACGCGCGTAGGAGCGTCAAGATGTTCTTTTCGTGACCGATACGACCATGGTACCCGATGATGAACGCATCGGCCGGGAGTTGGAGGGCCTCGCGCGCCGACTTGCGATCCCCGATGGTGAACTTCGTGGTGTCGACACCGAGATGCACTATGCGTTTGGGGGCGGTGACGTGTTGCCACGAGAAAAGCTCCGAGATATTCTCGGAGGGAACGATGAGCGTCGAACATCGGTTGTAGAAGAAACGCGTGAACGCCTTCGAGAATGGCAGTATCAGGCCACGGATCACAGTGGTCGGCGCGAGCGCCTTGGGCGCGAGCTCCCATTCGATGCTATGGATGTAATTGGCGATCGGCCTGCGATGGCGTTTCGCGGCGAGAATAGCGCACACCCCGATGGGACCGAGCGCCTGATTGAACACGATATCCGCACGGCGCACTTCACGGGCGACACGCGCGTACGCCAGGCGCGCAGGCGTGTAATCGCCGAAACGCCGTCGCGCGAGGGGTATCTGCACAACTTCGACGCCGTCGATTGCGACCTCTCCGTACGCCGGTGCAACCACGACAATGTCATAATCTTGCTTCAAGCGCGGTATCATCTCGGAGAGGAAACGGCTGATACCATCCCACCGAGGAAGGAAGTTATCGGTAGTGATGAGAAGACGACGGCGTTCCCGCGCCGCGGGAGGAGTCTCCTTGCGTGGTTGCTCCTGCCACTCGACATTCTCCATCTCATACCTATCGATAGTCACGCGCCCCATCATCGCACCTTGTAGAACACTTCCGCATATCTTGTCCCGCGACGAAGGCCGTTCGCTATCGCTTTCGTGTATACCGACCAGACGAGCGTGAAAAGCGCCACTTTCTGCGATTTGAACGCGGAGAGCGCATCGAGCTTGCGGACGAATGTCGACGATATATCTACGGATAATCGGGGGTTGCGGCGTTTTTTCACATTGAAGACATTCCAGATATCGAACGTGTAGACCTCGCACGGCCCGCNNTCTCAAGCGGGTCAAGATGCGGATGGCTCATCTCACCATAACTGCAGATGATCGTGCGGACCTCGACGCCTTCGCGAGCGAATTTTGCTATCGTACCGCCCGCCCCGATGACTTGGTCGTCGGAGTGCGCACAGAAGACCAGTACCTTGCGCAATCGTTGCATGACGGAAGAACTCCCTCTTGCGGTATAAAAAGGTTTGGAGGGAATATGCACTTAGGCAATAAGACGCATCATTGTGGCCTTGGCGAAAGGTCAGACTGCCGTCATGGCAGCAGCC
>DUGD01000023.1 GCA_013331575.1 Candidatus Woesearchaeota archaeon
CGGGAAGCCGCCGGCGCCGAGGCCGCGCGTGACGTGCACGCCGATGAGTATCTTGCGATCGGCCTCCATCATATCGAGGTGCTGCTTGTCTGTGTTCGCGCAGACGATCTCAGCGCCACGGACGCCTTTCTTGTACAGCCAGTTGGCCATATTGCTGCCGCCACCGCCGCAGCCGAAGACCTTGATGTTCGCATGCCCTACCAAAAGCTCTTCCTCTCGTACCATTGGATTCACCTACCTATGAATGTTCTCGACGAATAGTACCCTGTCGCACGTCGGGAATGATATTCTCGACTTTTTAGTATATAAATTTTGCGATTAGTATACTAAAATAGCCACCTGGGTAGTCTTCCGCCGGATTTATTTTCAGTATGGGTATTTTCGTCGGAGAACTGCGAGGCGCAGCCACCAACCACCATTGTACCCATTCTAAAGGGGAAACTCGAAGTTTCCACTATATGAATGTTACGATTATGCGAACAGAGACACACGATAAAAAAGAGACACAATAAACTGCGACATAGAACAAGAACAATGATACAACGAAAAGGGAATACAAAGAAAAAAGTAAAAAAAAGAAAGAAAAAAAGTCTTACTCTTCCTTCAAGCCTTTGCGGCTGCGGATAGTCTGGACGACCTTGCCCTGCAGCTCGTACGGGAGCTTCTCGAAGGACTGGTCCACGACGAACGAACTGCCGCGGCCACCGGTCGCACCACGCAGATCGCCGGACATGCCGAACATCTCGCCGACAGGGATCTTGCCGATCACGGTGACCGAGCCGGACTCCTGGATCATATCGAGGAGCTGACCACGTTTGTTCGTGATGAGCTTCGAGATCTCGCCCATGAACTCCATCGGCGCTTCGAAGCGGAGCGTCTGGACCGGCTCGAACACCATCGGAGTCGCCATCGCCATCGCAGCACGGATACCCTCACGGACGGCCGGGTACATCTGCGCCGGACCGCGGTGGATAGCGTCCTCGTGCAGCTTGACGTCCACGAGGCGGACTATGACGCCGAAGCACGGCTCCCGCGCGAGCGGACCGTGGTTCATGACGTCCTCGAACATGTCGTTGACGAGCTCGATGATCTCACCGATGTGGACTTCACCTTTCGTGTCGTCGATGAAGAGGCTGTCGTTGTAGACGTTGCGCACGTTACGGGTGTCTTTCGTCTCCATGCCGGCCTCTTCGAGGGCGGCCCACAGGGAATCGTCCTTCTTCTTGACGCGACCAATCGGAATGAGGCTTTTCTTCATCGCGGCACGCACGCCATCAGGCACCGGTTCGACGGTGAAGTAGAGGCGGTTGTGCTTGTTCGGCGACTTCCCTTCCGCAGGCTCACTGTTCTTACGCGTAACAGTCTCGCGGTACACCACGACCGGTGGGGACGTGACGATCTCGACGCCTTTCTCCTTGATGATACGGTTCTCGATGATCTCGAGGTGCAGCTCACCCATGCCGCTCATCAAGTGCTCGCCAGTCTCCTGGTTGAGCTCGATCTTGATCCCGGGATCCTCCTTGCCGACCTGGATGAGGACGTCGATGAGCTTCGGCAGGTCGCTCGGGCGTTTCGCCTCGATCGCCTTCGTGATGACCGGGTCGAAGAGGTGGCTGATCTGCTCGAGCGGAGTGTCCGGTTCGAGGGTCAGTGTCTCGCCAGGGTAGCCGTTCTTCAAGCCGCCGATACCGATGATGTTTCCTGCAGGGACTTCATCGACGATTTCGCGTTTCGCGCCGTTGTAGACGTAGACCTGCTGGATGCGCTGCTCGATTTTCGCGCGGTTGAGGTAGACCGTAAGGCCTTTCTTCATGGTGCCTGCGAAGAGGCGTCCTGCCGCGATCTCGCCCGCTTGCGGGTCGATGACGACCTTCGTGATGACGAAGGCGAGCTTGCCGTTCGGGTCGCACTTGAGGAGCGACTCGCCCAAGGGGCTCTCCTTGTCGCCGTGCCAGATCTTCGGGATGCGGTACGGTGCTGCCTGGTTGGGCGTCGGGTGGTGCTTGATGACGCTGTTGAGCACGACTTCGTGGAGCGGGCACTTCTTCTTGAGCTCACTCCAGGTCTCCGTCTCATAGGCGGTGATGATATCCTTGAAACTGATGCTTTTTTTCTGCATGTAAGGAACGGTGAGCGCCCAATTGTGGAATGCGCTTCCGAAGCAGACGCTGCCGTCCGCGACGTTGACCACGGATTTGTCAGCGAAGTTCTCGTCTGCGATGGCACGGATCTTCTCGTTCACTTCCTTGATGATGCCGACGAAGCGCTCCTGCATGGCCTCGGGCGTGAGCTTGAGCTCCTTGATCAAACGGTCCGTCTTGTTGATGAAGAGGATGGGCTTGACGCGCTCCTTGAGCGCCTGACGCAAGACGGTCTCTGTCTGCGGCATCATGCCTTCGACCGCGCACACGAGGACGATGCAACCGTCGACCGCTCGCATCGCGCGCGTGACGTCGCCGCCGAAGTCCACGTGACCCGGGGTGTCGATGAGGTTGATGAGGTACTCCTTGCCGTCCGACTCGTGGACCATGCTGACCGCTGCGGAATCGATAGTGATACCGCGCTCTGCCTCGTCGTCGTGGAAGTCCAGGACGCGTGCTTTACCGGCGAGGTCTTCGCTCATCATGCCCGCGCCTGCGAGCAGGTTGTCCGAGAACGTGGTCTTGCCGTGGTCGATGTGCGCGCAAATAGCGATGTTGCGGATGCGCTCCTGATTCAACATGAGGGCCTTGACCCTATCTACCATCTTTGCCATTGGGATTCACCTGGATCGTGTTTTTTGCCGCGGAGGTTGTACCACTCGTCCCTCGTGGCCAGGGCGTCGAACGGCCTGCATGAATCGGCCGTTCTCCTGGAGAGACTCCAAGGCGGCAGTGTCCATACGATTACTGTCGATTGATTGTGCTGAAAATGATAAGCGAAAAAAGAGAGGAGTTCACTCGATCGTGTGCTGGTCGTGCACGGTCTTGTAGGTGTGCAGCTCGTCATTCTTGAACCATAACGCCACTTCGCGCGTCGCATCCGTGATGTTCGCGCTCGCGTGGATGAGGTTCTTGATGCCGATGCCTTTCTCGTCCGCGTGGCCATAGCTCACGTGGGCGTAGTCGCCGCGGATGGTGCCGGGCGGGCTGCCTTTCGGCTCGGTCGAACCGACCATCTTGCGCACGATGCCGACCGCTTCGATGCCTTCGATGCAGAGCGCAAGCGTCGGGCCCATGGTGATCATCTTCTCGAGCCCCGGGTAGAAGGCCTTCGTGACGTGCTCAGCATAGTGGAGCTTCGCGAAGTCCTTGTCCGCCCAGACGAGCTTGCAACCGACCATTTTGAGGCCGGCGCGTTCGAAGCGCATGATAATCTCTCCCATGAGTCCGCGTTGTACTGCGTCCGGTTTGAGGAGCACGAGCGTTCGTTCGATCATAGCGCACCTACTCCGAGGGCTTTGCAGCCGCAGCTTTTTTCGGCTTCGCCGCGGGCTTCGCTGCAGGGGCCTTCTTCGGCTTTGCAGCGGGAGCGTCCGTGCCCGCAGTAGCGGGCTTGTGCTCGTTCGCCGCAGCGGCCATCTGCTGCTGCTTCGATTTCTGCCCTTCGGCAGTGTAGCGAACGACAAGCGGGTTGCGGCCGAGTTTCAGCATGTTCTTCTCGCACCTGCGCGAGCAGAACCACAGGATGCGCGCGTCTTTCTTCACGTACATCTTGCCGGTGCCGACGGTGATCTTGTATCCGCAGAATGAGCAGTTCTCCATTGGAACACCTCACACGCCGCCGCGGCCGCTCTTCGTGAGCGGGCGGGCTTCGATTTCCGTCTCTCGCAGCATCAACACGTCGCCCAGTTGGACTGGACCGCGGACGTTGCGTCGGATGACCTTGTTCTTATCTCTGCCGTCGAGGATGCGCACGCGCACCTGGATCGCTTCGCCGCGCACTCCAGTGCGGCCAACGACCTCTTCGACCTTCGCAGGGACAGCTGGCGTGAAGGTCACGCCTCCCTTGGTAGGTTCGTCTGCCATTGTGATTCACCTTCAGTTGAAGTTCTTGATGAGGTCCTTCGCGTCACCCTCTGAGATGACTGCGACGGCCGCGGTGCCTACGGGCAGCCCTGCTGCCGCGCCCAGGTCTTCCTTGCGGTCGACTTCGGCGTACTTGATGCCCTTTTCCTTCGCGAGGAGCGGCAAGTGCATGACGATCTCCTTGGGAGTGACGTCCTTTGCGACAACAACGAACTTCGCGTCTCCGCGCTCGATGAGCTTCGTGACTTCGTTCGTGCCCTTGCGGATCTTGCCCGTCTTGCGGGCCACTTCNNGAAGCGAGAGAAGCAAAGCTTCTCTGCTCCAGAAAAGCTCGGCTTTTCTCGGAGTGAGGAGCTGCAGGAAGGGAGACACGAAACACACGAAACTAATACGCGACGAACGGACGAGGAGCTTTGATTTCGAAGAAAGCGAAGTCCGGAACGGAGTGACCGGATCGAGACGAAGGCGAGACGACGAGTCGCCGGCAGCCGCTGGAAACGAGAGGAGCACACGACGTTCAGTTCACGATCTCTCTCGCGACGACCGTCGCATAGCCGCGCGCGTGGATGATGTCGCGCAAGCATTCCCGCGCGGCTTCGATACGGAGAGCAGCCATACCGTAGAGCTTCGCGCCGTCGCCGCGCGTTTTGTCGACAAGAGCGTAGCGATGACCGTCACGGCCAACGAACACTCCGTCCGGGATAGCAGACAATGCAGGAAGCGGCCGTTTGCTCTTGACGAAGAGCTCGCCGATCTCGTCGGTGTAGAGGTACTGCGCACCCGCGACGCGCAGCACAGGGATGGTGCCGCGTTTGTCGTCGTAGCACAAGTCGAGGATAACGATGTCGTCGAGATTGTTGTGCGGCAGGTGCTCGGAAGTGAACGTCATGCGCATTCCGACGAGAACGATGTAATAAATCTTCTCCCCAGTCGATGATTTCAGCCATTCCGACGACAAAAACCGGCAGATTTATATACTTCTTTTCCATACCCACCGCACACCTTCTTCGGATGACAAACCAGGAGCAGGTTGTATGTTGGGGAATTCAATGCGACATGCACGTCGCAAATCACAGGGTGACACTATGATTGTGAATTACGCCGTTGACAAGAAAATGCAGCATGATGTCGATCTCGGCACCGAGCAGATGCTCATCAATGAGATCGATTTCGACGACATGGAACTCGAGATGGAAGACGATTTCGACGATTAATCATTGATTGTTCTCAATTTTTCAAGCGAGATGCGATGCATCCGCACGTTCTCAACCACTACTTTTCGAGGAACCGTTCTACAATACAGTCTACAATTGTAACCCAATACTTAACTGCTTGGCCGCGGCGAGAGCGCGCATGCGGTCGCTTCGCTCCGCAGTTCGCTCGGAAATACTATTTCCGGCGTCCCGAGAGCTTCGCTCTTGAGGATGTCCTCTTCGAGGCCAAACCAAGGTTCGGCTCTGTTCTTCCGATTGGGTTTTCGCATCCACAAAGCGATGGAACAAAGTTCCCTGCTCCAGGAAACCTGCGAGTTTCCTCGGACTTGAAAGCCCCGCCAAGGCGGCCGATACCCGAACCACAAACACCAACTACGAAGTCTAGGTACTCTAGGTACTCTAGATAAGAACGATGGTCCGGATACTGGTCTGCGCGAGGACTTCCGTAGCAGTCTATTCCCCGTAGCAATCTATTTATACACGCATCTGCGAGCCGCGCCTGTGGCCGAGACGATCCTTCTCATCATGACGTTCATCGCGCTCGCGATAGCCGCATACCGCGACATCAAGGTGCGCGAAGTACCGGATACCGTCAGCATCGGGCTCATCGCCATCGGACTGTTGGGAGGCCTCTGCATCGCGATCATCTCGCGTACGCCGATGCTCTTTATCACGCACATCTATGGCCTCCTTGTCGGCGCACTCGTCGGCACCATCATGTACTATAGCAGGCAATGGGGTGGTGGCGATGCGAAACTCCTCATGGGGATCGGTGCGGCGATCGGATTCACGACCAAGCAACCCATGCTCTTGGAATTCATCATCTTGCTCGTTTTGTGCGGGGCTGCGTACGGCCTGTGCGTGACGCTCTGGCTCGCACTCATAACGCACCGCAAGCGATTCCTCCCCGTCTTCAAGGAGACGCTCCGTTCGCGCGCGGTGCATCGATCCCGCATCGGTCTGGTGCTACTCGGCACGGCGAGCGTCATCGCGCTCTTTTTCGTGGACACGGATATGAGAATACTCATCGGATTCACGCTCCTCGGCGCGTATCTGCTCACCTACCTCTGGATATTCAGCAAAGCGGTCGAACGCGGAGTGATGGTGAAAGAGTACAAGGTCGCGAAGCTCACAGAAGGGGACTGGATAGCGCACGACGTCAAATCGGGCGGCAAGATCATCGTTCGTAAGGACACTCCCGGCATCACCGCCGCGGAGATAGCGCTGCTAAAGCGGCGTAACATACGCACCGTCATGGTCAAAGAGGGCATCGCGTTCGTGCCGGCATTTCTCATCGCGTTCGCGCTGCTTATCGCGCTACGATATGCATTAGGGGATGGCTGGGCGTTAGCGCTCCTGCCGTGAACAAGGAACAACAATACAAGGAACAACAATCAGTCTAGACCGGCCAGACCATTCTATAATAGATTTCAAGGTATGCGGTGCAGCTGTTTGATGAGATAATCGTCTCGTTCATCATCTTCATCATTCGCCGAACGATGCGTTGCAGCACCGACATCGCCGCCCGCGGGAGATGCGGTGGCCGGCGGCGGTACGGAAGGCAATTCTGATGCTGAAGCCCCCGCAGCACCAGAAGAGGATACCTTGGAATGGGCTGGACTGGATTGGGACGATTGAGCATGCGCACCTGCGGCGCCGGCATTCGATGCCGCCGCGGATAGTTTCGCCGGCGGATCGTTCTTGATGAAGAATGTCTTCGCGCGGATCCGCTCTTGCACAGCGTCCAACTGCGCAGGATCGCCGGGTTTGTACTCCCACTGCAGATCGACGCCATCGTCCTCTTGACGCGCGAGGATGTCGGCGCGGACATCGTCTTTCGCGATGGATATCACGATGCTGGTCCCGCCTGCCTGCATTTTTTCGTATAACACATTCGAGAGTATGCTCGCGCAGAAACCGAGGAGCGCGATGTCTTCGGGAGAGGAAGACACGGAAGTGATACGGGCATGGCCTTTCGCCGCTCCCTTCTCCGGGACTTCGAGCGTGAGGAGCGGCGTCTGCAAAACGATGCTCATGCAGCGCCTCCTTTGAGCACATGATCGCGGTATCGCCGGGCTATGGCGAGCACGTCGCTCCCCGCGAAGAACAATGCGAGGCGGGGATTCTTCCCGACATTCTCAGCGAGCTCTTTGGGATGCTCGATGAGCCATTGCCGCAACGCAGCATTCCCATCAATGAACGCGAAGAGATCCGCATCGGGCATATCCCTGGCGGCAATCACATCCGCAGCGCCCGTCGACGCAGCGCCATCAGCCAGTGCATGGTTGGTCGGAACGTCGCCAGCACCTGCAGAAGCGGAATCCGCCGCAGGACCATCGATAACAGCATCATCGGCAGCAGCACGGATGCCGGTCGATGCATGGAGCGCCTCATGCGCGTCCTGTGCGCGAAGCATGTGCGAGAGCGCTTGGATATCGACCCCTTCGAAGAGCTTCGAGAGCTTGGGCGATCTCTTCACGTAATCATCGACGAGTTCGGGCTGCATGATGATAAATCGGCGAAGCTCCGGCGACATCGCGAGCACATGCTCGAGCGCGGCCGATGCGGAGCTGAACTCGGCACTCTCAGGAGCATCGGGAGCACCAGACGTGACCGGCGTATCAAGAGCACCATCTGCTCCGGAAGACGATACCGCTGCGGCGGAAGCAAGAGGTGCAGCAGAAGATGTAGTGGCCCGCGGTGCGATAGCAGACTGCGCGAAGATAGGATGTTGGATGGCAGGAGATGCGGAGTCTTGCGTGGATGCGGACGATTGCGAGACTGCGTCAGCAGGGTGTTTCTTATGGATATGATGCGTCTTGAGGAGATCATCGCGACCGACATGGACGAGCACCTGTCGCATGGCATCCGCGAGCGCGGAGCTTAGCACGACCGCATCCGCCTGCGGCGTCTCGAGGTTCTGCAAGTCGAGTTTGTCGAGATTGTCGCCTTTCTCGCGGGGCACGATATAGAGCAGGAGATGATACGGCGGTCGTTGGCCTGCCGCGAAACCGCTCGGGCATAGTATCGTCACCCTCTGCGCGAACATAGCCTCCTGGACCGCCGCGGCGAGTTTTGACGCGAGCGAGAAGAAAGAGCGCATCCTATCCTCGGGGAGGACTGCAAGGATCGGCACATGATCTTTAGGCATCAATATGACCTGTCCGGGCGCCGCGGGGTTGATATCCATCACCGCGAGGAAACCGTCGTCCTCGTACACTTTCCTGCTCGTCATCTCGCCCTTCACTATCTTGCAGAAGATGCAATTCTGGCGTTGCTGTTCCAGCAACTGTTCTTGCGATAGCTGTTCTTCCGCCATAGAGCACATCAACGAGTATTATAGTTCAGTGTAGTATAGTTTAGCGTAGTCAACTGCGAGTATAGTGGTCAAGTAGTCAACTGAATGAGGACGACGGGGAACTGAGGATGATTATTGCGAGAGCGCGTCGGAAGGGCATCTGGCAGAGACCCTGAACACCGCACCTCTCTTCACACAATCACACTATCTGCGAAGCATCTGCAAAGAGGATATTTAAACCTTCACTTCGCTATCACAGATATGAAACGTTGGCATCTGCGCACCGTGGCGGTGTTTTCGTGTCGCGAAGATATCGCCGGATCTCTTGCATGAGAACAGAGTATACCAATCGCAAAATGCCACGCATAGTGATTACCACACAGAGTAATCATCAATAGCTTGACCACGTCACACCAAATAACTCGGCCATGGACGACTCAACGGTTGCACCACCGGCCCGATTGTGGCGTCCGCACACCACCCGGCCTACCACAGCACTCCGTCGGAGATCAACGATGGCTTTATAACTCGACGATCGATCCATCCAGCATGCCCAAGACGCATGCGACAGCCACAAGCATTGCAGGCAGCACATCGGCAGACGCAATCCCAAGAACACCGACGTCACTACCGCGGGAATTCATCGATCGCATATTAGGCATCATCGCCGAAAAGCCTGCCCGGAATGATCTTGTGCGTCGGAAGATGGATCTCGCGAAAGAGATGCATATCGGATTCATCCCGTCGGACATCCTGATCCTCACGCACCTTTCCGGGAGCGAATTCGAGAGCGCCAAAGAGGCATTACTCACGAAACCGGTCAGGACAGGAAGCGGCGTGACCGTGATAGCGGTGATGACAAAACCATTGCCGTGCCCGCACGGGAAATGCACGTATTGCCCGGGAGGCCCGGGAAGTTTCTTCGGAGATGTGCCTCAGAGCTATACAGGACACGAACCCGCGACGATGCGAGGCATGCGCGCGAAATATGATGCATACACGCAAGTGTACAATCGTCTCGAGCAGTACATCGTCTCAGGGCATAACCCTGAGAAGGTCGAGCTCATCCTCATGGGAGGAACATTCCCGAGCTACGACTCCGCGTACCAAGACGAGGTCATCCACGATATATTCCAGGCGATGGACGATTTCTCGGAGCAATTCTATCTTGCAGGGGAACTCCAATTCGCGGCGTTCAAGGAGTACTTCATGCTCCCCGGCAGCGTCCACGACGCCAAAAGAGGGCTCTCGTTGCAGGCGAGAATCATGGAGTCGAAAGTATCGTCGAAACGACGATCACGGACCATTGCGGAGCTGCAGCAGGAGAACGAGACCGCGATGATACGATGCATCGGCCTCACCATCGAGACGAGACCGAGCCATGCAAGAACCGACCACGGACTGCGCATGCTCACGCAGGGAGCGACACGCGTTGAGCTCGGTGTGCAGACCACATACGATGATGTGCTCAAAAAAGTGCATCGCGACCACACAGTGCAGGACACAAAAGATGCCATATCCGATCTGCGCGATCTCGGATTCAAGCTCAACTTCCACATCATGCTCGGCATGCCGCTCATGACGCCCGCGAGGGATATCTCCGCCGCACGCGCGCTCTTCGAAGATCAGGCGTTCCGTCCCGACATGATCAAGCTCTACCCTTGCATGGTGATGCCGGGGACTCCGCTGTACTACGAATGGAAAGCAGGCGCGTATTCGCCGTACACGACCGTGCAGGCCGCCGATGTGATATCGGAGATAAAACGTTACGTCCCAGAATATACCAGGATCATGCGGATACAACGCGATATCCCGACGAAGGTGACGAGCGCCGGCGTCGGCGAGACGAATCTCCGCCAGACGGTGAAAGAGCTCTGCGATACGAAGGGGATATCCTGCAGATGCATACGCTGCAGAGAGCCCGACAAGATAGCACACACACCCGTACAGCCTGATATTTCGCTCAACACATACGAGTACGAGGCGTCCGGTGGAAAAGAGTTCTTCATCAGCGCAGAAGACACTGCGAACGACAGGATCATGGGGTTCTGCAGGCTCAGGTTCCCGGCGCGATCGCTGCACCAAGAGATAACGTCCGGCACCGCCATCATCCGGGAGCTGCATGTGTACGGGACCGCGACGAGCATCGGCGATGACGGCAGGATACAACACCGCGGCCTGGGGCGCAAACTGGTCGCGGAAGCGGAACGTATCGCACTCACGAGCGGAAAGGACAAGATGCTCATCATCTCGGGCGTAGGCGTACGCGAATATTATGCCCGCACAGGCTACCGCTCAATGGGACCATACATGGGGAAACGTCTGGCCGAACACACTCCGAACAACGCATGATTGCGTACAACAATAACAACCATAATCACTACAATAACTAGGTATTATAACTGACGAGAAACAGGCGCAAATACAGAATGTGAGATAACACGGAATCACACAGCGCATCGCATGATATTCATTTCGCGCAAGACGCGAGGATGACAGAACTATCGAGGAAGGTGGAGCAATGGATTACGCGAAGGAATCGTTGAGACTGCACGAAGAGCACAAAGGAAAGATATCTGTCACGAGCAAAGTGCCGCTCAAGACACGCGACGATCTATCGATCGCGTACACGCCCGGCGTTGCTCAACCCTGCCGGGAGATAGCGAAGAACAAGGATCTTGCGTATAACTATACCTCGAAAGGAAATCTCGTCGCGGTCGTTTCGGATGGCACCGCTGTGCTCGGACTCGGAAATATCGGCGGTCTCGCAGGGATGCCCGTCATGGAAGGGAAAGCGATACTATTCAAGGAATTCGGCGACGTAGACGCCTTCCCCATCTGCCTGTCAACACAGGATCCTGACGAGATCATCGCGGTCGTAAAAGCCATTGCACCCACATTCGGCGGCATCAACCTCGAGGATATCAAGGCGCCCGAGTGCTTCTATGTGGAGGAACGCCTCAAGGCGGCGCTCGACATCCCGGTCTTCCACGANNGCACGGCACCGCGATCGTGGTGCTTGCCGCCGTGACGAACGCGCTACGCCTCTCCGGCCGCCGCATGCAGGATACGATAGCAGTCATCAACGGCGCCGGTGCGGCGGGCATCGCCGTCGGCAAACTCCTCATGCACGCGAATATAGGCGACATCATCTTCTGCGACACGCACGGCCCCATCTACCGTGGCCGTGCCGAAGGGATGAACCCCTACAAGACAGAGCTCTCGATTGCGTCGAACAAGCGATTAGCCAAGGGAACGCTCGCCGAGGCGGTGAAGGGAAGCGACATCTTCATCGGCCTCTCGAAACCCGGCGTGCTCACGACAGAGATGATCAAGACGATGCATCCGAAACCGATCATCTTCGCGATGGCGAACCCCGACC
>DUGD01000041.1 GCA_013331575.1 Candidatus Woesearchaeota archaeon
GCCGCAGTTGATGTCGAAGCCGATACCGCCGGGGCTGATGATGCCGGATACCGGGTCGAATGCTGCCACGCCGCCGATGCAAAAGCCGTACCCTTGATGCGCATCAGGCATGACGAAGCTCGCGCCGACGATGCCGGGGAGCGCAGCGACGTTGCACGCTTGGCGCAGGCTATCGTCGGTCTGGAGCTGCGGGATGAGCGTGTCGTTCGAGAAAATCTTGACGGGCACGCGCATCTTGCCGCTCTGCGCTATCGTGAAAAGCGTGGGTCCTGTCTTCTCCACTATCGGCGGCGGCATGCCGCTGAATCGGACCTTCGGCTCATCGCCTTGGTTGAAATCGAACTCTTCTACCATTGTGCTATTTCGAAGTCCAGCGGTGTTTTTAAAGGCTGTGGACGAGATGAGCGCGGCAGCTATATCTCAAGAACACTATATCTTGTCAGCAGCGATGTTACAGTGTTACAAACCGAATCTCGCGCGGAGCTCTTGCTCTCGCGCAGATTGTTGTCTGGCTATTTCGCGTCTTCGTTCTGCAGCAGCAACTTCTGCGGCTTTGGACGCCTTCTTGTAGAGCTGGTCGAAGTGTGTCTCCCATGTGCCAGGCACATACGCACAGATTGTGCTGCCCCCTGAGTCGAACACGACGTTTCCCTTGTACGTGACAGTAGTTCCGTATCCAGCGGCCATTCCGTCGCTACCGTTATCCTCCCAAGAAGTATCTCTGATATCAAACGTTGAGTCTTTGTAGATGCCAGTGGATGATTTAGTGCTGCCTTCTCTCTTCGTTGAATAATTGCCCAAATATCTCGCGATAGTCGATGCTTTCGAACCGATGTTCTTTTTCTCAGCCTCTTTCTTTCGCATTGCGATGAGTTGTTCAAGTGATGGAGTGGTTGCCATGCAGCGTGGGAGTCTCGTCTATTTTTTATAGGTTTAGTTGTTGCTTATAAACAGGCATCCGTCGATGTACTTTTCTCGCCGCGGCGGATATACTGCTCTCTCATCGCAGACCTGTCTCGCCGCTCACAGTTGCTTCGGCATTAGCCTCGCAAGTTCGCGGCTCAGATTTACGCCAAGGCGGCGATCTACACTATAGCGAATGAGACTATCAACTAGTCCACCATCAACTAGTCTACTGGAAAAGCACCTACGAGTAACGAGTCTACAAGAAAAATCTACTAGAAGAATATTCCTTCAGCCCTTTCGTCCTATCCTGACAAATGTGTTCGGCTTGCTCTCCGTGTCGAATTCCTGTATCGTCTTGTTGAAGCACGTGTCGTAGAACTCGCACTGCCCCGTGCTCCATTTGCACAGCGGCGTCACTTTCTTCGGGTAATCCTTGATGTCCTTCGTGCGCGTGTTGAGGTGGATTGCGTTGCATTCGAAGCGTGCTGCCTCGACCATCTCGCGCGTGACGGGGATGCGCAGCTCCTGTCCGTGCTTGAGGAAGAAGACGCCGACCTCGTCGGGGACTCGCTCTATCTCCTCATATATCATGCTGTAGATGCCGAGCTGCAGACGGTACTCGTCCGTTATCTCGCACTTCTTACTCGTCTTGTAGTCGATGATGATGATCTTGTCCTGCTCGCGCTGTATCGCGTCCGCATAACCGCGCACGTTGTGCGACGGGCTGTGCAGTTCTACCTCGCGCTGCGGCTTGATGCGCATGAACGCGTCCTTGACCGAGACCGCGCCCTCTATCTGCTGTTGCTGGATACGGTCAACGGTGTAGTGGAAGAAGTTGTTTATCATCACACGCGTCTCATCATAATACTTGGCGAGTTCGGATGACGAGAGGCCGAGCTCCGCGAGATCATCCTTGCTCTTCTCCCACTCCTTGCGGAACATCTCCTGCAAGATGACGCGCAGCGTGAAGAGAAAGCCGGCTTCCGGAATATTCGACATGTCGAGATCGTAGACATCCTCGAGGACCTTGTGCGCGATGCTTCCCCTGACGAGATGGATGCTGCGGCTCACCGGGAGTCTCGCGATGTAGCGGTAGTAGTACTTGCGCGGGCATTGCTTGTACATCAAGATGGACGATGGGGATTGCAATCTCCCCGGCTCGACCACGACCTCTTTGAGAAGCTCAGACACCTTGTACCACCAATACCGCTGTTCTCGAGCAACCGCATCGAGAATTTAAAAGTATATGCCTGAGTGTTGGCCAGTGCTCGGGGCGATTACCACGGACATTGCTGCAGGAGAACTTATTTAAAAGGAGGCGACAGCAGGAAGCGCTATGAGCCTACTGAGCCACTTTTTCGCTGATGACATGACCCGTGCGGAAGAGCTCGCGCGCGATGGACCGCTCCTCGCGTCCAGCATCAAACGCTATCTCGAATCGTTCGCCAAGAAATACGAGAGCGAAGAGGACCTACGTAAAGGCGGCGACGTGCAGCGCGTGCTCGCACGAGTGAGCATGGCGCTCGCGGACGAAGTCGCGGAGGTCCATGGCGCGGAACGTACGACGGAAGAGATCATCGCCGACCTCGACGCGACGTCGCACCACCAGAAGCTCCGCGAGCTCGAGCACCTCCGTCTCACGCTCGGCAACGCCGCGACACAGGAACGCTACGCATACAAGCTCATGCACAAGCTCTACGGCATCCTCCTCGACGAGGCGCACATCGTCAAAGCGCTCGAGCGCGAGCCGGAGAACGCCACGCTGCGCGAAGGCCTCATCAGCCTCTTGCACCAAGAGGCGAAGATTGTTATCGAGCTCAAGAAACTACCTGACTTCGACGTGCTTTTCAAGAACCTAGCGCTCGGGACGCGGAGAAAACACGAACTCGACACGCATGAAAGGGAAGCGTCGGACGAGATCTACGAGCGCATGATGGACACGCGGGAGCTTGCGAACTGCAAAATGGAGGCGACGGCGCAGCACGATCTCTCCGAACTTACCGCGTGGGTGTTCAATAACCTCGATATCGTGGTAATGAACGCGGTGTATGGTGGAGCACTGTTACACCACAATTGCATGATCTTCGAGTATGTGAACAGCGACCTCTTCGAACGTTTCGTGCTGCGTGAAGCGAGAGAGGACTTCCCGAACCTCACGAACCAAGAGCTCAAGGTCTTCATCCACATCTTCCGCGACCTCTACAACACGAGGATAGAGCAGGACATGTACTAGAAATAGAAGAACAGATACAGGAATAAGAAAAAAGACATCAATCATCAGTTTCTCGACAAAGAATGCTGCCTTGGCGTGAATCCCGCGGGGCGAGTTTGCGAGGCAACAGCCGAAGCAACTGCGAGCCCCGAGACAACCCATGAGTATATGCGCCGCAGCGAAGTAATAACGACGGACGGAAAGGAGTAGTTGACTATCCTGGGAAACGCTTACCCATCAATCATGACATCCGAAAAGCGGAGAACGGAAAAGAATCCGGCCAAACTTTTTAAAGCCAGGGCGGCTGCACTGAACACATGGCGCAAGCGAAACAACCGGCGACTCCAACCCTCGGCATCCACTTAAGCATGGGCGGCGGGTCGCAGAAGGCAATCGAGTACGCCGCCGCGATGGGCTGCAAGACCGTGCAGATCTTCACGCACAACCCGCGCAGCTTCCAGTTCAAGCCGATTGTCAAGGTGGAGACGGACGCCATCAACGCGCTATGGAAAAAGCACGGCATCGGCCCGATATTCTCGCACTGCAACTACCTCATCAACCTCGGGACGACAGACAACGCGATGTTCCACGCAAGCCTCGCAGCCGCAGAGAAAGAGCTCGAGTACGCCCGCGCATTCGGCTGCGATTACTTCGTGTTGCACGTCGGCAAGCACAAGGAGGCGAGCCTCGAGACGGGCATGCAGCAGGTCGCGAAAGCCATCAACAAGCTCGGCCCGGCATTCAGGAAGACGAACGTCACGCTGCTCCTCGAGACCGTCGCGGGGCAAGGCACCGAGATAGGCCGCTCGTTCGAAGAGATGGCACAGCTCATCGCGATGTTCGACAAGGAGGTGCAACCGTACATCGGAGTCTGTCTCGACACATGCCACATCTTCGCCGCCGGCTACGACATCCGCACGAAAGAGGGCGTCGAGAAGGTCGTCCAGAACATCGAGATGACATTCGGCGCAGAATGCATCAGACTCATCCATGTAAACGATAGCAAGGGGGCGTTAGGCGACAACCTCGACCGCCACGAGCACCTCGGCAAAGGACAGATTGGCGCCGCTGGTCTCAAGGCGTTCCTCACGCACCCGAAGATCAAGGGCATCCCGATGGCCATCGAGACACCGATCGACGATACAGCAGGACAAGAGGACGACTTCACGATACTCCAAGGATTCTTCAAGTAAACTCGTGCGCGACCATCCGCCCGCTAAAGCAGGCGGCGTTTATCGCTCGCCTTCGGCTCGCTCGGAACGCACACTCGTAACTCAGCGTTCGCGCTCTGCGATTCATCTCTGTGCTAAAGCACGGAGCATCCCCGCGAGGCGAACGCTGAGTGAACTTGAGAGAGTAGACTATTCTCTTATGAGAATCATTTCTTTCCTTCTGCCGCGGTGAGCGTATTGCGTGTGCAACAGTGTTTCGGCGCTCGCAGTGGCGGGGGCCCTTTATCCCCACACTCGCGCCTCATGCACCATACCAAGGCGCCGCGAGTGATACGACGCGGCGCAGGAACGATAGTGACTGCGGCAGTCGCGTATCTCGGCCGCGTATCTGGCGGTGCTTCGTTTGCCGGAAACTATGGGGGTGGATTACTCAAATGCATTGTTGCTGACGATGATATCAAGAGAACCCAATATCGCGATATCCTTATAAACAATCCTCGGTTCGTAAGCAATCATGGTGCTCGACAAGCTGGGCGATTCGCTCAAGGCCACGCTACGCAAGCTGACAGGCGCGACTTTCGTGGATGAGAAAGTCATTGGGGAGCTTGTCAAGGATATCCAGCGCGCGCTCCTCCAAGCCGACGTGAACGTCCAACTCGTCTTCTCGCTCACAAAATCCATCAAAGATAGGGCGCTCGGCGAGAAGCCCCCAAAAGGCCTCGGAATGCGCGAGCACGTGGTCAATATCGTGTACGACGAGCTCGTCAAGTTCCTCGGCGGGGATAAGACGACGGTCGAGCTCACCAAAAAGCCGTTCAAGCTCATGCTCGTCGGACTCTTCGGCAACGGCAAGACGACGACATGCGGCAAGCTCGCCAAGCACTACAAGAAACGCGGCGTGAGGGTCGCGATGATATCGACCGACACCTGGCGTCCCGCAGCGTTCGACCAACTTAAGCAGCTTGGCGCACAGATAGACATTCCTGTCTTCGGCGATAAGACATTGAAATCCCCCGCCGAGATATTCAAGAAGTTCGAGAAGGAGCTCTCCGGCTACGACCTCATCATCATCGACACGGCTGGCCGCGACGCGCTCTCGGACGAGCTCATCACAGAACTCGACGCTATCAACAAAGCGGTACGCCCCGACGAGACGCTGCTCGTGATGAACGCCGTAGTCGGCCAATCGGCGCAGAAACAGGCGCAAGCGTTCCACGACACGTGCAACGTGACCGGCGTCATCATCTCGAAGCTCGACGGCACGGCGAAAGGCGGCGGCGCACTCACCGCCTGCTCGGTCACCGGCGCACCCGTCAAGTTCATCGGCGTCGGCGAGAAGATAGACGATTTCGAGGAGTTCAGGCCGAAAGGGTTCGTCGGAAGACTGCTCGGCATGGGCGACCTCGAATCGCTTCTCGAGACCGCACAGGAGGCTTTCCAGCACGAGGATGCCGAGGCGATGGGAGCGCGCATGCTCGCGGGCGAATTCAACCTCGTCGATCTCTACGAGCAGATGCAGGCGATG
>DUGD01000054.1 GCA_013331575.1 Candidatus Woesearchaeota archaeon
GCGTGGGAGCGTTCTTCCAGCCTATCATCTTCTTGCGTAGCTCTGTGGGGCCGTCGAGGGCGTCCATGAGTCTCTCACGATCGCGATCGGTCGGTGGGCGGCCGTAGTGCTCGCGGAAGAATGCGTCGTAGTTGATGCGCTTGCCCTGTTCGGTCTCGATGGTCGGCGCGCGTGTGGTTGTTTGCGGCGTCTCGTCGTTGCCAAGCGCGGTGCGGGCGGGCTCTTTATGTCGCGTCTCGTGCGCGGCGGGAGTATCCTGTATGGCGGTCTCTAGTCCTTGTGTGGTGTATCGGCCGTTGGTATCGTTCCTGTTCCGTCGCGGTGTCGCGGTTATGACTTCTGAGCGTGCCATCGGTCGCAGAAGCGACGTATTATTTATAACAGTTTCTCTGGTTAACTATCGCAGAGTGGTACTTTTTTCCGCCGGGTACGACGGTTATTGTGTGTGGTTTATGCGGACGATCTCTCGACCACAATTAATAGTGCACTGGACATTCGCTCGTCGAGAATAAAAATAACCGATACTTTCTTGTTTTTGGAGAGAGGTGGACACGGGCCCCGGAGGGGACTTGGTGTCCCATCTCATCTGAAATGCTTTGAAAGAAGTATGGAAAATGAGGATGGCTTCCCGGCCTGGTGGGTTCGAATCCCACACGGGGCGCGAAGAATTCGCGTAACTACTGCGAATTCTTGCGCAAGGGGAACGTCCCCTTTGCGCATCTCTCTCCACATATTTAAACTTTATGTGAAGGTGACCTGTTCTTGAGAGCCGCGGGGAATCTACTCGTGGATTGTTTCGGGCCTCGCATGATTGCTTCGCTATCCGGTCACTGCGCAAGGGGACGCAATGCTTCCCCTGCGCACGAATTCTGCGGAATTCGTCGCGTTCCGGAGTTCGCCTCCTTCGGACGCGAACCGCTCGCAATACTCGACCCTCATATTTGTCCCAAGACGGCTCTTCAGTCATATCCTGATCTGTTTCGTTCTCGCTTCGTTCGTGTTAATGATGTGCTCCAATGTGGCTTGTTCATCTACATCAATCGCACGGAACATCGCGCTGCAGTAACTCATGAGTTTTCCTATTGACGCGGTCAGTTCTTCTTGTTTGTCGATATCCTGCGCTGTGAGCTTGTTGCTTCTACGGTATGTCCTGGCGAAATGTCCGAGCTCCTTTCCTACGTAGGGAAGATACTCTGCTATCGATGGTTTTGTAGGTTGTTCGATATTCTGATTGAGTATCATATCGGCGTCTCTCTTGAACATCGCACAAAGACCCAAGCAGTAGATCATGATGTCGCCGATAGCATCAACGATTTCAGGTTGATCGTCTCGTATCTGCGCACCGCACAGCTCTCCGTACTCTTCAGTGAGTAGAATGACTTCCTTTCCCACATCTGTGGTGTTGAATCCTTTACGCAGCTTGTTCTCATACACTCGTTGCTGGAGCGGAAGATATCGCATGCGTTATCGGATTCTCTTGCAGTTATTCAATCTTTCGAGGCCGCGGGGAATCTACTCGTGGATTGTCTCGCCGCTCGCAAGATTTTTCTCTGGAAAAATACTCGCGGCTCGGAGTCGTCCCAAGGCGGCCTCTCTATTGACTACGATTACTACAGGTGCGGTGCGATCCTACTCCTCTTGCACCATGACTTTGCTGCCTTCGAAGTCGAATTTGAAGCGGACTTCGCGCAATCCCTCTTTTCGCATGGCTATGCGCAACCGTTCTGTGTTCTCTGTGTAGAACATGAGGAATCCGCCGCCGCCCGCTCCGATGAGTTTGCCGCCCACCGCTCCGTTCTTGCGCGCTAGATTGTACCAACGATCGATATCGGGGTTCGTCATCCCTTTGCTGCGCTCGCGTTTGTGCTCCCAGTGCACATGCATGAGCTCGCCGAAGCGGCGGAGGTCGCCCGACTCAAGCGCCTCTTTGCTCTCGTAACCGAGTTTCTTCGTGAAATCGAGGTTCTTTATCATGTCGCTCTTGCTGTTCTTCGATCGATCATGTTGGTCCTTGAGGAGCGTGTCTGCGCTGCGCGAGAATCCGGTGAAGAACATGATGAGGTTGTCCTCGAGTTTGTGGAGCGTTTCGTGGTTGATGCGAAGAGGCGTCACGGTCGTATTTCCTTTCTTATCCACTTCGAAACAGGTGATGCCGCCGAATGCTGCGATGTACTGGTCTTGTTTGCCGATGGGGCGTTTGAGGATATCCGCTTGGATGCGCGTCGACTCCTCGGCTAGTTGCAGCTGACTTACCGGCATGCGTTTCTTCGCATAGATGGCTTTGAGCAATCCTACTCCGAAGGAACCGGACGATCCGAGGCCGGTGCCTGACGGGATGTTCGCGATGCTATTTATCTCGATTCGGTTATCCAGTTGGTGCAGTTTGAGCGATTCGCGGATGATGTCATTCTGTATCTCTGACACCCGGGCCACCTTCTCCATTTTCGAGTACTTGATGATGAGCCCGTCCTCGAATGTGTCATGGAGCGTGATGTAGATGTACTTGTTGATGGCTGCGCTGATGAAGAACCCGCCGCGCTTCTCGTAGTAGGACTTGAGGTCCGTGCCCCCGCCGCCCAGAGATATGCGTAATGGCGTGCGCGTGATGATGATGCTCTGGTTGCTCGGGTAAGTGATCATGGTGAGTCCATCCTTCGTTCATTCTTTCGGGCGTCTCCTGTTTTTGTTGTCAGGAGCGTCGCTTCTTCTTTCTCTCCTGCAGCGCGAACTTGCGGACGAGATCCTCGACCTTGCGTTCGTTGCGCTTCACAGTGATGAAGCTGAAGAACGCTATCACGCTGAAGAACATGAGTCCGATAATGAGATAGAAGTCGATGACACGTGCCGTGACGCCGAGTTGTTGTGTGAATGTGGAGCTGGTCTGGGGGAAGAGGAGGAGCACTATCCCTGCGCTCCACACAGCGACCCAGAACGCGAAGCTGCGCCAACTGTAGTTGTTGCGCTTGTAGTAGAGGAACGTCATGTAGAGCATGAGGAGGAGGTAGAGGATGCCGAAGATCTGCAGGAGCCCGATCATGTGTATCACCGAAGATGGCTCTATCGGTCCTTAATAAAAAGCTTTGGTTTCGACGAGCGGAGGGCTTATAAATGGTCGCCGGAAAACATCCGGACACATCCTGTACGCGTGAGTGGCCGCCAGCCTGAAGTGGCGAGATGCGCAGGCACAGCGCAACGCATCGCGCCAACCGCACATCGAGCCGCGGACCGCCGGCGCGGCGAACAGGCAGCGACGCCGCAATGCCGGCGNNCGCCGGCGGTTGCTTGCGGCCGCGAAGGAACAGCCGCCGCAGAAAGTTTATCAATGCCCGGAAGAATCACACATCCATGGCGAAGATATCATTGTCGCAGCCCACTATCATCCTGTGCGTGGGCGCCGCGGGCATAGGGAAGACCACCGTCATCAAGGATGTCCTCCGAGATATCGCAGACACATATCTCCTCGAGAAGGACGTCGTGCTCGAGCAGTTCCTCCACACCAACCCGTTCTCCGCGCCCAATATCGCGGACGGCAAGGACGACCGATACCCATTCTCGAGCGGTGAATACACTATCTACTTCAAAAACCAAGTCTATGCCGCCATGCTTAATATCGCGTTCGCGAACGCTGCGCTCGGGAAGTCGACCGTCATCGACGGGCATTACCTGCAATGGCTCGACGTCCCCGGAGGCCGCGACGGCCTACGCAACGGATTGCGCACCATCTACGATCCGGACGTCGTCGCGTCCGACGCGTTCCGCGTCTGCACGCTCTTCTTCCACGTCACGGACAGCGACGTGGTGCGCACGCGCATCAAGGCCCGCATGGCACACGATCCCGCCGCGCACGACCGGGACGCGCCGAAAGTGCGCGATGATGCGGCGTGGAAGAGACTGCTCGAGAAAGAACCTGCGCATTGGCAACCGGAGCTCGACAAGTACGCCGACATCTTCGGCATCGATCTGACGCAGGACTATTCGGGGGCGCGTCGCGCGGAGATCAAGCGCGAGATACTCGCGTTCCTGCAAGAACATCGTACGCTCGAGCAGGCAGGCATCTACAAGGACGAGCCGCTCTCGAGGACGCTCTCCAAGTAACGCTCCCTGCGGCCCTTCCCGCAACAGCAGGCTTTTTATCCGTCCGCGGACTCCCGAGGTCATGCAAGACTTCAACCTCACATCTGGAGAACCGACGCAAGTCGGTCCCGTCCAAATCACGTACGGTGCGCGCGGCGCAGGACTCGAGTACGGATCGGATATGCTCACCTACATATACGCACCTCGCGGCGGATTCCTCGTCGCGTATGCACGCGGAGTCAGCATCCCTGCAAGGAGCATCGTCCGTCTTAACCCAGGTTTTGAATCGAAATTCTTCCCCGCGGAAGATACTGATCTCGAATCGATAGTATTCCGAGTCGAGGACAAGATTCCCGCGTTCACTCCCGAGCAACGCGCAACGATGGAGCACCACGGTGTGAATCCCGTCGCGTTGGATCTCGAAGAGTACCACAATGCGATACAGCATCATTTCGAGGACGATGTGCTCGTGCTCCCTAAGTTCTTCTCTGGCGGGGATCGTGTGCCGGGATGGCCGTGCAACTACCGCAAGGGGCAGATACTGCAGCTTGATGGAGCCGCCGAGTGGACCGCTGTCCGCGCTGCAGAAAAAGCGCACTATCACCTCGTGACGAGCGAGATCTATGTCGGGTTGAGCGGCAGTGCGAACATGCGTTACAACGACGATGCGCTGGATCTGACGGCGGGTCATGCGCTCCTGTGCGAACCAGGTAACATCCATTGCGTGATAGGCATAACGCCAGGATCGTCGGGTATCTACAGCCACACGGTGGCGCAATATCCGCCAGTGCAGAACGACAAGATCGTGGTGGAATCATGAACCTTGATACAATAACATCGCAGTTTGCAGTGACTCCGTCGTTCGAAGCGCGACTCGTCGGGATACAGCGCCGTTTGGGGATGTTGCACTTGAATCCGCCTGAAAGTCTGCAAGTGCTGCAGAAAGAGGATGGCAAGGCTTTCGCGACTAAAATGGATTCTCTCATTGAAGAGACGCTCAAGGCGCAACTTAAGGAACGGTTTCCATCGTTCGGTTTTCTCGGTGAAGAGACCGAATCGACTGGTGATGATGCACGTTACTGTTGGATTGTTGATCCGATAGATGGGACGAGTCTGTACGCGCTCGGCGGGGAGTACTACAGTAACAGCATAGCTCTCGCTGATAGACTTGAAGGGAAGGTGCTTTTCAGTCTTGTTCTCCAGCCCTCCAGAGGACGGCAGTTCCTGCGCAGCACTCGTGCAGAGAACCCGCGCGTGGTTGTCATAGAGCGCACCGACACTCCTTCCGTTGTGGCGTCGTTAAACCCTGATTGTGAGACTTGGATTGGACACAAGCCTCGGCCGTCCACTACAAATGCGCTTCCCGAGATGGAGGTCTGCGCGTTCGGCACGAACAAGCACTACGACCGCATGCCGGGCATCAAGGATCGCTTGAAACGCATCTACGCGAAGGAGTTGTTCCCCGCGTTCAAGCGCGAGTACGGCTGCATCGAAGCACGCCCTGGTTCGGGGAGCAGCGCGCTCTACATCAGCGACATCGCCGACGGTAGGAAGCACGCGGCATTGCTCTTCTTCCAGGCCGCATGGGACATGGCTGCCGCCGCGCCGTACGCGCGCGACGCAGGGTGCATTGTCAAATGCGACACGAAGGACAACCCTGATATCGCTTCGTGGAACGAGGATATCGAAGCGGTCGTGAGCCGCTGCGGCAAGAAAGACCTGCTCAACGTGGCGGTCTTCGCGAACGAGCACGTGGAGCGCGAAGTCCTGCGCAAGTACAATGCGTAGAGATGGAGGGAGATTATGGAACTTTACTTCAACGATCAAGGTATATACGAACGAGGTCATTTGCTCCCGCTAGAGTTCACGTTTGACGATCTCAGTGATGGCGCTATATCTGCAGGAGCCGTTGCGGGGATGCTCTCGAATGTGCCTGTGCGAGCGGTGTACAAGGCACTGTGGCGTCCTATGGACGGAGAATTCTCAGGTAGGCCATTTCCTGTTGATCCACGGACTGCGAAACTGATTATCGGAGCGGAGTACCCGTCTGATTTCTTCCGCAATGATTTGGTTGTGAGTATCCGACCGGTGGATTGCGCGCTGCGAGGAGTGACGATGCTCAAGCTCGACGATCTCATAACGATGGATGCGATGAATGATGACTCTGGAATTCCATTCCTGCGAGCCAACCTGCGCGAGCGAGAGCGTGAGCGGCAGAAGGGTTACGCGTCGTCTGTCCCTCCGATCCCTGCGGAGATACGATTCTATTCGTAGAACGTTTGTTTTTTCTTTTTCTATTCCATTCTTTCTCGTTGTAGTAGGAGTGCACGCAGCTCCCGAATAGTCAGCCACGTCTTCTCGTCAGTAGTCAACTACTACTTGTCGTTCGTCGTTTCGTTCGCTGCGGAGAATCTGCAGATGAATCGTCTCGGTCCTCACAGAGCCGCGTCGCATCCGCTCGCAGCGTTCGGACCTCGGACTGTGTTCCAAGGCAGCGAATCTATGCTAAGATGATGCGATGTGGCTGCTGTATCTATTTCCTTCTTCACTTTTTCTTCAGTTCCACGCGCCCGACCTCGCGCCATTCCTGGTACGGTCCGCTCGTCGTGAAAAGCGCGAGATGCGTCACGAATAGTAGTTTCGGGAGTTCTGCCATGCGGGCCTTGAGCCGCTCCGCTATCTCTTTTCGCTTATCCGTTGGCAATGTCGCGTAGAGCAGGCTCGCATGCGGAAAATATCCTGTACGCTCCTCTGTGAATAGCTGTTTCGCCGTGACGTGGGCGTGCAGAACGTCGGCAGTGGGGTCGATGCTCAATACTATGCAGCGGTATTTGTCGTCGAAATCGAGGACATCGCTCACGTGCAGCTCGTACTGGTGGAGTGATTGCCCGAGTTCCGCAAGCCAATGTAGCAGCCGCTTCTCATCGCCCTCGATGCTGCCCAAGACGGTGATGTGCGGCTCGAACGGCGCAGCGTTGTTCTCGCCCGAGAGCTCGTGGATGCTTGCGCGCAGCGCGTCCGCGCTCCCCTTGTCGAAGAGTCCCCAGATCGAGTAATGCATGCCCACTCACTCCTTTTCCAAATAGGCGATGATCGCCTTGAGGTTTTCATCGATGGGCTTCGTGCTGTCCACTTTCATGTGGGGCAAGCTCTCGATATTGTGGATGATGATGGGCTCGCGGCGCAGGAAATCAATCCAGGACTCCTCCGAACGCAGCTTATCGTCATCGCGCGCCGCTCCACGTTCGATCATGCGCCTCTTGACTACGTCCTCTGGCGCATAGAAATAGAGGATCTTGATTTTGCAGCCGGTCTTCGCGAAGAACGGTAGCAATACCTTCTCGAAATACCCTTGCTGCAACTCACGCACGTAGTTCCCATCGATGATAGGATGTTTTCCGAGTGCTAGGTTGTTCTTCGCCTCTTCGAGCATGAGATGGTACGCTTGCAGTTCTACGTGCTCGAGATGATGATCGCGCTTGCGCGGCAGCACGCCGCCGTTCGATGAGTAACGCATTATATCATCGGATGTGTGGTCCATGCGGCGGAGCATGGTGTCCTCTATCGTGTCCTTATCTATCCAGAAGGAATTGTCGAGCATGCGTGCGAGCGCGAGCAGGTGCGTTGTCTTGCCAGTAGCAGAGTTGCCTGCGCCGATGATGAGCGTCGGGTGTGATATTCTCGCGTGTTCCATTCCCGTGCGTAGCGGCGGCATNNATACGGTGCCGTTCCATATTCCTCGTCACGTGCGTCATCAGCGTATACATCCGGCTTCCTTCGTCCAAATGGACGGCGTAGACCCCTTTGCGGTGTTGCTTCGTGATAAACTCGATAACCCTCTTATCGCTCTTATACGGCGCGACGAAGAGGCATCGTCCCGGGAAATCGCGCTCGAGCGTCTGCATGGCGCGGGCATCGTTATATCCGTCGCCGACATATACCGCGTTCATGGTCTCCGGCCACCGCGCGAGCAGCATAGCGTTCGCCTCGGCTTTGCGGAATCGTTCTCCGGACGGTTGTCCTTCGAGTTTTAGCGGATACATATCGATGGCGTCGGGCGGGAGGTCGACTCCGACCTCATCGCGCCACGTCGGTTCAATCGTGCTGAGGTACGATTCCACCGCTTTCCACGATGGATGATCGTAGTCTATCTTCATCGCGCTCATCGGCGGTCCGAGCGGCGGTTTGTACGTGAGTTTCGTCGTTTCATTGCATTGTCTGTACAGCGGCGACAACGTCGTGTGAAGATCGCGCAGACGATCGCCTCGCACAGGACTCCGCACTGCGAAGCCGCCGTCTTTCTCTTCGGTGACCACGCCGTCCGTTATGAGTTCGATACCGCGTCCGTTGTAGAATCTCTTTGCGTCATCGTCGAAGAGCCGCTCGCAGAGCGCACGGTATTCCGGCGTCGCAACGTCGAGCGAGTTGAATATCGTCGTGAAGCCGTGATCGTCGTTCGTCTCGCGCTCTCGTATCTTCACGATGAGTCCGTCCTCGAATATTCCCGCGGCGAACGTGGAGAGCGGCAGTATCGATGGTTTGACCGGCAGGTCCTGCCATGCCGCCGCGCTCGTCTGATCGCCTGCGCGTAGCAGGCTCGTCTCGACTTGGCCTTGCGGCCTGCCGGTGTTTATGACGAGCCGCACGTCATTTTTTATCGCGCGCAAACGCGCGGCGTTATACGCGGAGATGATGCCGCCCCACGGTTGCTTCTCCCAGAGTGTGCTATCGAGATCGAGAAATACGACTGTTTTCATGTGCTGCCCCCTGTGCTGACGATGATTCGGCTTGTTGCCCGCCTCTTGGCGAAAAGAAGGATTGTTGTGGAATGGAAAAAAGAGGAGTGCGTAGCGTCTAGTCCCGCACGAGCTTGCCGCCTTTGCTGCGCATCTTGGGCGCGCTGGACGGCGCTTGCGGCGGTATCGTCGCCTTGAGGTTCACCGCGTTCGTGAGCGGGTCCTCGCCGCCGTGGAACGCGTTCCATTGCGTCAGGAACTCGTTGATGGTGCTCTCCGTGCGCGGATTCCACGGCATCTGCTTGAGGAGTTCCGTCGGGATGGTGAGCACGTGCGCGCCCGTCTTCATCGCGGTGATGATGTGGCTCATGCTGCGGAAACTGCCGATGATGATCTGGCTGTCCATGTCGTGGGTGTCTAGGATCTCGCGCGTCTCCTTCACGACGGTCGACGCGTCGTAGCCCATGTCCTCGATGCGCGCCCAGAAGATGCTGACGTACGTCGCTCCCGCTTTCGCGGCGAGAATCGCCTGCTTAGTTGACATGCACGCCGTGACGTTCGTCTTGATGCCTTCGGCGGTGAGCGTCTTGCACGCCTTGAGGCCGTTGACGTTCATGGGCAGCTTGATGACCGCGTCCTTGTCCCATGACGCGAACCATCGTAGCTGTGCGAGCATCTCGTCGAGTTCGTTCGATGTGACCTCGATGCTGACGTGGCCGGTGTCGAGCGCCAGGATCTTCTTCATGTGCGTCTCGAGGTCCTTCACGCCGCTTTTGACGATGATGAGCGGGTTCGTGGTGACGCCGTCGATGACGCCCCACTCATGGAACTCCTTTATCTCGTCGATGTTTGCTGTGTCCGCGAATATCTTCATGTTGTCCACCCTTGTTGTTGCACCGTTGTGCCGAATTGTCCTGTTGTATAGCGTTATCTTCTCATATCTTCTTTCATGGATAGTGAGGTGTGAACCGCTCAAGCTCCATATCTCTGAGCGTATCCACATCTAATGTCATCGATGGAGCGAATGCCTCGCGTCCACCCAGATACAACTCTCCTTTCCAGTAGTCGGACGCATGGTCGCAGTGGTGATGCGCGTGTATCTCCAAGATAACCGGGGTCGTTTTCATCTCTCCTTCTGGCGTGCGCATCGAGGCGAGCGTCTCGTAGCGGAACGTCTCGCCCTCTATCTTTGTGGGATTCCATCTCAACTGTCCGGCGATGCTATCCGCGATGATGGTGTGCAGTCCTGCCTGTTGCAGGTGAATTTGTATGCCTCGTTGTCGTCTGTCCATTCATTCCACCTTTGCCGTGTCTGCGAATGTTTTCATGTTGTTCACCACCGTACTCCCATTCTCGCTCGTTGTGATCGTTCTTCGAATTCAAGCACGCATGCCGGTACAAATCCTTCTAGGTGCATGCGTTCGAGCTCTGACTCTCCAATGCTCAGGGGTGATTTCGTCTCGATTTCGAATCGCGGGTATTTCGGAACAGCATTCATATCCATGAAAAGGTATCCCCGCCACATGTTGCGGACAGATTCCTTGCTGATCGGACTGTACACCGCGATCATCCATATCGGCGTCACTTTTTCTCCGCCGCCGAATTGGTGCAATGGCGCATCGGTCTTGTAGTGGAGGGTGTTGCCGTAGCAGTCCTCCTGTTTCTTCTCGAGCGTCCATCTCTGTTTGCCCTCGATGCTCTGCGCGATGATTTCATGCAGGTCCGCTTTCCTGCGGTGGTATGTGGCTTCGTTCGGGGGATTGGCCATGTGTAACCTCGATTCTTCGTTTCCTGGCGTTGTTTCCGTGCCGCGGCGAACGTATCTCACTCCGTTCCGACATTGTCTCGCCGCTCGCAAGATTCGCTGCGCGAATACGGAGAAAACCGTTGTTTTCTCGTACCAGGATTTGCGAATCCTCGGCACTCGCGGCTCGGATTTGCGCCAAGGCGGCACTGTTCTTTGCAGTGGACGCGATGTGTATATTGCGCTCAACTTTGTTATCTCACAGGTGTTCGCTCAGGTACTTGATGATGTAGTCCTTGTTGATCCTGTTCGGCTCGACGACTCCCGCGGGGATGTCGTGCTGCTTCATGAGCTGCTGCAGCCGGAAGATGATGGCGTGGTGCACGACGGCGTGGAACGCCTCGATGTGCGCCGTGCTGTCGAGCGGTATGACGATGGTGTGGTCGCACACTTGCGGGAACGCTCCGCCCTTGAAGCCCGAGATGCCGACGTTGATGCCGCCGTTGTCGTGCGCGTACTGCAATCCGCGCATGAGGTTCTGGCTCCACGATCCTGCGTTGCCGCCCATGCTCCCTCCGTGCACCGAGAGTGCGATGCATACGTCGCCTGGCTGGTGGTATCCTTGGAGCTGTCCTTCGTAGACGCTTCCCCATCCTTCGTCGTTCGTCCATGCGGTTATCATGGAGACGTTTTCGTTGAGGCAGTACGCCTTCAGACGTGACTTGCCAGGTACCATGGTGGTCTTCGCGAGGTCGGCTGCGAAGTGGCTTGCGTCGGCCGCCGATCCGCCGTTGCCGAAGACGAAGACGGTGTTGCCTTTCTTCCACGCGTCGAAGAGCACGTTGACGACGTTCTCGATGATTGCGTTGTCGATGTTGTCGATGATGATCTTGCACCCTTCCCAGTATGCGGTCATGAAATCGTGGTGCGTCTCGGTGTTGGGCATCCACTCCTTGTCGAACCAGACAGGGCCCTTGAACTGCGTGCCCGAGAGCTGCTCCATGCCCTTCTTCGCTTTTTCCGTGAGATCGGCCGTCTGCGTGTTCTGGTTGTGTGCATTCTGCTGCGACGTGTTCGCACTTGATAATGATGAGAATATTTGTTTGCTTGTGTCCGCCATGGCTACCACCTGGTGCCGGAAATCTTGCGGCTAGTATAAATATCTTTTGGTTCGTCATTAGAAACGCTTAAAAACAAATGTTCAATTTTTGTTCCTATTCTGTCTCCGTCTTGTTTCCGTTCTGTTTCCGTTCCCGCACTATCCGCGTGTGATGATTCGGGGTGTCGTCACAGTCCTCGCGAGGTTTTCCTTCAGAACATGCGTAAGCGGCGAGCTCCGCGAAGACGGCGATAGAATCCATCATTCCTTCGATTATTTCGCATAACAAGTATATGCATTCGATGCAGAACGGTATTCTTGTTGCAGAATCGTTCCAGTATTATGGCCTGATTATCGTCTAGTGCGTCATCCGCCATCTGATGAGGTAGAAGAGTATCTTGACGCCATCGATGATAGTGACGCCTTTGTAGCTGTCGAGGTATATTGTCGCTATCTCGAACTCGCTATAGCGGATGTTCTCCCTGCCCGCGCGCGCTATCATCTCGCTCTCGACGCGGTAATCGCACGATGNNCTCGTACCTTGCGGTACGTCTCTGCGGTGAGCGCGCGGTATCCGGAGAGAATATCCTGCAAGTCGAGGTTGTAGAACAAGCGAACGACGGTGCGCGTCACGAGCTTGCCTAAGCCACGCAGAAGCGGCATCTTCTTCGTCTGCTTACGGTACCCGAAAACAATGCCGTACCCTTTGCGCAGCTGTGTCAGGAACTTCGGGAGCTCCTCAGGCTTGTGCTGCCCGTCTCCGTCGATGAAGATGACTGCTTTCGCGCCGTGAGCGATGGCGTAGTCGGCCCCGGTCTTCATCACCGCTCCTTTACCGAGATTGACGATGTGCGTGACCACCTTGGCGCCGGCAGCATGCGCGAGCCGCGCGGTCTTATCCTTGCTGCCGTCATTCGCCACGACGACATTGGGGAACCCGGCCGCTTTGCATCGGCGCACGACCTCTGCGATGTGCCGTTCCTCGTTGTGCGCGGCAACTATCACCCAGCAGTCGCTCTTCGACAGATTCTTCGCCGAGCCATTCACCGAGTTCTTCGCAAGGTATCTTCTCTTCGCGCGGTCTTGCGCGCCTTGCCCATTGCCTTGCCGTCGCATTGTGTCACCGATTTATGATTCGTATCTGTGGTCTGCTGTTGTGGTCTGTAGTACCTGCGGTCTGATCCGTATCGCCATTGTGTGGCGATTGCGTTGCCAATCGCTTCGCGGAGTCATCTGCTATTCTTATGTGTTATCTTATGTGCTATCATGCCGTGTAGCGTGTTGTGCTATTTCGTATTCGCATCGTACACTTCTCGTGCTCTTTCATGCATGCCCGACGGATATGAGTGTTATACCCACTATGATGAGGCCTATCCCCGTCCACCGCCACGAGTCCACCCGTTCGCCCAGATACCTGCGAGCGAGGAGCGCCGCCCAAATATAGTTCATGCTCGTGAGCGGATAGGCGATCGATATAGGGAGTTCACGCAGCACCACGAGATAGAAGAGGAAGCTAGCGCCGTAGAGTGTACATGCCAACCAGAACCGCCAGTGCAGCAGCATCGATATGATGCCATCCGCAATGCCGCCCTTGAGGCTGTCGGCGGTCAGTTTGAGCATGAACATGCCTGTCGCAGACAGCCATGTGCCGACGACCAGGAGGAGCAACGCGACGATGAACTCCATCATGCCCTCCGCGCGGTGTCGGTGCTGTTGTGCGCTTTTTTGCGCCCGCGGTCCGCTTGCCGCATGCTCGTGTGCCCGATGAGCGAGACGCCCGCGATGATCGTGAGGATGCCTGCTATGCCGAACGGCGAGAGCTTCTCGTCGAACAATAGCACTCCTTCGAGCGCGACCCAGACGAAACCGAGCGAGATGATAGGGTAGAGCGCCGAGAGCTCACCGTGCTTGAGCGCATAGACGAGCAGCATCCCGCCCGCGAACGTGACGATGAGCGCCGCAACGAGCAGCGGGTCGAAGAGCAGAAGCATGACGCTATCCGACCGTCCCACCGCCACTTTCAGCAGTATGTGCGTGAGCGCGACGAGGAGCGTGGAGATGACGACGAGCAGCACGCCCCGTCGTTGGGAGCGACGCGAATCATCTTCGCGTCTCCTATCATCCGCAGCCGGCTTATTCCGCGTTCGCTTTGCTGACATACGCCCCGCTGCCGACGGTCGAAGTTGTTGCCGGCGTAATACCGTCCCAATCGACCTTCCAGCTGATCACCCGCTGGCCGTTGAAGCTCGTCCTATCGTCGAACTTCACGAAATGATTCGTATAACGGCCGTCCAGATAGAACAGCTGCGTGAAGGTGCTCTTGATGAGGAGCGGATCGGCGAGCAGCACACGACGCTCTTTCGCGTCGTAGAGCACGCCAATACCCGTGGTCGGATTCACTGCCACGATATCGTCGAGCCTGTCATCGAGCGCGAGGACGAGGCGTGCGGGAGTGCCGTTCGCGACTCCACCGATACGTTGACCATTCGCGTACACCCCGAACGTGAGCGTGCTCGCATTCGGTGCCGAAACGTTGAAGGTGAAGTCCTCTATCACAGTCATGGCGCCGTTCTGGGTGCCGATGTTAAGCCCGAGCGGGCAGACGACTCTCGTGTCGTTGTCCCGTGCCTGGCATCCGACCCAAGCTCCGGTGATATATCCGGGCCAGGGGGCTGCGAACGCGTTGGTGTCGCCTTCGCTCGCGAGCGCCCGTGCGTCGAAGTATAACTTCTCAGCCTCTTCGGCGCTCATGCCGAAACGGACTGTGAAATCAGCGACGGCATCGTCGCGATTCATTGTCTTCGCATTCGCCGCGATGTACGATTTCGTGAAATTCCAGAGCCCGAAGTGCGCCCAGACTCCGGCTTTGCCGATCATGTCGCCGCTCGTGATGAAGATATCTTCCGGAGGGTCGCAATGAGTGACGTTGAGTATGGCATCCTGTTCGCTCGGCGTCAGACCGCGGTCGGCGAGATACTTCCTCGCATCAGCACGGTTCTCGACCATGCCCTTCTCCGAGATGCCGATGAGGTCGACCACCATCTGTTGCGCGACGAGCGGATCGCCCGTCTTCTCATACAATCGACCATACGCTCCGTACGGTCCTTCTTCGTTCGGATAGACGTCGGATCCGCACGTGAGCATGCGTAGCGTTCCCACGCTGATGTGTTCATTAGGCGTCACGAGCGAAAGTCCGAGCCATCTCGGCACGTGGGTGTGCTGCGTCGTTCCGTCAGCGGTCACGCGGCGGTCGGCGACATATTTGAACCAGTGTCCGAAGTCCCACCATGAGTTGATGATGGTGTCGGGTGCGGTTTTGAGCCGTATCTTGGTCAGCGTGTCCCACCATGCATCGTCGATGCTGGGGACGAACGATCGCGCGGTGTAGTATCCGCCTTTCACTGGCTGGATGAGGACGAGCGCTATCACGATGAACACGCCGATATTGACGATGTAAGCGTGCCATCCAGTCTCCTTACGCACGTATCCCGATACCCACTCATGCACTCTGCCTGCGAGCACGCCGAACCCGATGCCGAAGACGGGGATCATGAGCAGGATGAAACGCACGCCGCTGTACGACGCGTATGCGGTCGCCATGAACCATACGAGCGCTATGAGCGCCGCGGCGATGTCGGTCCCTTCCTCTTTCTCGAAGAGGTAGAGCGCGAGGACGATGATGATAGGCAGCGCGAACAGCCCCACTACCATGAGCTTGCTCAATCCTGTGGCGTTGTCGATGTAAAGCGATATCAGCCCTCCGAGGAGTGCCACGCCCGCGTGCTTCCAGTTCCATCTGTTGCGCGGCAAGACAAGCAGCAGCATGCCGAGCATGCAACCGAAGAAGAAGAGCTTCCCGCCCATGGAGCTGATCGCTTCGGTGAACGATGATTTGTTGAGCTCCGCGACCGTCGTCAAGACGTTCGGCCAGAAATTCAGGTTGATCGCCTGGTCGAGGGATGTGCCGGTGCTTATCGCGTGTAGCGGAATCGTGAAGTAGCCAGCGGCCTTGCCGTTGATGAGCGCTACGATATACGTCCCGACGTAATATCCCGTCACGATGCCGGCGATGGTGCGGATGCTGGTGTTGTCCCACGGCGTCCTGTTCTTCTCGCGGATGACTTCAGTAACCACGCGGAATGCGAGATAGCTGAGCAGTCCGAGCAGGATGATGAGATAGAAGAACCACCAGTTGGCCCATGCGGCTATCATGACCGTCATGGAGACTAATCCGAGTACGCCGTATGCTATGCGTGTTTTGAGTCGTTTCGCCTCGAGTGTCTCGATGACGAACCAGATGACGAACATCGGCACCACGATATTCCAGATGTCGTTATCGCTGCCCATGCTACGCGAGAGGAACAACGGGTGCACTCCGATGAGAATCGCTGCGAAGACTCCGCCGACGTTCCCTGCGAGACGGCGGCCGATGAAGAATGCCGGTATGACTCCAAGCACTCCCAAGAGGACCGGCACTAGGAATGAGGTGGCTGGCAATGGATACTGCGGGTTGAATATCGTTATGATCTTGTGCAGTCCGGCGATCGCGAAGACGTGGATGCTCGGGTTGAAGCCGCTTACGCTGCCGTATGGCGCGAGGATGTGGCTATCCCGGCACTGGCCGTCCCGGATCTCATCGCAGGTGATGCCTGTTGCGAGCAAGTTGCGCGTGTAACGCAGCCAGAAGTAACTGTCGAGGTCGCCGAGATATGTGTATTCGTTGCCGTCTTCGCCCGTGTAGCGCATATACGTCTTGAACTGTTGCGATAGACCTTCTTTTGCGGTTTGGAACTGGGCGGCGTTCGTCGCCAGCATCTCATCGGTCCTTTTCTGCACTAACGCGTCCCGGTTCTGCTGTGGCAGCGCAGGGTATTCCGCATCGACTTGCGCGGCCAACTGCGATCGGACGTTCGTCCGTATGGTATTATCGGCCCAATCATCGGTCACGGGGAGTGCGGCGGGGAGCATGCGCGANNACGAGGAGCATGCATGCGAGCAAGAGCGTTGCGACGAGCAGTTTCTCCACATCGATGCGCTTGGCGATGCGGGCGATGCCGGAAAGATCGAGGCTGACATCGCCATCCTTGCTTTCGTCTTTGCGTTCGGTGTGCTCTTCTTGCGCGGTAGTATGCTCCGCAACTTTGCGCGTGGTCTTCTTCATGTATGCACTCCCCCTGTTATCGTCTAGCACCTCGCCGCCCTATATATTAGTTTTGCTCTGTCGAGACCTTAGATAGACATCAAGCACAACGCTGCTGAGTTTAGGCATCGGATGATGGGCGTTATACTGGGCGTTCTGATTGAGTTACTAGTTGATTGTGTTACTAGTTCCAGTAGACGTCATTGTTTCTAGTGGCTTTCTTGTAATGTCGTTGTTGAATGACTGCCTAGCACGGTATTAGTTCGTCATATCGTTAATTGTCATAACGTAATGGGTCGTCGGTAGTCGTTATAGTCGTGTCAGTAGTCGTTGTGGCCTTGGCGCGTGTCCAGNNACGGCAGTCGCAAAAGGACGACGCTCATATACGCGCCGCCACAACAAGTAAACAGTCGTAAAGAATAGTGGTCAATCGTATAATCTGTTATGGTTAGTCGTTGTCGTTAGTCGTAGATAGTAGTAGACCTCAATCGTAGAATTGGGTCGTTCGTAGTCCTGAGTCGCTGACGTGGGTCGTAGGAATCGTAAGGGTCGTTCTTTCCATGCGCAATCCATGTATCCACTCGCCGATAGGTACGACCACAATCCTTAAATATCATCGCGTCGCCCGCAACGATATACGAGGCAGTTAGGAGGGGTTGGTCGCGATGGCAAAATCATCAACGAAGTCTACATCGACGCGCACTGCTAAAAGGCGGTCGAGCGCACAGAAAGGATCTGCGACGAGAAGCGCCGCAAAACAGGGCGCATCACGAAAAGCATCACGTAGGATCGCTAGGACGGTGCTCATCGCAGTCCTCCTCGTGGCGATAGCGTTCACCGGGTTCATGCTCTGGAAATCCCTGCAAACCTCTCCCACAGATGTTCTCGTCACGGTGAACGAAGACCCGATCACCACGACCGATCTCGCGTTCCAATACAACCTCCTGCCGCAAAGCTACCGCGACACCTTCACGAAAGACCAGGTGCTCGAGCAGATCATCGATGAACAGCTCGTCGTCCAAGCCGCGAAACGCGAAGGGATGGTCATCTCGCAACAGGTGGTGCACGAACGGATCCAGGAGATCATCCGGAGCTCAGGCATCACCATCCAGGAATTGGAGGAGAATCTCGCGACCCACAATATGACGCAAGAGACGTTCGAAAGACTCATCGAACGCCAGCTCCTTATAGAATCATACACCGAAGCAGTCATCATCCCTACGAATATCGATGACGCGATAGCACGCGCGGCGTATGACGCGTCGAAAAGCAGCTTCGCAGTTCCCGAGCAGGTGACTGTGCGCCATGTGCTCATCGCGGCGCAACGCACCGATGCCGCGGTTCTCGCCAAGCGCATCTATGACGGTGCTGTCGCCGGCGACGATTTCTGCGCGCTCGTCCTGAACGCGTCAGATGACCGCGGCAGCCGCGAGACATGCGGGCAGTACACGTTCCCGCGCGGCTTCATGGTGAAGGAGTTCGAGGACGCATCGTTCGCGATGAAAGACGGCGAGTTCCGCATGGTCCAGACGCAGTTCGGATACCATATCATCAAGCGGATGAATGCTACGCCGGCAGGCGTCAAACCGTTCGAAGAGGTCCGTGATGGCATCATAGAAGACCTGCGATCATCCGACCGATCCGCGCAATACCGCGAGCTCGTCGCGGGGTTGCGTGCGAAAGCGACCATTCACTACGCGAATGGCACCGTGCTCCTGCCGCGGCAGGCACCTTCGTTATCGCCAGCGGAGACAAAAGCGGAGAACGTTCCTGATACCACGCCCATCGACGATGTCGCCAAGGCGCCAATCGAGGAGCCTATCCGTGAGACTGTGCCGGAAGTCGTAGTGCTTCCACCCGCCATTGATGAGACTGCTGGTGCCGAGGAGACCCTGGAAGACGATGCTCCTGCGTCGCCGCCCGCGACCGATACTGCGAAACTGCTCTCCTGTATTGCGAGCCGTGCGGTGCTCTACGGTACCACGTGGAACTCCGACACCGCCGATGCGAGACAGCTCTTCGCTCGTAGCGATATCGAACTTGAGTTCGTCGCGTGCGACAAGGATGCCGAGCTTTGCAAGGCGAAAGGCATCGTCGGTTATCCGACATGGGTAGTCAACGACGACGTCTATCCCGGCCGCATGACTGTGGATGCACTACGCAACGCAGCGGGCTGTTAGATACTTTTTTCTCTCCTGCTTTTCATTTCTTACACGCACGTTCCCTGTGCGATACTATCCCTTCTCGACTTTTCCGATTATATCTTCGCGATCCACAAGACCGAAGATGCTGCTATCGAGCGTTCCGTCTGGATTGTTGCCCATGATAAGATATGTGTCGGGCGGGATGATGGGATAATCGTTCGCGTAGAGCTGCAGTCTCCGTGAGTCGCCGACGCAATACGGCGCTCCGATGGTGCCATCTGGATTTCTCGTCGATAAAACGATGTCGTTCACGACAATGCTGCAACCGTCCAATCGCCATGTGTCTCCCGGGATCGCTTTGACGATCTTGATGAGCGGATCGCTTTTGCCGGCGTAGTTGTAGAGTATAATGTCGTTCCTGTCTATCGCCGCGCATGCAAGATTGCGCTGAACATTCACCGCAGTCCCTTCTTCGATGATCCCGCTCAATGAATCGCCTTTCACCGTTATTGTGGCGATGGTATCGTCGCACTTCGAGCACGCCGTGAGAAGCGCTAATGATGCGATTATGATGGTCATCACGGTATTGACTGACGGGTTCATGAGTACCACTCGACATACGCCATGCCGCTGCCGCCCTTGCCGCCGACCGCGTTGCATGCGCCTCCGCCCCCTCCGCCGCCGGAATAATTGGCCGCCGCTATAGGGCATCCTCCTCCGCAGCCACAG
>DUGD01000006.1 GCA_013331575.1 Candidatus Woesearchaeota archaeon
CCTGCTTCGACATCGCGCATCGCGTCGCGGGCGTGCTTGCCCTCGACCATGACGCCCATGCTGTTGCAGGGGCCGATGATCTCCATGACGCGGTCCGTCGGCGTCTTGCCGTGCAGGTTCGCATCCTTCATCTTGCTGATCTTGATGATCTGCTCGATACGCAGGTCGGCGACGTGGTCGACGTGCGGCTTGCCGGAGCCCTTCTCGAGGCCCGCCTCTTTCTTGATGAGCGCGGACGACGGCGGCGTGCCGACGGTCACTTCGAACGTCTTAGCGGTGCGGTCGAAGATGACCTTGATAGGGACTTGCATGCCCTTGAAGGCTGCAGTCTTGTTGTTGATCTCAGCGATGACCTGACCCACGTTCAGGCCGGAAGGGCCCAGCGCGGGACCAAGGGGCGGTGCGGCCGATGCCTTGCCGCCTTCGATGAGCGCTTCTATCGTCTCAGTAGCCATAGTAATTCCTCAAGGATTAGTTGTATGACGGGCGAATCCGGGTGGCTTTTTAAAGGTTACTGGTGGAGTGGAGTATCGATGAGCAGCACGCGTGACGATACAGAAGCGACAACCCGCAAATTCTGTTCGCCAGAGACTGCCACGGCGTCCTGCTTATGAATAATCTTGCCGTTGATATCCACCACACCATCGACCAAGAACACATAGACACCACGGCCTACTCCTGAATTCTTAACAGCATAATGTACATCCTTGCCAGGATCGAGATTGCAAAAGAGCATACGCGCGTCCTGACGTAGCGTAAGCGCGCCATCTTCCCCCGAAGGATCGACGACGGCAATGAGCGCGTTGCGTCTCATTGGAAGAGAACGTTCCGAGTAGCTCGGCGTATGATTTCGCTTGTCGGGCCGTATCCATATTTGAAGCAGATGTGTCAGGACATCCTTGGAAATATTCCGTTCAGAATGGAGGACGCCGGTGCCCGCAGTCATGTGCTGCGCCTGTCCGGTCTTGATGATACCATGATTGCCCATACTATCACGGTGCTCGATAGCCCCGGAGAGCAGCACCGTGACAATCTCCATGTCATTATGCGAGTGCATCTCAAAACCTTTTCCGGGGAGGATATAATCCTCGTTAATGACGCGCAGCGCCCCGAAACCTAACCGTGAGGCATCGTAGAACTCGCCAAACGAGAACGAGTGATAACTCTCAAGCCAATCTGTTCGTGTCCGCCCCCGATCACCCGCGGGATAGTACTGCATCGGCATAGGACCTCTCGAGGCTGATCAGGTGATAAACGTTTTCCAGAATCGGCAGGCAAGGATACGGCTCTCGAATACGAGGTTCTACTCCTAGGACTGCGGAGCATTTTCTGCGCTTCGCAGCATGGTCTCGCCGCTCGCATAGTCGCTTCGCCTTCCTCCAGTCACTTCGTTCCGGAGTTCGCCCTCTTCGAGCGCGAACGGCTCGCGAACTCGCGGCTCGTATCTGCTCCAAGGCAGTCTGTATTCACCAACTACAAACCGAAGAATTATTGCGCCTAACATAAGCACGCCAGTAATCTACTAGCGACTTCTGAAATTATTGCGTCTAACACTAGCAGCGCTAGAAACCTCTACGCGTAAACCGGGGGAGAATATATAGAAAAAAGAGAAATATAAAAGATAATCACTCGTCGCGGCGGATGACTTTCACTGCATCCAGCTTGAGCGTGATGGGGATGGGCACTGCCGCCTCCAAGAGCTCGACGACGACCTCTTCCTTCGTCTTGTCCACGCGGCTGACCTTCGCGTTCTCGCGCTTGAAAGGACCGCTTATGATCTCGACGATGTCGTTCTTCTGGATGTTGACGTCCTTCTTCACCTGCTCGAGCATGTGCTCGATCTCCTTGTACTGGATCTCGGCAGGGAGGATGCCCTTCGCGTAGGGAATGCCGAACGCTGATTGCTCAGCGGCGACGGCGTCGGCCGCCTCGATGAAGATGTAGCCGCGCATGCCGTGCGGCGAGATGACCGCAGTGATGGGGATCTTCTTGCGCGCGGCATTGCTCGCGACGAACGCAAGGACCTGGTCCTCGCGGTTGGCAGTGGTTCGCAGCGCGAAGATGTGCGTAGGCACCTCTGCGGGCGCGTCGGTGGGTTGTGTGGAATCAGTCTCGGTCATAAATTCATTCCTCGTATGCAGTAATGCGATGATTGTGTATCAATAAAATGATCATTTCGTATAACTCACACCGCCTAGGCGGGCAGCACCAGCACCTTGATGACGTGGAGGAGGAACCCCAAAAAGCCGATGACGGCGATGCCGAGGCCGCTCACCTTGATGAGCGTCCGGTACTCGTCGCGATCGGGCTTCCGGGTCACTTTCAGCACGCGTGCGCACTGGATGATGAAGCTCTTCGCCTTCGTCTTGAACGTCTGCTCCTCTTCGATAGGTTCGTACATGTGTTCCCCCTTGAGTTATTGCGTATAACTATGATGCGTTGTGTCAGTTGATGAAATCGATACCGAGCTCGTCCTCGATCTTCTTCGTCCCTTCGGACTCGCCGACATCGGTCTTCGCGCGGCCGACGATCTGCTTGGACTTGACCCCGGTCACGATGAGCATCGCGCGGATGGTGCCGGTGAGGTCCTCGCTTATCTGCGCTCCCCAGATGATGCGCGCATCCTCGTCGAGTTTCACGCTGATAGACTCCACCACGCGGCGTGCCTCCTCGAGCGTCATGTCGGGACCACCCGCCACGTTGATGAGCGCGCCTGATGCGCCGCTGATATCGACGTCGAGCAAAGGATTACTGATGGCTTTCTGCACCGCTTCGACCGCGCGGTTCTCCCCGTCGGACTCGCCGACGCCGATGAGCGCGACGCCGCCGTTGCCCATGACCGTGCGGATATCCGCGAAGTCGAGGTTGACAAGACCCGTCTTGGTGACGAGCTCGGCGATGCCTTTGACGCTGTTAGTGAGTATCTCGTCGGCGACCTTGAACGCTGTGTGCAGCGGCAAGTCGGGCGCGACCTCAAGCAACTTGTCATTAGGGATGACAATGAGTGTGTCGACGTTGCGTTCCATGCGTTCGAGGCCGGAGAGCGCGTTCTCGTAACGGCGGCTTCCCTCCATACTGAACGGCAAGGTAACGACGCCGACGGTGAGCGCACCCATCTTCTTGGCAAGCTCTGCGACGACTGGAGCGCTGCCCGTACCGGTCCCGCCGCCGAGGCCGCAGGTGATGAACACCAGGTCGGCGCCTGCGATGGCGTCCTTTATCTCGCGCTCGCTCTCGCGGGCGCTGTCCTCGCCGACTTTCGGTATCGCTCCTGCGCCGAGACCTTTCGTGAGCTCGCGACCGATGAGTATCTTGTGATCGGATGTCGTGTAGAGGAGGTCTTGCGCATCGGTGTTGATAGCGACGGTCTCCGCCCCTTCGATGCCGACCTCGCTGATGCGGTTGATAGTGTTGTTCCCGCCACCGCCGCAGCCGACGACCTTGATTCGAGCTTTGTGCTGAGTGAGGAGCGCCTCGAGTTCGGCGTCCATAGCATTCGCTTTACGAGGCTCTGGCGATTGGCCTTTGACGGTTTTGATGATCTTGTCCACTCGAGTCACCTCCGGCATCGCCGGATGGGAGTTTCTGCGTTGCTGACTATAAAAAGGTTGCCGACGAGCTCATGCCGCCTTGTGAGCGGCAGTCTTATTGGCAGGAGGTATGCCGGCTTCGAAGCTGACAGTCTTGATAGCGACCAGTTCCGCGATGCGCGCTTGGAGCGCGTCAAGGAGCGGTTTGGGGAGCATCTGCGCGAAGTGCACGGTCGCGTGCTCGCCCGCCAAGTGCACGCCGGTGAATGGGAGCCCCGATGCGGAGAGCAAAGCGTTGATCTGCTCCTTCTTATCTTCGACTATCGATATCACTTCGACATCGTAGACGACGTCTTGGCTCGCGAGCGGATGGTTGAAGTCCACCACGGTGCGGCCCGAACTGACGCTGCGCACGACGCCATAGTTGCCGTCGATGTTCAAGCGCAATCCTGGGTGCGGGTTGATCTTCTGGGCGTGGAGTTGCGCGAGCGGGATGATCTTGATGAGGCGGGCGTCCTTGCGGCCGAACGCTGTGTCGGGCGTGAGCGCGACTGAAAAACGGCCCGGGCCTTTGCCGATGAGCGCGGCGTCAAGCCCCGCGACGAGCATGTGCTGGCCGACGCAGATGGTCACGGGAGAGAGGCTTTTCGTCCCCTCGAGGCCTTCGTGTTTCGCGACAGCAGCATCAGTCGTATCGAAGACAGTGCCGTCGGAGAGCTTGCCGGTGTAGTTGAGCTTGACGAAATCACCATGCTGGATCATGTGCGTGCACCTTCTCTCGCCCCGATCATCGTCGGGAATCTCTATGGTCGACAGCCTAGCTCTCGGAAGAGTCAAGCTGAAGAACTCCTTGAAGGGACGGGTAGCGATTTATAAAGTTTGCGTCGTGATTCAACCGACGGGGATAACCGGTAATCAGTCCGTATCTCTAGGCACCACTATGCCGCGCTCTTTGAGATATTTCCTGACCGCGTGCAACACTGCAAGTGGCTTCATGTGCGTCGTATCAATCACGAGGTCGAAGTTCTTCTCATCGTAGGGGTTGAGGCCGTAGTATTTCTTGTAGCGACGCAAGTCGGACGCCGCGCGCTCTTCGACGGAACGCACCCCATCCTCGATGGACCTCCAATGCTCCTCATGCCGCTTCATGGCATAAATCCGTTCCGCTGCGGCGCGAGAATCGACCTTGAGATAGACCTTGAAACTCTGCGGCAAGAAGTGATACCCGAGCCGCGAATCGATGACGAACGATGGCGTAGTCTCAGGAAGCTTTGATTGGTACTCATCCACCATCTTATCCGACGCGGGATCGTTCTCGCCGCGAGCGTTGAGCTCAGCGAGCGTCATCCCGTGCTCGTTCGCGAACTCGCGGCGTACATCCCCCATGCTGAAGAAAGGTATTCCCAGACGGACCGCTATCATACGACCGACAGTCGACTTGCCGCTTCCAGGCATGCCGCCGATGGTGATGATAACCATGCTTGATGCGACCACCACCTCAATATAAAGATTTGCGATGGGAGACGATGCGGAAATGTATTTAAACTAGCGAAGGCGCCACAGATCCGGGGCGGGGATGGTGCGATAGTCCGTCGGAGTTCTCCGCCACCGTAGGCACAATCCATGAACAACTCAAACAACGTCCAACCTATCTTCATCCTTCCGCAAGACACTAAGCGCACTGTGGGGCGCGAGGCGCAGCGCATGAATATCGCCGCGGCCAAACTCGTCGCCGAGACCGTACGCACCACGCTCGGACCCAAAGGCATGGATAAGATGATCGTGGATGCGATGGGCGATGTCATCGTGACGAACGACGGCGTGACGATCCTCAAGGAGATGCAGATAGAGCATCCTAGCGCGAAGATGATAGTCGAGATAGCGAAGACCCAGGAGCACGAAGTGGGCGATGGTACGACCACGGCAGTCGTCCTCGCGGGCGAGCTTCTCAAGAACGCTGAAGCGCTCCTTGACCGCGACATCCACCCGACCATCATCGCACGCGGGTACCGTCTCGCTGCCGAGCAGGCACAGGCAGTTCTTGCATCGCTTGCCAAACCGGTCACGCTCAAGGACCGCGATATGCTACGCAAGATAGCGATGACAGCGATGACAGGAAAAGGCGCCGAGGCCGATAAAGAGCACCTTGCGAGCCTTATCGTCACCGCTATCGAGATCGTTGTGGCAGAGAACGCTACGAACAACGTGGCGATCGGAAGCGCGGTTGCCCATACGGACAAGACCAAGAAACACGCTGACAACAGAGTATCTGTAGTCGATAGGTCCGCAGTCAGCATCGAGGTGAAATCGGGTGGGACCGTTGAAGAGACAGAGCTCATCAGCGGCATACTCCTAGACAAGGAGAAAATCAGCTCGACCATGCCGCAGCACGTGGACGCGGCGAAGATAGCGCTTCTCGATTGCGCCGTGGAGATAAAGAACACCGAGATCGACGCGAAGATAAGCATCACCGATCCCAAGCACATGCAGGCATTCCTCGACATGGAGGAGCAGATGCTCCGCAAGATGACGGAACGCATCATCCAATCCGGCGCGACAGTCCTCTTCTGCCAGAAAGGCATCGATGACCTCGCGCAGCACTTCCTCTCAAAAGCCGGTATCTACGCTTGCCGCCGCGTCAAGAAGTCGGATATGGAACGCATCGGCAAGGCGACCGGCGCCCGCATCGTCTCGAACATCGACGACCTGTCCGCGAAGGACTTGGGCAACGCCGGACTCGTCGAGGAATCGCGTGTCGGCGAAGAGATGATGACGTTCATCCGCGAATGCCCTCATGCGAAAGCAGTCACGATCCTGGTGCGCGGCAGCACGGAGCACGTCATCGCCGAGATCAAGCGCGCGCTCGAGGACGCCGTCGGGGATATCGCGGCGGCACTCGCTAACGGCAAAGTTGTGGCGGGAGCGGGCTCCATCGAAGTGGAGGTCGCACGCCACTTGCACGCGTACGCCAACAAGCTCTCTGGCCGCGAGCAGCTCGCCGTGCGCGCGTTCGCGGACACGCTCGAAGTCATCCCTCGCACGCTCGCAGAGAACGCCGGCCTCGATCCTATCGATGCCATGACCGACCTCAAAGCGGCGCATGACAAGGGACAAGAATGGGCTGGCATCGATGTCTTCACCGGCAAGACGTTCGACGCATGGGAGGCCGGCGTCATCGAACCGTTGCGGATAAAGACGCAAGCGATAGCATCGGCAAGTGAAGTCGCGGTGATGATACTCCGCATCGACGACGTCATCGCGGGCGGCAAGGCGCCCGACGCGGGCAATCCGCCCGGCGGCCCGCAAGGGATGCACTCTCCGCACGCGGACTACTAATTTCCTAAAGCATATGCGCATCTACATCATAGGAAATGCTGGCTCGGGGAAAACTACGCTAGCACATATGCTAAGCAAGGAGTTTGATCTGCCGGTCTACAGCAAAGATGATATTCTCTACGCACGAAAATTTGACATCACACGATCGAAAGAGGAACGCATCGCGATGCTCAGACCCATCGCCCGCAACCCAGATTGGATTATCGAAGGCGGCAGCGCGTTCTGGACGATATCAGCGATACAGCGCGCGGACATCATTATCGAGCTTAAGACGCATCGCGTCGTCTGCATCAGCCGCGCGCTCCGCCGTTCGGTCAGACGCGCATTCTCCAGAGACAGACCTCGCGAATCGATACGCGGAGTCTTTGAACTGTGCAAGTATATATGGGACGCAGAGCATCCGCGCAAAGAGCATGCGCAACGATATCGTAAGGTCATGCAGCACGCCAAAGGCCAGCACATACAAGTGAAGACGCCTGAAGACCTGGCGCTTGCCAAAGCGACGATGCACCTCATCCGCGCATCGAAGGTAGCTCCGAGGAAATCTTCTCGATGAAATGCAGTGGAGAACGCTATTCGTTGATATGAATCTATCTCCACTGCATACGGATAGCACGAATTGTTAGAGAAGATTAGTAGTGCTATCCGTTATACTTAAATACTCCTCCTCGTAAGAAACAGGCATCATAGGGGTGAGGCAGTGCGATCGGACGATGAATATGAGTTGATGCCCCGTACGGAGCTCGAGTACCTGCGCAAGGAAGTGGAGAAGATAAAACGCAATCCGCTCGGTGACACGCAGGCCTCTATTACGCTTCTCGATTCCATGAGCAAGCTCAACATATCAGTCTCGCGGCTCAATGAGATATTCGAGGGTGCGAACGATGAGATGGTCAAAGCGTTCAATGAGACCGCTGTGCAAGAGCAACTGCGTAAGATGATGGAGCAGCAAGAGAAACTCGCTCGCGGTATCGTCGCGGTGGCAGAGATGGTCAAAGACCTTGAGAAGAAGATGAACACACCGCTCCCATCGCTCGATCAGATCGCACCGCCAAAAGCGCCAGTACAACCATCAGTGCAGATAAGCGAATCAGTCATCAAGACGGAATTGAACGCGTCACAGGATTCAAGCATGCAGACGCGTAATCCGTTCGCATTCGATGGCAACAGCGCTCCGGCATACCAGCCTATACTCTCCAATCCGCTACCAAGACCGGGTGGAAACGCACCACCACCGCAAGGCGGGATGACCCAACAGGCTCAACAACCCGGCCCCATACCCGATTCTGACATCCCACCGCCGCCGCCACGGCGGTTCTAGCGAAGGATGTGAACAATAAACGATAAGGAGGCAGGCATGGTACGACACGATCTTGTTGCAGCGGCATTCTTGCGCCTGTCCATGCGCGCCAAGATTCATCAGCACCTCGACACGCTTGATGATAGAAAAGAGCGCGTCATGAATCGCATCGAGAAGGATGAGATATCGGTCTATGCTGATGACATGGAGTATTCAGATCTCGAGCGCATGAAACAAGAGGCTCTCGCCATCAGATTCTTGGAATAGACAATGGAGAGACTGACTGTCCATCTTTGCAGGATAGAACATCACCATGAAATCGATAGCAACAGCTATCTTACGATTGATACAAAAAGAAGAATCGACTATACGCGATTACGCTTACAAGTCTTTGGCCATGACGGTCTTGCGGCCGTTGCCCTCTGCGCGCTTCACAGCCTCTTTCACGAGCGCTTCGACCTTCGCGTTGAGCGCGTCAGCGAAATCACCCGCGACATTGTATTCACCAGTAAGCTCTTTGATCTTGGCTTTCACAACAATCATCGGACCACCTCAGGTACCATTCTACAGCGTTTTCAGCCGTTCTCCTATTTAAACGTTGTCGTAAAATGAATGACCCTGCCCTAAAGGGCGGGGTATCCTATGCGTCAACTTGATGAACGCGGAGCATCTAACTCACGCTCGGAAACGCCTTTGCGTTTCCGGCGTCCCGGGAACTTCGTTCCCGAGGACTCCGTTCCGTTAACATACGAAAAGTCGCCTGCATGAATCGGCGACTTTTCTGGAAAAACTCCAAGACGTTCACCCTCGAGCTGAAGCACGAGGTACTCCTATATTAACAGAGCACAAACTGCTCAATAACCGCTGTGGCCGCCTTGGCGGGGTTCTCGCAAGACACAGGAACGAACACGCAATAGGAAACACAGTGCTAACAACGACGGCACTCCGCCGCGGCCACGAACAACCAGAACATAACAGATAACACACGCGCACACATCATAAGACGCCCCTTACGACACGCCTACAACGATCACTTATGCGTAAACCAGAACGTGTAGACAGGGCCTGCAGGGGTTTGCGTTATCGCATCCAATCGGCAGAAGCCGAAACGCTCGAATTGGATGATATCATCAACGTTGAGCCCCACTATCGACCGCTCAGCCAACCCATTCTTTATCGTGGCGTCCGGCATCATGACCTCGACCGTAATAGTCTGCTCCTGCTCGGCAGGCACCCAATTGATGGCGGTATCATGGCCATCCTTGATGGTCTCGTAGCGCACGAGCGCGTACCCCTCGCCCGCTTCGGCGAACGTCAGATTGCCCATGAGCCTGACCCGTTTCCCAGTGATAACCAGCAAGTCTGCTGCGCTGATGAAGAACTTGTCAGTCACCGGTAGCTCACGGCCTCCTTTACGCTTCGGGTGCAGATCCTGCTCAACAGTCCGTGGTTCGGCACCGGCGATAACGATGAGCGTCGGGTCGGGCACAAAGGAGTATCGCGGCGAGTCTTCTATGAATTTGCGGTTCGCCGCGGCAAGCATGGTGAAATCAAGCGACACCGGGTAGGGAGAGAGTCCTATCTGCTTGAGCAGTTCGACATACGCCTCACGTTTGATACCGCGGCGCTTGAGCGCTTTGAGCGTGACAAGGCGCGGGTCGTCCCAACCGAGGTAGTTCCCACTCTCGATCGCCTCACGGATCTCACGGCCCTGCGTGGTCGCGCCCGCGACATTGAAACGGCCATACTGGAGCACGTCCTGCTCCGGCAGGCCGAAGATGCGCTTTATCCGCGTCTGCAATTCGACACGCAACTCGAACTCATTGCTGCGTAGTATATGCGTGACGCCGCACAGCGCCTCCTCTATGGCACTGTAGAAATCATACGTCGGCCAGACCTTGTACTTGTCTCCGTGGCGGAAATGCTTCGCGCCGACATAGCGGTACATGACCGGGTCGCGCAGCACGGTATTCTGGCTTTTCATATCGCCCTTGAAGCGCAAGATAGCCTCGCCTTTCATATAGGCGCCGCCCTTGAACGTCTCCCACTCTTTGAGGTGGTGCTCGACAGGTTGATGGCGGCACGCGCAATCGCGCTCCTCTTCGCGGTATTTGCTCATCGTCTCGCGGTCGCAAAAGCACATGTAGCCGTTTCCGGTCTCGATGAGCTTGCGAGCGTACTCGTAGAGCAACTCCATATCATCGGAGACGAAGAGTATCTTCGCCGGTTTGATACCGAGGTATCCGGTGATATCATCAGTCATCATGTCCACGAACTCTTGGCTCACTTTTTCCGGATTAGCATCCTCGAAGCGGATGATGACCTGACCATGGTATCGCTCAGCGTACACTGCATTCATGAGGAACGTGAGGGTATGGCCCAGATGGTTGTACTTGCTCGGCTCCGGCGGGATACGAGTGATGACTTTTCCGTCGATGGCACCCGGGAGCGGAGGGAGTTCTCGCTCTTTATGCTCTTTCTTCTCGAGGAGTTCAGGCGCAAGCGCTTCGAGTCTCGCACGCTGGACATCAGTGTTAAGGAGATTCACTGCCGCAACTATCTCGTCGATCTGCTTGCGCACGCCTTGGATGTCCTTCTTGATATCGGGAAATTCGCCGATGATCTTCGGCAAGACATTACCAGGATTCGCCTTGCCGTTGTACTTGAGGGCATTGGCGAGCGCGTGCGCTTCGATGCGCGAGTGGAGGTCGGCCATGCGCATTAGAACCTTGTACGTTTTATAAATTCATCGCGGAAGAAACGACACGCTGCATCACTGCAATTCATCGATATCAGTCACCATTTTCACAGTGCCGAGAGAGATTCTCCGCGCATAGTCCTGATTCATCGTCTGCAAGCTATCGGCGTATCTTTGCAGTAGCCGTTTAGTCACCTTAACCCCCTCAATCATCGGAGTCATATCAATAAAACGATCTCGATCGAGCATATAACGCGAAAATAAGCGCACAGAGGCATTTCCCTTACTGAATGTCACCGGAACCAGCAAGAAGTTCGGCGCCGCTTCATTCACGTACGCTCGGGGCTCTATCTTCACGCACATGCCGTTGAACTCATACACGAGATGTTCAAGCGGCATACGTCACGACAACCACCGTTGTTTTATAAAAGTGTTGCCCTGCAAGAGCAATGTTTATGAGACAGACAACAATTCTGAATCTATGAAAATAACTTTCGAAGACGCGAGTTGGGGCAATGCACGCACCGGCGGTCCGGTATACTGTGAACCGTACAAGGGTTTCTTCGCAGAGAAAGGATTCCCGCCGAAAAAATTCGGGTCCGAATATTGCGATCTTGAATCGAGCGACGGCATCACCATGTTCGCCCTGCTCGGAAGTGAGGATCCGGACTGCCGCCCACGCATAGGCCCGGCATTCTCCTCTCGCCACGTCATATTCTACAGTGTCGGAGACGGTAATATCAGGCTCGGAAGTATGGGCTGCGGCAAGAGTACCTCCACAGACGATTGGACTCTCAGCGGGTATCTCAAGGGTTACGACGCAGGAGATTTGACTATGATGGAGCAGCAAGGTCAAGATACCGTTCGGGCCATACGCGAGGTGAATGATGCATTGCGGCAGCGAGGCGGTGCCGCATGGGCGGGCCATCTCCTCTCAGCACAGACTGCCTACTCTACACAGAGCATGGTACTTAACGAATCACCGGATGCCGGCGCGAAAGCCGATGCATTTGTCACATTCATGGAGCGAGCGGTGTCCGATGCGTATTCAGGGCTCAGCGGTTGGCGTGTGAATCGTGCACGAAAGAAGATGCGCAAACTCTACAACCAGGCGGGCAGCATGTTCGCTGAGCGTTATTTCGCGCAGCTCGATAACGTCCCGACAGAGTGCGACCTTGAAGAGACGGGCAAGCTTTCTGCACGTTTCCAAGAGCCCATAACACTCTGGACACAAGGATACGCAAAACTGCGTGCCAAAGTTGGACTGCGAGCAGCAGATGATACGCTGTACGCCGCAGTAGAACAGTACGCCGAAGAGAACAACATTCCCATCGTCGGTTCTGAAAAAGGGGACGCACTCATCGAAGCGACATTACGCGGCCATCTTGAAGATGTATTGCCATAAGCAGTTGTCTAGACGATACACGTCGTCAAAAGAAGACACGTTCAATCTCAAAGATATTAGGTATCACTGCCAAGTAACAAAGATTTTATATAGATTCGCAGACCTCCAACACAAAGAGACATTACCAAAATCATAGAGGATGACACTATGGATGCAATTTACGATGAACGATCATTCAACGCAGGCATGGAAGCAGCGCACGAGTCCCTGGAGGAGGAAGCGTACAATCACGGAGAGGATTCCGTCAGATACAGGCTTTTCCGCAGCAAGCGCGACGGAGTCGAACGGTTTGTTGTCGCCAAAGCAGACGTGAACGTCCGCGATAGATTCACCGAAGGGAACTTCGTGCCAGTCACCCGCGTGATGCAACCGCCGCGCATCATCTACGACGGCAACGACATCAACACGGCGTACAGGACGATTGCAGAGGATGCGACCGATGTCCAAGAGGTCTCTGTGCGTATGCCGCTGGGACCATACACGCCGAATCCGCAACGGTTCAAGTGATACGCATCTCCTCTTTTTTCTAAAGTATTTCTTGTTACATTCTCGCGCTGCGGCCGATACGCTCTCGAAGGATTTCGCGCCTCACAGGATGGCTCGCGTTCCAGTCATTTCATTCCGGAGTTCGCCTCCTCCGGACGCGAACCGCTCGCCATATTCGGCGCTCGGGATATGCACCAAGGCAGCGCGACAACGTTATTCGCTACGACACTGACCGATACGCCTTCGATATCTTTAAAAGAGGCTTTCTAATCACTAACAGAAGTACCGATAAGCACAATCAAGGGCGCTTAGCTCAGCGGTAGAGCGTTCGCATGGCATGCGAAAGGTAGCGGGTTCGAATCCCGCACGGTCCACAAAAACATAGAGTGTAACACCTCTACCAACTAAGGAAAGGTGTAGTTTTTATCTAGTTCAAACCACACTTCGCCTTTATCAAAAAAGGAATTTGTGATATAACTACAACTAAAGATTTATCAAAAACTTATGGATGTATACGCGCAAAAAAGAGTACTCATTATATTTACCGGAGGGACGATTGCGGGTAACGTTGCGGAGAGCAAGGTTTCCGAATCCGTAAAATCGGACCCAAACAGCTTTATTTCCATTGTCGAGAATTCGACGGAAATGGTAAAGAAGAATTGGAACATCGAGATTAAGACGGAAATCGCGGAGCTCTTCAACGTCGACAGTTCCAATATCACACCGGAAAATTGGACGGCACTCGCCGGAAAGATTGAGGAAGCGTATGACCAGTTTGATGCGTTCATTGTGTTGCACGGAACGAATACGATGGGGTACACGTGCGCAGCTTTGTCCTTCGCCCTTGGAAATATAAACAAGCCGGTGATTGTAACCGGAGCGCAGGTCCCCTTGGGATACCTTGGGAGCGATGCGGCGACAAATCTCATCAACGCCCTCCGCCTCTCGGTGTGGGGGTATCATCCCGTGAAAGGCGTGATGGCGGTTTTCGGAAGCAAAATTATCTCCGGAGTACGGGTGAAGAAAGGAACGGATTTTGATTACGACCCATTTTCCTCATTTATTACCGGTTCTCTCGGGCAGATAGGAAGATTTATGCGAATAAACGTTCCGGCGCTCGAAAAACATGTTTCGTACCTCTCGAAGGTCAAACCGCTTGCCATACAGTCGAGAGTATTGAGCGTGAAGAAAAACTTCAACACATCGAAGATAGCGTCCCTCACCGAGCTTCCCGGAATGTCCCCTGATATTTTCAAGTCACTTGTTGAAAACGTCGGAATGAAGGCATTTATTTTCAGGGCGTTTGGAGCGGGTGACCCGAGCTCAAATTTATTCGGCGGATTTGAATATCTCAAAGAGAAAAAGATACCGATTGTTGTGACGACACAGGCACCGAGCGGTATCGCAAGCTTTCAGGTAAACGAGACTGGAAAGTATCTGAGAGACAACGATCTGGCGATTCCTGCATTTGATATGAGTATAGAATCCATGACGGTAAAACTCGCTTGGCTTATTGCTCAAGGCGCTGATTACGAGGAAATCAAAACTGAAATGGGAAAAGATTTACACGGTGAAATAAACATAGAGAACGAATTGCTATAATAAATATATATGAAACTAACTAAAGGTGAGTTGATGTCCATTGTGCTCACATTGGTCGCAATCGGGGTAGGGATATATTTTTATCCCATGCTTCCCGAGCGGGTCGCGTCGCACTGGGGTGTGAACGGTGAGGTGAATGGATATATGCCGCGTTTCTGGGGGGCGTTCCTCCTTCCTGTTGTCTTCGCGTTCCTCTCCGCGCTTTTTATCGTGATACCGCGGATTGATCCGAAGAAAGAAAATATAAAAAAGTTTAGGGGATATTTTGACGCCTTTATCGTCGCCATCTTTCTCTTTCTCTCATATATCTATGCACTCTCGCTCGCATGGAATACTGGAAGCCGTTTTAATATGACACAGTATATGGCTCCGGCTCTGGGCGCACTTTTTATCTGTGCGGGGGTGCTTATTTCGAAAGCGGAACCGAACTGGACGATCGGCATCCGCACACCGTGGACCCTCTCAAGTGAGACGGTGTGGAAGAAGACGCACGCGCTTTCCGGAACGCTTTTCAAAATTTCGGGTATAA
>DUGD01000029.1 GCA_013331575.1 Candidatus Woesearchaeota archaeon
AAGGGACATGGCCAGCTCGAAGGGTTGAACGAAGCGCGTAAAGCGTCGGGAGACCGGTTCTCAAGAGTCTCCGAGCAGATAGGCGAATTACGCGGTATGATCGTCGACACGAACAAGATGATGAGCAAGGTCGAGGTCTCGAGCACCAAAGCCATCGATCTCGTCGAGAGCGTCCATCCTGAGAAGCTCATGATAGAGGTCCGTCGGCAAGATGGCAAGATTGAGGCGTTGCGCGCGAGCATCGAGAGCAACGAAGCCATCATGAAAGACCTCATGCTCGAGATAAAGAAGATGCGGGACAAGATGGGGGTATTCAAGGGCATCGAACAGGTCATCGCGTTGAATGAAGAGGTGAAACAGGAACTCGCGACGATAAAGCGCGTCGAGGGAAACATCGGGTTGCACGCCGATCGCGTCGAGATGATATTCACCGAAGTGCAGAAGAAGTTCGCCGAATTTGATCGCTTCAACGAGACCGTTAACGATCTCGACAAGATGTTCAAGAAGATGCAATCGGATTTCGAGCGCATCAGGGTGCGCGTGGAGATGAAGCTTGAACGCAAGGACTTCCTCGATCTGCTGGATAAGTTCAATGATTTCGAGAAGCACACGACGAACCTGCTCAAGCTCCTTGATGAACGCAACAAGACTGTGAAAGACGACATGGATGCCCAGTTCAAGACTATGGCGAACGAATACCGCAAGAAACTCGATGCTATGCGGCCGCCCACGAAACCGCTCCCCACGCCCAAAGAACCGACAGCGACTCCTGCGGAAGGCCCTCCCGGTGTGGCTGTCGCTGCTGCGTCTGTCGCTCAACCGGTCAGTCCACAGGCGTCCGGAGAGGATGGGGCCGGTGGCGATGCGAGAGCATCCGGCATGGGCGCAAAACTGAAATCATTCTTCCTCAAGGAGGAAAAACCTCCGGAAGAGAAGCCTGCAGAGAAACAAGCGTGAATGTGTTGTGCGGAATCTGGCGCGATATCTCGTGTTTTAGCTTGATGAATTGCATTGTATCTTCTTTGAAAGCTCGTCTTCAGTTCGAGGAGGAGGACTGCCTTGGAGTAGATGACAAGCCGCGAGTGTGGCGTGAGCCACCTTGCGAGTGGCGAGACAATTTCGCGTAGCGCGATGTATGCTCCGCAGTCCTCGAGATTCACAAGGGGATACGGAGGAAAGCAGAGCTTTCCTTGTACGAGAAATCAGCGAATTTCTCCGTACCCTGCCCTTTAGGGCGGGGTTATTCATTCACCCCAGTTTGCTCAGCGCGAGGATGAGTTGTTCGCGGTTGCGCGCGCTTTCGAGCGATTGCGCGACATCATTATCGCCGAACGTACCGCGGGTCCAAGCCGCGAAGTCATTCTTTCCTTCACGGAAGTGGTTACCAAGCACTGCATCCGGCATGCTGCGGAGCGCCATCTTGAGTTCGAGGAGCGACGCGAGCACGCGTCCATCCGAAAGCCGGAACTCCTGCCCTTGCGGCGCTTTTCGCTCAAGGCGTGATTTACTCTTCGCTTGTGTGACTAGCGCTTTGAGCTCGCTTCCGCGCGCCTCTATCTCGTGCTCGATTATAACCATCGATCGTTCCATGTCATCGATAGCTGCCCGGGCGCTGAACCAATCGTGTTCGAGCGCCTTGAGTTCGTCGAGTTTGCGCCCCGCAGCGGTCTCTAGGTCTTTGCTGAAGAGATAGTACTCTTTGTTCTCTTTCCGGCGTTCGTGGAACTCTCTCATGCGACGGATGATGTCCTCTTCGAGGACGCCCTCTGCTTGCAGATCCTCCCGCATCATGAACTGTTCGAATTCTCCGAAGAAACTCGCTGTCGGCATCGTGCCGCGGCCTTGTGCCCGTGTGTCAATCGAGGTCTGTCGTGCGGTAATCGCCGGTTCCGTGGTGGTCACCGTCCTTGTCGTCGGGCTTGATTCTTCGGTATTGCGAACTGGGGTGGCGGCGTTGTGCGCGCTACGCAGCGCGTCCTCGAACTCTGCGAGTTCCATGTGGAACTGCTGTGGGTCCGCTGTCGACGCCGCAGGTGTAGGTGTTGGTTCAGTAGTCGATTGCGGCGGAACTGCCACTTTCTTTAGTGCAGCACGTAATTCTTCAGGAGAGAATGGTAATGGTGTCGCTTCTGGCCGCCGGACTTGGTCTGGTAGGGGGCGGTCAATGATGCGTGTGGGGGCGTTCATAATCCCGGGTCGTTCGAAAACTTCGCTAGCTGCCTCAGGGACGACTTTCGGTTTCGCGCCGTACTCTTCCTCGCGCTGGAAAAAGCTCCGTATGTTCTCTGTGATCGTAGAGAAGACGATCCTGCTCACCTCAACCCCTATTTCGTCGTTATCGCCGTAGTGTATTTAAATAGTTTTGGTCCGACGCGAGGTGTATTCGCCTTGCTTTCATCGGAGCTTATTGACTCTTTTGCCGTCGATATCGCGCCTGCCGCGCGTAGATTACTCGGACTCTGTCTGTGTTGTGCGTTATTGTGCGTCGATCGAAGCCTGCGGTATCTCGTCGTATCGGTATCGATGTGTATCGACTGACGATTGCGTAGTATGCCACATTTGTCATATTGCGGTGTATTTCGCACGGTATTCGGTCAATGAGTAAAGGCAACATTTATATATCAGTATATCTAAATGTATACTAAGTTACGCTTTATGGCGTGCTCTCCATGAGCTGGGGAGTTAGGTGCGACAAAGGTGACAACAATGGAAGTACAACGATTACGTCTATTCATCCTCTGGACCGCTATGGCGCTCCTGGGGACGACCCTGGCGTTCGCGGCAACGATCCCCTTGCCTCCGACAGAGATTGTCGAAGGCCCTACATCATCATTCGATGTAGCGAATTACGGTAGCATGCCTGTGAATGCCACGGCGGGAAATATAACTCAACTCGTCATCAGCGGTATCGGTCAGACGAAAGCCTGGCAGGGTTACTACGGAAACATCACCGGTAGTATAACCTTGGATGACGCGAACAACTTCACATTCTATAACTGGTCATCTGCCGAACCGCAGGGACAGATCTACGCGACGCTCACTAATACAGTGGCATGGCTGAGCGTAGATTGCCTCGATTACGCAGATTTGGTTGTGAGTGAAGCCTATGTGGAAGGATACTACGGTATCAACTCAAACCACGTGGATGGCATTGCAGAGACATTCAACCAGACTGACCATCCGATATTCCAGGTAGGTTCCATCAACATGACTGCATGTCCTACGACATACATTTTCCAGAACGACCTGTACCAACAGTCGAACTACGTCAATGTATTGCTCTGGGACACCACGAATGTAGTGAATGGCTGGATATACACAACCCTCATCGAGAACAAGTCTGTCAACTCGACGAACGACTTGATATGCTACAACGGCGAGGAGTGCGATTTCCAGATAATGGTGAATGAAAACGGCCACGGGACGGACACCGACCCGACCACCTACTACTTCTGGGTGGAGCTTCTCTAGGCAGAGGCTTGGCATGTCGCACCACGCGCCTTCCTTTCTTTCTCTTTTCCCTTTGTTCATTCATAGCAGCATACCTCGGTAACGAACAATCCCGCGATAATCCCGCATGATCACACGGCACAACTCGCCCATCAATCACTCACCACCCCCTTCCACATCATTCACATTCAACCAACGACTAATCACTCGAAAGCAAAGACTCAGACAAACGATTTTGACTTAAGGCTGAATACATGGCACCACACCCTTCCGCGGCCCCGATAGTGCTTCTCGCGCTCCTCTGCGCGTTCTTCGCGGTCTCTCAGGCGGTCAACGCTGCGCCGACAGGAGCTTCCATCGGCAATTTGAGCACTGAAGGCTCGCCAAACCCCACGCCTGACAATCGTTCTGACCCCAAAGGAACAATTACCACGTTGATAATAGACGCGGTGCAGCAGGACCAATTCTGGAAAGCGTACGTGGGGAACATCACCGGTCGTTTAAGCTTGGACAATGCGAACGGGTACACCATCTACGATTGGGCGCTATCAAGCACCTCAAAAACAGGTCGGGTCTATGTCTCACGCTACCTTGCCCCGGCCTTTGACAATGTGACGTGCGCAAACGCAGGGAACGTCAGCGCCGAACACGAGTACTTCAACATGACGGTGAATCAATCGGACAACATCGCCAACACCTTCAACTACACTAGCCACGATGCATTCACTGTGGGGGCGCAGCCGTTCCTTGCGGATACATGCAATAGCACGGCCACATATATCAATGATTCCCGGCAGACGATGGATGGGTCGCAGGACTTCCAGGAGGTACTTCTGCAAGACAGTGCGAATAATATCATCTTCATGACGATACTCTCCACAAACGTCGGCTACGACAACGAGACATACGATTTCCAGCTCATCGTGCCTGAAAGCTATCTCAGCGGCGGCGCACTGCGGCCAGCATATACCACATATTACTTTTTCACAGAGCTCAGCGGCTAAACTCGCACAAGAATGCGTCAACTGAACCAATTCACTGACTGAACATCCGACAACCGTGCATCCAGCACACCATCAACAGCGACACGATCACTTGAGAACAAGACGGTAATTAACATGGCATCGAACGACAGCAAAGGCAGATTCGCACTTGCAGTGCTTCTCGTGATGCTCTGCTACCTGTCTTTGAGTGCGTTCTTCGGGTACAGTTTCACGCAAGGCGCGAACAACCGCAACGTCAGCGTGGATACTACGGTGAATATCACCAATGCATTGCCTGAAGTGCTGTATGTATCTATAAGCCCCGTTGATGCGCCCAACAACATCACGCTCAACGCAGGAAGCACGAGGCTTGTCTATTGCAACGCGACTCTCAGGGATTGGAACGGCGGCGGGACTGTCGTTGCGAATGCGACATTCTTCCACAACGCCAGTGTGAACTCTACTGCCGCCGATGACAACAACACGCACTATGCGAACAGTACTTGTGCTAACATCTCCGCTCCGTACGGCACGAATGGCGAGCTCATCAATGTGAGCTGCTCATTCCCGGTGCTATACTACGCAAATGTAGGATTTTGGCGCTGCAACGTTACAGTGACTGATAACTACAACTACAACGAGAGCGTGGTGAACAGTTCGCGTTCGAACTTCAACTCGACACACATCAACGCCATCTACGCGCTCAATGTGACTCCGCTTATCGACTATGGTAACTTATCCGTCGGCGACACCTCGGATCCTCAAGAGGCAAACGTGACGAACCTCGGCAACACGAACATTAACATCAGTGTCCGCGGCTTCACCAACACGTCATACCTCTCGAACGGATTGGGTATGGTCTGCGATGTTGGCAACATCAGTATCGCCAGTCAGAAATACAATGCTATCGGCGGTACCAACCCTGCAACGTACACCAATCTGAGCCATACCTCTGCTCAGGTATCCGGTCTCACGATCGCGCAGCAGACCAATGATTCGCAGCAAGTAGTCAACGCTACCTATTGGTTGTTGTATGTACCGCCCAACCCATTCGGTCGCTGCAACGGTACGATCGTATTCCAGGCCGAGAGATCCTGAATCGTTTGCGTGAATACCAAAGCACATCAATTACACACATCACGGTTACCAACCACCTTTGTTACCGCCAAAGAACCCTCAGCGACAAGGAGTAGTGACGACAGGGTTGGCCCCGGGGCCTCACCAGTCCCGGGGCTTTTTTTATTATCATATTTGAATACCTCGTGCTTCAGCTCGAGGATGAACGCCTTGGAGTAGGTTCAGAAATCGTGCCGATTCATGCAGGCACGATTTCGTAAAATCACGGAACGGAGTGAGTTAGATGCTCCGCGTTTCTCGAGCTTTAGAGAGGATACCGCGGCCTTTAGGCCGCNNTTTAGGCCGCGGTGATTCATTTCTCGTTTTTCTTCAGCGTTCTGGCATCTATCTTCGGTACATGTAGTGTGCATTTAGTGCGCAGACATCGAACATCTCGAATACTCCGGGCTTCTTTGCTCGAGATGCGGTTTTCCGTGTTCAGCTGAGCTCTGCCCAGAAGTAGTACGGGGATGGCGTCGGGTTGATGTCCGACTCTGCGACGATCATCTGGAAGTCGAAACTCTGGTTGTTGTAACCGCGTGCTTTGTTCTCGAGCAGGGTGGTATAGACGATGCGTTGGGTGTCATCGAGCAATACCTCCTGGAAGGACGCCGATTCGCTCGCGGTCTGACGTGTGCCGTTCACGAACGTAGCTATGGCGCGGCAGGAGCTGTTGGTGATGAGCTTGGTGCCGACATAGAAGCTCCTATGCACCGATGCGTTGAACGTTCGGTTGATACTGTCGTCTTTGCTGGTCGTTATGTTGAGCTGTGTCTGTTCAGCGCCCAATGTGCTATTGACTGCGCAACGGATGTCCGCCCAGTTTATCGTGTTGTTCCTGCTCGCGTAGATCTCGCCGGCAACGGTGGTTATTGCCCAATCATAGAGTGTGAAGTTGCTCGCGTCCTGCAACTTGAAGGTGCCTGTGACGTTACCGACGTACGCTTTCCAGCGCATCGTTTGCGTCGTCGCGTTGAGGAGCATGGTGGTGAACGATCCGCCTGTCGTCGTGATTGTAGCGGCGGGCTGCTGTGCGGGCGTGACTGTGGTGTTCGATACTACTATGACGCCGGCCGGTTCGCCGCTCGCGAAGCCGGCATGTAGCATCGCGACGCCGAGCATGAAGATGATCGTTATGAGCGTCATGCATGTCTTGCGTACGGACGCGCTCTCCTGCGCTGATTGTCTGCGGGTGTGGCATCTCATGCACGCACCTCTGCCCGTTTCGCTACGGTCCATGTCGTCTTGGGGTCGAGTTTCAGCGCACGGGCTATCTCGATATTACGCAGTCCTGTCGCTTTGAGATGTGCGACGAGTGCTTCGAGCGGAGGGTGTGTGCCTGTGAAGATTCGCAGCGGGATGCGCAGCGTGCTCTCGTCGATTCTCTGTATGCTCTTTGTTTGGTGGTACGATGCCCAGATGCTTTTCGGGCTACGGCCGAGGATGCGGGCGGCCTGGGAGAATGTGAGCTTTCTAATGTCGACGAGATAGCGCGCTATCGCCTGCATCGCAGACGCTTCGTGACAGAATGCGTCGAGCGGGACGCTCTCTTGCGCGGCGTTGTCGAGATGCTTGCCGAGAAGATGTTGTGGCGCGGGGACGATGCGTGACGCGTCTTTTCCGACGATGTCTCGGGTGTCGATGGGCTCGTCTGCTATGTCGTGCGCGAATGCTTGCGCTTCGAGTCCGAAGGTGAAGCTGCATTGCTCTTGCGGAGAGCTCTGCGTCTTCTCGTTCTTGCTTCTTCTTTGCACCTGGCCCCTGCGTGTTCTGTCTCTGCGGTTGCCGCTCCCAACCGTTATGTGTACACAATCCTATCTTGTAAGACTTTATTTATATATTTGACTGTTTATATCTTACATAATAAGTAATAATAAACCTTATTATGTAAGATTAGTGTCGTGTTGCGTGGTGCGCAGGGGTTGTGCTGCTGTGATCGTGCTGCTGCTGGTTCGACGGAGGTTGATGGGTCGCGGGGTGTCGTGGTGTGCTGTCGTTTTGTCTGTTAATTTAGGAGTACCTCGTGCTTCAGCTCGAGGGTGAACGCCTTGGAGTATGACCAGAAATCGTGCCGATTTATGCAGGCACGATTTCGTATATTCACGGAACGGAGTGAGTTGAATGCTCCGCGTTCATCGAGTTGAAGCATAGGATACCCCGCCCTTTAGGGCGGGGTTATTCATCTGGCGGCTCTATTTCACTCTTTTGTTAACTACTGAACCGATATTCTCGTGTTTCTCGACGATAGTACAGTACTTTCATAAGTAGCATAATTTTTATATACTAGAAGTACCAATAGGTTACCAGTACACGAAAACGTATATTCCGTGTGCGATCGCCGGTCTGTGCCGGCAGTGCGACAAAGGTGGAAACAATGGATCATGAGACTCTATTTACTGCGACGAAGTGGGAGATCCTCAAACAACTCGAGACTGGAGAACGCTCTCCTGTAGAACTCGCTAAAGCGATGCAGAGTAGCATCGCCAATGTCAGCCAGCAGTTGCGTCTTCTTGAGATGGCCGGTCTCGTGACGAGCCGCCGTATCTCGAACCGTGATAAGGACAAGCCGCGTATCCTCTATAGCATCGC
>DUGD01000070.1 GCA_013331575.1 Candidatus Woesearchaeota archaeon
ACATCTCCACAAACGCAAAAGCCCCGCCAAGGCAGCCCTTTTCTCCACCCACGGCAATGTACGGACCACATCAATGTGTGCAATGTCCCGGTGCGCTGTGGTAGCTCCGCTCCTCATCCTCGACATCATCATGCTGTTCGCTATCATGACCTCGCTCGGCATCATCGATGGCACGTGGGCCGCTGCGATAGCGTTCTTCCTCGCGCCGGCGTACATATGGGCCACCGATCGCCGCCGTCTGCTCAAGCATTACCTCATCGCGTTCGCCATCGCGGCAGCATGGATGGCGTTCGCATACGAACGGTATGATTATGGCACGACCGCGGCGATGCCGTTCGGCCTTCCGGTGCTTCCGCTCTTCGCGTGGACCGCAGGGCTCTTCGCCCTCCAAGCGTTCCTCGATCACGTCGTGAGATACAGGACCGACAATAAGAGTGACAGCAAGAGACCTGGTGGCCGCGGCGGGATGCATCCCCGTGCGACCGCGGGCCAGATAGCAGTCATCATACTGTTGTATTGGGTCACGCTCATCGCGGTCGAGACTGTGGCGTATCACGTTATCGGCATCCATGATGTGCGTAACGCCGCGTACCCGGGATTGCCGGTGTGCGATTGCATCCACGCGCCGCATTGGATGCAGACGGCGTATTTCTTGCTCGGACCAATCTACCTCGCCGCGTGCGCGCTATGGGATCGGTTCGTACTGGTACGGCGCGCGAAACGAAAGACCGCGCGATGAGGGATTAGCCTGTCCGTGTTGGAATACGAGTTTAAACAGCTCCAAGCCTTTGCGCACAACGTTGTTTCGCTGGGGAGCCTACAGCAATCTAGTCAGCAACAATATCTAGTCAGTTAACTACTCATTCCGTCCAGTCAGCTCGCTGCGACGCGCAATCCCTCGGCAAGTGTAACTACTGCCCCCATCGTTCGTCTCGCTGCGGCAATTACACTGCGCTTCCAGCGCAGCATATAATCGGGCGCTCGCATGATTCTTCGTCGCTGTCGCTCCTCGAATACTCGCGCCCTTTGCTCTACGCCAAGGCAGCGTTCAACGGCGATACGCTTGACGACTATACAACAACTCTGAAGAGAATATCTAAAGAAAAAGAGAGTAATAAAAAAAAACGATTCCTCAAGAGGAGATGCTACTTCTTGTGGTAGCGGTTGTTCTTCTCCTTCTTGAGGTGCGGCTTGTGCATCCCACCGGTCTTGTTCTTCGCTTTCAGCGATTTCTTGACCTTGACGGTGCGGTCCGGCGTCATGCGATCGCGGCGTTTCTCGTGCGCTTCGATGACTTGCGGGTGCCCGCCTTCGATGCTGCCGGTCTCGGCTCGTTCGGGGGCTGGTGCTTGCGGCGGTGCATCATCGTGCACGGGGAGCTCCTGGTGCGGGTGTTCGAGCATGACATACCCTGACGGGTGCATAGTATCATGCTGCACGGGCACAGGTTGGTTGGCGCGGCGGCTGCGGATCTCCGATTCTATCTCCTTGCGCAGGCGTGCCTCTTCGCGGCGTCTGTCGAAGTATGTGGCGACCGCTTTTTTCGGGACATTATACGCCTTTTTTGCGGCGTTCGGGATGTGCTCTGTGATGATGCGCTTCGTTCCGTGCGCCACATGGTAGACCGCCTTTTGCGTCCGCTCCACGAAGGGGCTCGGCCGTTGGCGTTCGAGCTCCACATTCATCACACGCTCTTGCTCCACGCCGAGCTGATAATCGATCGTGCGCAAGAAATTCTCGATCTCCTTGATCGCGCCGTAGATCTGGTGTTGCGTCGCAGGATCGAGCTTGGTGTTGGTGTGCAGTTGCTGGATGAGCGCCTGTCTGCGCTCCTCATATTCGCGTTTGAGCGTCGGAAGTGCCATAATTACCACCTATAGTCGGATGGCTCCGCAGGAGATATATAAATTGTGCGGGTGAGATGACTCTGAGGCAATAGAGAACTTTGTTATGGCCATGGTACGCATCCAGACTACCACCACGTAGTCGCGGTTAACAGCAATCCAACACGAGAAGCATATGAGACATGAAAGAGAAGAACCGACGGGGAACGCCTCAAGAGAACGAATAATGTCGTTTCTTCGCGCGCATGAAGACTAGCTTGCCGCGCATCTCTATCTGCGTACGTACGACTGAGTGCTCGCCAAGGCTCGCGAACTCGAGATAGCGCGATCCGCGCGCTTCGCGAGTCAGAGCAGTCTGTAGCTCCAACATTTCCATTACTACCCTCCCAACTAGTCACGACACCGTCCTGAGGAGTATATAAAAATTGCGGATGTGACAAATGATCGACACGTCGCTTTCGACACGTCGCTTTCGACACGTCGCTTTCTTCTCCTGTCGCGGTAGAAGAATTGCTTGCGCGACAACAGACTCTGCGAAGGCGAGTATTGCGCACAACACCGACGCGCACCCACCACCCAATATACTGATTAGTATACTGCAGGAAACCTATATATACTGATACGCCACTGTAGGCCCCTGAAGGGGGCGGAGCGAGAGCTCCGGAGATACGATGGTCCTTGAGAATGTGGACGAGATCATGAGCCTGCAGCGTAAGCTCGCGAGCCGCGTGGTCCAAGAGCAGGAGATGGAGCTGCAGCTGCGCCTCCTTGAGATAGTGCAATCGCTCCAGCCGAACGCGAACAAGCAGCTGCAGAAGGCCAAGATCCTGACCGTCGCGGAGATGGAAGGGATAGGCTATGATGATGCTATCCGGGCGCTCAAATCGCTCGAAGGCATGGGATACATCAAAGAGACGACGCCCGGCTATTTCAAGAAGACATAGTGAAACGCTATCCGCGTCCGTCACACCCAACGGTGGAAACGATGAAGCTCACGAAAGTCCAATCATTCATGCTCTACGCGCTCGGCACGACGTACGACCAATTCTCGGAGCGATTCAACGGCCGGCCGCTCGCCATCGCGATGAACAAGGTCGATTTCATCGATCTCGTGCACGCGGCGAAGATAGCGAGCAAGAAGGATCGCGCGGTCTACCGCAATCTCGAATCGCTCGAGAAGCTCAAGCTCATCGCGTATGACAACAAGACGCTCGCCCTCACGAAGAAAGGGATCGCTGCGTACCAAGCTATCCGCAAGGAGATGGAACCGTATTTCTATATCCGCGATCTCCTGCGCAGCGACGACATCCTCAAGTACACCGCGAAACGGCAGACCGTGCTCAAAGACGAATAGAGGATACATAGTGTGGCAAAAGGCATCGTGTTCCGCGAACAGGAGACTGTCTACACCTGCGGTGCCGCCGCTATGCCGATGAACGCCGTTACGGCCGACATCACGACGTCCTGACTGCGGCGGATGTATTGCTGGTGCAACAACACATCGCGCGCTCGCGTGATTCTTCGTCGCTGCCGCTCCTCGAATGCTCGCGCGCGGCCGTTGCGCCAAGGCAGTCCTTCTACGAATGAGTAAGAAATTAAAAAAATGAAAAAATCCTATTGCTTATTTCCACATCCAACCAAAGAGCCCTTTCTTGCGTTTTTCGCTCTCTGCGAGGGTTTTCAAGCGGGTCTGCTCTCGTTCCATCGTCTGTATCTGCTCCTGGAGCACCTGCTTCGCTTCATCGCTGCAGTCTTCGCACGATTCGCGCAGGCGTTGCATCTCCGAGATGCGCTCCTGATTCTTGACGACATTCGCTTCGATATCTTCGGCCGCTTTCTTGTCGCCACCCGCGAAGAATCGGCTGAACGCACTACGGTCCTGCATCTTCTCTTCCGAAGCAACGGTCTCTTTCACGGAGTTATCCATCGCGGTCGCTACCTCTGACACCTGCTGTCCAATGCCGCCGAGCTCCTCCTTCATACCTAAGAGCGCATGCACCGCGAGGCGGACCTCATTCTGGTTCTTGAGCACTTGCTGCTGTGTCTCGCTTTTCCCGACCAGTTCTTGATCCAGTTCCTGCTTGCGCAATTCGACTCTCGTGCGCACTTCTTCGCGCACCATAGCGCCTTGGCCCGCGGCGCTGCCAGCCTGTTGTCCATTCTGTTGTTCCGCACGCAGTTGTGTATCATCGCCGCGATTCTGCTGTTCGAGCGAAGTAGGTGCTGCACCGACAATTTTTTCGCCTGATGACGCGGTGCCAGCATCGGTTTTGCTGATATCTGCCGCGCCAGTTTCCGCGCTGCCGTCGCCAGCATCCGCACTATCGCCGCTGGGACCGTCGGTTCCTGCGCCCGCCGCGAACACTCCTGTCGCGAGCAACGCAAGCACAAATATACCGATAAAGACTGATTTCATGATATCACCTATGGACTCCTCAACCATGCAATATAAAAAATATTGCAATAAAGTCTCACGACGGAGTCAAGGGCAGTGCTAAGACGCATAGAAAGAGAATAAAAAAAGATTCACGCCGCTATAGGTGCGATGGGCACTACTTTTCGCTCTTTGCGCTGTGAGACGAAGTGCAGGAACCATTTCGACGCTTCCATGCCGACGAATCCGTACACCGCTATCTCCAGGATGAGCACCCAATCGGACCATGCGAGCGGCACGGTACCGAACACCGCGTTGAGCGGCGCCAAGTAGATGACCGCGAGCTGCACCGTGACGGAGATGCACACTGCTATCGACAGGTATGGATTCGAGAGCGGGTTGAGTTTCTTCCACGATGGGTAGAGCGAACGCGCGCTTATCACCGCGAACATCTGTATCATCACGAGCGTCGTGAACGCCATCGTCTGCGCGCGCGGCAAGTCGAGGTCTTTGTGCTTGAGGAACACGAAGACGGTCCCGAGACCCATGATCAGGCCGAAGAACACTATCGAGAAGAGCATCTTGCCGTTGAGCGGTTTCTCTTTGGGGTCGCGTGGCGGGCGCGACATGATGCCGTCGTCGGGCGTCTCAGCGCCGAGACCCAGCGCCGGCACGTCATCCGTGAGGATGTTCATGAGCAGGAGCTGGAGCGGCAGTATGGGGAGCGGGAACGCCATGATGAGCGCTATGAAGACGGATGTTATCTCGCCAGCGTTGCAAGACAGGAGATAGCGCGCCGACTTGAGTATCTTATCGTACACATTACGCCCCTCCTCTATAGCATTCACTATCGAAGAGAAATTGTCGTCCACAAGCGTCCCTTTCGCGACCTCGCGTGCGACGTCGCTGCCCGAGCCCATCGCGATGCCGATGTCCGCCCGTTTGAGCGCAGGGGCATCGTTCACGCCGTCGCCAGTCATCGCGACGATATGGCCGTGCTTCTTGAGCGCATCAACGATGCGCACCTTCTGGATGGGGAGCGCGCGGGCGACGATGCGGATGTCCTCTATCTTCGTCTCGAGTTCCTTGTCGCTCATCCGCTCTAATTCATCGCCTGAGATGACAAGGCTGCCGGGCGACCACAATCCAATGCGTACGGCTATCGCTTTCGCAGTGATGGGTTGGTCGCCTGTTATCATCATGACTTTGATACCGGCGGAATGGCATTTCGCGATAGCGTCCGGCACTTCGTCTCGAGGAGGATCTATCATGCCGACCAGACCGACGAAGATGAGGCCTTTCTCTACGGTCTCGAGAGTGTACGATCGCAGCGTGGACACGTCGCGGTACGCGAATCCCAGCACGCGGAGCGCCGATTGCGCGTATGCGACATTCGTCTTGAGCAATCGGTCCCTGTCTTTAGGGGTGAGTTTCCTGACTCTCCCGTTCTCGAGTATGCGGTCGCATCGTGTCAAGAGCAGATCGGGCGCCCCTTTCACGAACGCTTCCGTCTTCTTCGTCTTCCGGTTCTTTAGGATGACAGTCATGCGTTTGCGGTCGGAATCGAACGGCAACTCCTGCACAGGTGAATGCTGTTGCGTCAGGAGCTCATCGGAGAGTCCTGCTTTGCGCCCGAGCACGACGAGCGATCCTTCCGTCGGGTCGCCTATGACTTCGTGCTGCCCAGTCTTCTCGTTCTTGACGAGTTTCGCGCTGTTGCACAAGTAGCCTATGCGAAGGAGAAGCCCCGCATCTTCTGGATCGTACGGTTTGCCATTGAGCGTGAACTCACCGGATGGTTCGTACCCCGTGCCCGATACTTTGATGGAGTCGCCATCCATGTAGATATCGGTGACAGTCATCTCGTTCTTCGTTAACGTTCCCGTCTTGTCCGTGCAGATGAATGTCGCCGCGCCAAGCGATTCCGCAGCCGCGAGTTTTTTCACGAGCAGGTTCTTGCGGGCGAGCCGACGCGCACCCATGGAGAGTCCTACGGTCACGACGACGGGGAGGGAGTTCGGGATGGTGCTGACGGTGAGCGCGAGCGCGAAGAAAAGCATTGTAGGGATAGCAATGCCTTCGTAGAGTCCTACGCCGAGCACGAGTGCCACGAGCACGATGACGATGATACCTATCTGTTTGGCGAGCATCTCAAACTTGCGTTGCAGGGGCGTCGCTTCGTCTTTGGTGTCGCGGATGGAGGTCGCTATCTTGCCGAGCTCAGTCGCGTGGCCTGTTCCGACGACTATGGCTTTGCCGCGTCCGTACGTCACGATGGTGCCCGCGAAAGCCATGTTCTCTTGGTCGGCGACCGACGTGCCTAGTTTGTACGCAGCGGCGTCCTTGTCCGACGGCACGCTCTCACCTGTGAGCGATGACTCGTCGATCTGGAGCGATGACGTCTCGAAGATGCGGCTATCAGCGGGAACGATATCTCCCGCTTCGAGGAGGACGATATCACCCGGTACGACCTCGCGCGCAGGTATCTTCATCTCCTCGCCGTTGCGCAGTACTTTCGCGATAGGAGCGCTCACGCGCTCGAGGGCTTCCATCGCTTGTTCGGCGCGGTATTCTTGGACGAACCCGAGTATCGCATTGAGGAAGAGTATGCAGAGTATCGCTATGCCTTCGATGGATTCGCCTGCGAAGAACGATAGCACGCCTGCGAACATGAGAAGGAGCATGAGCGGATTCTTGAATTGAGAGATGAATATCTGTACCCAAGTCGCTTTTTTTCCCTTCTCGAGCTCGTTCGGACCGTACTGTATCAGACGTTGTTTCGCGTCTTCCTGTCGAAGTCCTTCTTCTGACGATCTGAACTGTCGGATGACCTCTTCGGCCTTCATAGCGTAGTATGCGTCCGGCATGATTAACACCCTCTCCTACCCCAGATACGATGCGGCGGTTGATTGCTGTGTTGATGGCAGCGTGCTGCAGTATTCCGTTGTAGTGCATCCACGACATCATCGTTTATAAAGCTGCGTCATGCCTTTCGCGTGATGAAAGGCGTCTTTGCGTCGATAAGCGATTGGCAGGCGGGCGATACGGAGGATGATTGGCAGTACACGATGACGACGACAATATCACCAGCGATCGGTGTTCGACAACGATCGTCCAAAACAAGTCGTCAGAACAGAGCGAACATTGCGCACAACAGAGCGTCAATAAACATCGCCCAGCGGATCAGAACCCGAACAATGTCTTCTGCGAGTGGCCCTTGAGGATATCGTCGAGCGACGAACCGTAGAAACATAGTATCGCGTCAGCGATGGGCCGCACCTGCTTGTCGAGGTAATGCTCGTAGTCGATAGGCGAAGGGTTCGGCTTCCCGCGGCCAGGTTTCTCGTCACGCAGCTGCAACGGTTCAGGGCCGTCCTCAGTCATCACGTATTCGATGAGCGTGGAGGTGAGCGGGATGCCGGCTTCCTCGAGCTTGCGCGCGGCCTTCACGTGCGGCGGCGTTGTTTTCGTATAACTCTCGAGCTCCTTGCGTATCGCTTTCCGGTACACGAGCTGTTCGTCGAGCTTCCCTGCGCGCAAGTCCGCGACGAAACGCTTGGCGTACGCGATGACCGTCGCATCGTCTTTCGCGAAGACGAGCTCGAGCATGCGCTGCTGGAATCCCTTGGCGAGATCGGTCCAGTCGCGGCGCACGATCTCGAGGCCGGTGACGTCGAGCGTCTCCGCGCCATCCTCCCCGACGAGTATCCCTGCATAGCGCTTCTTCGCTCCTTCTTCGCTGCCGCGCACTTTCGGCATGATGAAATGCTTGAATATCTTGTCCACCTCGAGCTCCATCGCGCACGCACGATGGTACTCCTCGCGGATATGCATTTCGTAGAACACGTTGATATCGTGCTCGATGCGTTTCGCGATGCGTTCCGCTTCCGCATAACTCTCCGCCCCCGCGTCAACGAACACCGAGTCGGTGTCGCCGTAAATGACGGTGTGGCCCATCTCGGCGATGCGTTGCATGGTGAGCTGGATGAGGTGCCGTCCGAAACCGGTTATCGCGTTCGCCACGTCCATCGAGAAGAAGCGGCACGAGGGGTTCGCGAGCACGCCGAAGAAGCTGTTCATGTGCACCTTGATCGCGAAACTGGCCAGGTCATCTTTGCGTTTCTTCGCCGCGTCGCGCGCGCGCCACANNCCGCTCGATGATGGCGGGCAGGATGCCCTCTTCTTGCGAGAAGACCGCGCCGTTGGGGGCGACTATCCAATCGTGCTTGTTCGCGGCGGGATCTTTCGCAAGCGTTCCTTGCGCGAACGAGAGCGGGTCGATGTTGAACGTGCGGATGATGCTCGGGTACAGACTCTTGAAGTCGAGCACGATGATGTTGTCGTAGATGCCGGGTTTCGATTCCATGACGTAGCCGCCGCTTATCGGCTCTTCTTTCTCGGAGAACTGCGACGATCCGGCGACGCGGCCTTTGGCGCGCAACTCGCGCAGGTAGAGCGAGTCGAAACTCGCGACGCTTCCCCGCACGCGCTCGAGGCTCATGCCGGTAAGGAGCGTACGGCTCACCGTGAGCCCTACAGCGCCGGTCTTGTCGAGGATGTCGAGCACGAGCACGGAATCCTTGAGGTTGTAATCGACGAGTTTTTGCGGGTGTTTCTTGTATGCGTCCTCGATATCATGGCCTTTGTTCTCGTCGCCGATGAGTTTCTTCTCGCCCAAGAACTCCGCCGCGGCCGTACCGAGTTTGTAGTCATCGAGTTTGACGAAGTTCATTTTCAAGAGGTGGATGCCGTCGAGCACTTGGCGCCCGGGGAATTCCGCCTTGCTGTCCTTGAGGAACGATGATTCGATGCGGAGCTGGCAATCCCAGTCCTGGCGTGCCATGCGAAACGGCACCTTGTGATGGTCGAATTTCCCGCGCAGATGCGCCAAGTCGAAATCGATGACGTTCCATCCTGTGATGATATCGGGATCGATATCGAGTATCGTGTTGCGAAAGTGCTCGAGCAGATCCTTTTCGTTTTCGAAGACGGTCGCGTTCTTGAGATGGAGGGTCTTGTGCGCTTTTGCGTCGCGCACGAAGAGAACGTGCTCTACGGGCTTGTGATCGTCGCGGCATACGAGACTGATACAGTAGAGATGCTTGCCATCCATGCTCGTCTCGATGTCGAGCGCGAGGACGCGCAGTTTCGGTTGCCAGTCGCTCGGCGCGAGCGCGGGTTCGCGGTAGACCCTGCCGACGACATCGCCAGGTTCATGCGCGCCTTCTATCTCCACGCTGCGCAGGATGTCTTTGTCGAGCAGAAAGCGCTGCGTGAAGCGGATGTCGGCTTCGAAGCATTGTATCTTCTTGTTCTCGAAGAGCTTACGTAACTCCGGCACGTCTTTGGGGACGTCCAAGATTATCTTCACGACGCGGTCGCCCTGCATGCTCTTGAACGCCGTCTGCTCGGTGCGAAAACGTATGGACGATGATACTTTCTCGGCCTCGGCCAAGTCATCCTCTTTGATGCAGAAGTACGGGTCGAATTGGTTGATGGCGAGGAACGACTCGCCGTTCTCGAGGCGTCCGAAGAGGTAGACCGCCGCCTTTCCCCCCTCGAAACGATACGTCTCATCGACGATATAACCGCGCATGATTCAGCCGTTCGGGGTGGACTATAAAAAGTTGTCCCGGAATTGGCCGGTGCGGACGTTGCGGTCGGATATGCCTAACAGTACGATCGATAGCAGTTATCTCAATACAGGTCCGCTCGTCGAAAGCGTTATCCCGGCGCTGCCGTTGCTCTTGAAACGCTCCGGTTGCCACGTCTGGAAGTACTTGAAATCCGCCGCGATCGTTATGCCGTCTTTCGATAGGAGCGGGACGTTCGCGCCGAGGCGCATGCCTGCGAAACCTTTTCCGGGGATGACATAGTGGTTATTGTAGAGCACCGCCATCGACGCGTCGAATGGGAAGGATATCTCCCCGATGGGGAATTCCATGGTGCGGGTGAGCGAGCCTTCGATATACTGGCCGTTCCCCGCGCCGTAATCGTGCGCGAAGAAGACGGTCGGATTGAGCGCGTGTTGGAGTTTCAGCTGCGCCTGCAACTCGGAGAAACGCGTCTCGCCAGGCATGGTATTGTCAGTGAACGTCATGTGGCCGACCGTGCCGGTGAGCGTGCCCCATCGCGTGATCGCGATATCGCGCGCGTAACTCATCAAGCGATCATGCTCTTGATAATCCTGCTTGCCTACGCTTATGCTGCCGGCGTAGCCGACGGAGAAGGTGCCGCCTATCTTCGGCACGGGAACATTGAGCATGAGGTACGGTTGTACCGATGGCTCGTCGCTGAGCACATAACCGCGCCCAGGAGTGTACTTGTCCGTGAAACGGATGCTCGCATCGAGCGTGATGGGAGCGTTCGGAGCGGGTTCCCGCGCAGGTTCTGACGCGACAGCCTGTGGAACGATCGAAATAGAGTCTTTCGCTTCGGTCGATACGGTCTGGGCGCGTGCACCGGTGGCGATGGACGCGGAGGCGAGAAGTGCGATGAGAGAGTTCTTCAGGGGCGATTTCATGGACGGTAGGAATCCGACACTGGTTAAATAGGTTGTGTCGACGGAGAAAGATAGTAAGGACTCGCCCTCAACCTTTAAATAAGCCCGTCCTCTCCAAATGTATATGACACGCATAGCCGTCGTTGAGAGGGATAAGTGCAATCAGGAGCGCTGCGGCNNGCCGCTCTTCGGCAAGGTCGTGGGGCTTATCGGCAAGAACGGCATCGGCAAGACCACCGCTGTGAAGATCCTCGCCGGAGTGCTCAAACCGAATCTCGGCAATATCGGCCAGCATGTCGAGGTCGATGCGCTCATCACGCGTTTCAAGGGCAGCGAAGCGCAAGGTTTCTTCGAGAAACTAAAGAATGGGCAGATCAAGATCGCGTACAAACCGCAGATGGTCGAGCAGATACCGAAGGCGTTCCGCGGGACGGCCGGCGACCTCTTGCGGCGCACGAACGAACGTGGCGAGGCCGAACTCGCTCGCGTCATACAGCTCCTTGATCTCACGAACATCATGGACCGCGACATCACCGTCATCAGCGGCGGAGAATTGCAACGCGTCGCCATCGCCGCGACGGTGCTCAAAGACGCANNCATCATCCTCGATTATCTCACCGACCTCGTGCACATCATCTACGGGAAGGAGAACGTCTACGGCATTGTCAGCCAGCCCAAGATGAGCAAGGCCGGCATCAACACATACCTCTCCGGCTACCTACGCGACGAGAACATGCGCTTCCGCGACCACGCCATCGTCTTCTCCTCAAAGCCGCCGTTCGATATCACGCGCGACCAACGGCTCGTCGAATGGCCAGGGATCGACGTGACGCTCGGCAGCTTCCACTTGGTCGCGAAATCAGGCGATATCTACAAGCACGATATCGTAGGCGTGCTCGGCGAGAACGGTACGGGAAAGACCACATTCATCAAGCAGCTCGCCAAGATCAACGCCACGACGAACATCGGCGATCTCCGCGTGGCATACAAACCGCAGCACGTCACCGCGACGGACGAGACTGTGGCGACGGTGCTCGCAGAGGCCATGCAGTACGAGCAGCAGCTCATGAAACCGCTCGACTTGCATTCGCTCCTCGAACGCCAGCTCTCCGAGCTCTCGGGCGGACAACTCCAACGCGTTATCATCGCGGCGTGCCTCGCGGCCGACGCCGATTTGTACCTGCTTGATGAGCCTTCGGCGTACCTGGATGTGGAGCAGCGCCTCATCATGTCGAAAGTCATCCGCGAGATGATGGAGGCGAAAGGCAAGGCCGCGCTCGTCATCGACCACGATCTCCTTTTTATCGATTATATCTCGCAGAAGATAACTGTCTTCGATGGCATCCCGTCGCGCTCAGGAGTGGTGCACGGGCCGATGTCCATGGAGGCGGGCATGAACATGTTCCTCAAGGACCTCGGGCTCACGTTCCGCCGTGATGAGGAGAACCGCCGTCCGCGCGCGAACAAGCTCGATTCGCAGATGGACCGCGAGCAGAAATCGAGCGGGAAACTGTACTATACTGGGTGATGTACGGGAAAAGCGTTGTCTCAATCAGCATGAGGAGGATACTTTGCGTTCGAAGAACCGTTACCAAATACCGTGTGATCTGGCGTATCTGCGCGCGACGTTATCCGACGCTCGTTTTCACAACGGTCCGCTTTTGCACGCCATCGATTTCATCCTGCGTGAAGGTACGGCGGTGTACGCCGCACTCGACGGCATCGTTGTGGATATGAAGATGGACTCCTTTATCGGCGGACCTGACCCTGAGTTTGTCCGCGATGCGAATTATATCACGCTCCAACATGTTGGCGGGGAATTCTCAGAGTATGTCCACCTACAGCATGCTAGCGGAATCGTTGATGAAGGGGACTACGTCGGCGTGGGCCAACTCATCGCTCGCAGCGGGAACACTGGGTACAGCACCACGCCCCACTTGCATTTCCATGTCGGTAGATCAGCGCGCACGACGCTCGGATGGAGAACGATTGAGCCGATATTCATGTCGGACATTCCTATCGACAGGATCAGTGTACGACGAACAGCGATGGAAAAATGACTGACACGAACGCAAGACTATTAAACGCGTATTCTCAAGAATCCATATATGGACTTCATCGACATGCTTCTCGGTAGGCGACGGTACAACGTCCCTCTCGACACGTCCGATTTCCCAAAGAAGGGGGAACGCAGCATCTATCTCGGCAAGGTCGCCGAGTCGTCAGAGCGCGTGTACTACGACATCGATAATCTCACACGACACATGATTATCGCTGGGATAACCGGCGGCGGCAAGACAGTCGCGGGCAATATTATCATCGAGGAAGCAGTCAAAGCAGGCACGAGCGTTGTCATTATCGACCCGACAGTACAATGGTCAGGAATTCTCCTTGCAAACAAGGACGAGGCGCAACGCAACCGTTATGGACAGTTCAAGATGCCATCCGACGAATCACGCGGCATCCCCACACACATCATCGCGCTCGCAAACAACAGCGATTTCTCCAGAGGAACGGACTTGGTGTGCCTCATGCGACCAGGCATAGCGACAGTGGTACTTGTGAATGAACTCGTTCCGGCCGAGATTGACCGTTACATTGGCGAGCTCATCAAGGCCGTGCGCTCCGCACGCTTACCGCAGAGCAAACAACTCAAGCTCCTTATCGTGTTCGACGAGATTCACACAATCCTGCCGAAATTCGGCGGAAATGGAAAGGGATTCGTTGAGCTCGATCGTGCCGTGCGCGAGTTCCGTGAACTCGGCGTCGGAATGCTCCTCTTAAGTCAAGTACTTGAGGATTTCCTCGGCGCTATTCGCGGCAACATCAACACTGAGGTGCAGATGCGCACGACATTCGACGATGACCTTGCGAAGGCAAAACTCAAGTACGGAGAGAAGGTGGCTGATTCCATCATGCGATGCGAGACCGGCACAGGGCTCTTCCACAACGCAGACTACAATATCGGCCGACCTTTCTTCCTCTCATTCCGTCCGCCGTACCACAACACAGACAGACTACCAGACAAAGATCTTAACGCGTATCTTGCGCTCGCACACCGTATCGATGATCTACGAGGGAAGACGCGTAAAGATGATGAAATTCTTGCACGCGCAGAACAGGAATTGTATCACGGCAACCTGAACGCGTGCAATGCGCTGCTTGAAGATGCAATAAATAATAAAAGGCGTGAATAATGTTTACTCTGGGACTGCGGAGGGTGTACTGCAATTCGCAGGAGTGTCTCGCCGCTCGCAAGGTTGTTTCGGTCGTTACCTCACAACACAAAGGAAAGCTTGCTTTCCTTGTGCCAGGATTCTTTGAATCCTCGGCACTCGCGGCTCGGGACGAACTCCAAGACAGTCCACAACTATTCAACGATTAAACCGTGTAATGACTAGAACGTTAATGAGTAGAACACGTTGTCGATGAATACAAAGGCTACACACATGGAAAAACCGCACGCGAAACTGCACACTAAGACCGAACAGAAGACGGACAACGCCAAGCGCCCGCCTTTCCGCATGTCGCATCCTAAGCCGGTCGTGCCGCGCGGTCTTGTCGCGGTCTTCACGGCATGCATCGTTCTCGTGTTCATCTACGGCGCGATACTCTCCATCATGCACCAGCGTTCGATGTATGACCACCTTTCGGATCCGGCGGCGCGGGAGGCCAATGCACACGTGCTTGCATACCTCGACGGCCCAGTATTCGCGCTTGACGATAGTGATGCTGCAATGCCGTTCTTCACGCCCGACGAGATATCGCACATGCGCGATGTGAAATGGTTGCTCGACCTCCTCTTCATAATCTATCTCTTCGCGCTAGGGATAATGCTCGGCACTATCGGTGTCATGGGGTTCCAACGCCTATGGGATCATTTTGATGAGCTCCTCGCACGGAGCATGCGCGCCGCCGGGTGGGTTATCATCGGCGGTTGTCTATTCCTTGGTGCGGCGGCGCTCCTCGATTTCACGCGCCTCTGGGCGCTCCTGCATGCGCTTCTCTTCCCGCAGGGCAACTGGATGTTCCCGCGTGAGAGCGCTATCATAACGCTCTATCCGGGCGCGTTCTTCGCGCGCTTCGCCCTGTGGTTCATAACGATGCTCATCATCGCAGGCGTTACGATGCTCGCGATATCCCATTTCATGCTACGGATGCGCCGTGCCAAAGCCGAATTCGACGAACGATGGGCGAGGCGGGCGGCGCAAGAGACGGCGGGGCTGAGCAGAGGAACGACGCCGCGCGCACCACCCCGGCGGCAGGCGAGGAGATAACGGCAGCAACGATAGTTCTGTACACGCGTCATAATCGTGATAGTGGTCGCGGGCGGACCACGGATTCTGAGACGACCTACCACCTCTTGTTTGTTGTGGCGGCGCATCTATGATCGTCGTCCTTTTGCGACTGCCGTCGGCTGCTGCCACATGACGGCAGTCTGGACATACGCCAAGGCCACAACAAAAGCAACTATTGCCCCATTGTCTCGACCACAGCAACCTTTATAAAAGGCCCCCAATCCCTGCGAAGCATAGGCGATAGTACGCCAAAGCATACAAACCACTAGGGTGACATCCATGACAGGTGACTTCACGCTCAAGAACGCAGGCAGCCTCCAGAAGGGCAACTATGTGATCATCGACGGTGTCGCATGCATCGTGTCGAGCGTCGACATCAGCAAGCCAGGAAAGCACGGTTCTACCAAGGCCCGTGTCGAGGCCAACGGCATGATCGACGAGAAAAAGCGCACCTTCCTCGGCCCCGCGGCAGAGAACGTCCAGGTCCCCGTGATCGCCAAGCGCAACGCACAAGTGCTGAGCGTGAACGGCAAACAGGCGAACGTCATGGATATGGAGACATACGAGACGTACGATGTCACCATCCCCCCTGAGATGGCCGAACAGGTCGTCGCCGGATGCGTCGTCCTCTACTGGCAGATCCTCAATGACAAGGTCATGAAGCAAGTGATGAAGCAGGCCTGAGAGCCAACCAAGAGCATAAAGAATAGCAATCACAATTACTACAGCGTCGCCTTGGCGTGCAACCCGAGGCCCGAATGTGGCGAGCGAGAAGCGAGCCACCCCGTGAGGGCCGAGACCATGCCGCGAGGGACGAGCGGTGAATCCGCCGCGACGCAAGAAAAACCAAACGAACGTGATCCACTATGGCAAAATTCGCAGAAGCTGACGCACGTATGTTCCGCAATGTATTCGTCTGCCGCAGATGCAAGACCAAGCGCAAGGCGCCGGTCCTCTCCGTGCTCGCGGGCTTGATCCCCTGCCGCAATTGCGGCACGCGCAAGCTGCGCGTGAAGCGCAAGAAGTAGTCGCGACAGGCGTAGCATGACGATACGACCCCTGTGTGGACTATTCTCCAACACCGGAGTACACCGTTTCGCATCGGGAAACGGTAGGCGATTCTCGACGCTCCGCCACGATTTACGCGAGCAAAGGTGAACGGATGGACTCGCTCGAAGAAAGACTCGGTGCACGCGGCTATATCGATTTCTCGACGCATTACGCACGCACCCGCTCCGCGCGGCACGAAGTATTCCTCGAGCACATCGAGAAGGGATGGCATGAAGCACTCGGTACGAACGGCGCACCATGGTACTTCAACATGCCGGCGGACAAAGCGCAAGAGTTCTACAATAGCATCCGCGAAAGCAACACCACCGATCCAAGCACCTGGTACGCTGTCGCGATACTCGCCACCGGAGGAGTGCTCGTCGGGCTGGCCGGTGCTACCGCTATCGCCGCTCCGGCGGCATCGATGATATTCCAATATGCTGGATCAGCCACTATCCCGCTCGTATTCGCATCGCCATTCTTGAGCAAGAGATTCCACATACACGATGAACGAGGATTCCTGACGCGGATCAACGCCTTCTGCTATTACACCTCGGGCAATGAAGCGCAAGAGTATGCGCTCGGAACTAAGAACCCTGATCTAGGACCTGAACTCGACACGACGGATTGACAGGCATAACTATCGCTAAGCATTGCAATTACAAAGCATCACAACCGCCAAGTATTATAGCGACATCAAGCGCAATATCTCTTCCATCTCCTTCGCTTGGTAGATGGCGTCATCAAGCGCGTTGTGGTGCGTACCCTCGCGCGGCAACGCCATATCGTCGCATCTCGCGTACTCATTCTTGCACACGCCACGATACATCGAACCGATGTCTTCGCCGCCGTAACCGAATGGATCGTCACCATCGAAGAAATTATCGAAGTACCAATGTATCCATCCGCCATCGAACGCGACAGGCGCGGCGATGAGGACCTGGCGATACCCTGCAGTCACCTTACGCGTCCAATCATCGAAATGCGCCATAGCAGTCCCAGGATAGAATCCTTGTTTTTGCAAGCGCGCCAGCACGAGTTCGGGCCGGAATTCTGACGCCGCAGGGTCGTAACGGGGATCATGCTCGCGATCCCGCGCGATGCACTCAAGACCGAGGCAGCCGACACGCATCGCACGTGTGATATACTCGTCGCTAATCGGCTTGAGCTCTCGATAGAAGGTCTTTGTTCGGTCGCCCACGACGCACGCGCCGATGCTGAGCATCGAGTAACGGCCCGGCGTCCTACCCGATGTCTCGACATCCACAGAGATGTAGCGCTTCGGCAATTCGATATCACGGGCGGGTTCGGGAGTGACCATGCACCGCGGAGCGATGACGGGATTATAACGGTTATGGAATCAACCGCTACAACACACCAATTAGTGTATTAAGTACAATAAGTATTATATATTCGTATATCTACACCCCCCTTATGATACACAAGAACAGACAACGAGAACAATACACCTTCGCCAACATCAACCTGCTCGGCAACTGCAACGCAGACTGCTATTTCTGCCTGGGGAAAGACATCAAGGAGGAACTGCGCGGCAAGAACCAACTGGGGACGCACTTCACGCAATGGAATAATTTCAAGGAATTTCTCGAGCGTTGCAAATACGATAACGTGAGCAAGCTCTACCTCACAGGGCAGACCGCTGACGGATTGCAGTACAAATATCTCGACGAAATCGTGGACACACTCCAAAACGACGGATTCACCGTCGGCGTGCGCACGAACGGCTATCTCGCGCAGCGCAAGATGGACGCGATACAGAAGATGAAAGGAGGGGTCGGTTACTCCATCCACACCCTCGATCCGGAGACGAACAGGATCATCATGGGACGTAGCGATCTTCCGGACTGGAACGACATCATACCGCAGAGCGGGCCCAACGTACGCGTCTCCATTGTGCTCAACAGGCACAACATCGGAGAATTCGACGATCTGTGCAAGTACATATCAGCATTCCCGAACGTCCGCTACATCCAAGTACGACGCATCTCCACCGACACGCGCATCGAAGAGCTCGGCGAGGACATCCGTCTCTACGAGCAATTCTACGAAGAGTTCCGCGCCAAGCACGAACCGACCGGTGAATTCCACCTGGCGCAGCAATTCCAGCTCTACGGCAAAGAGGTCGATTTCTGGAGGACGGTCGAGACGTCGATCAACTCTCTCAATTATTTCACGGACGGCACCTGCTCCGACGAATACTTCATCGTGGAAGGATATCTCAAAAACCGCGAGAACGTCGCGGCAACCAATAATGCACCGCTCACTGCAAAAGATATATAACAGATTGATGCTCAAATGAATCACCGCGGCCTAAAGGNNCGAGCTAAAGCACGAGGTATCACTAATTTAACGAACAACGAAAACGTCGTCAGCATCCGCAATGGTGACAACAACAATGAAACGCGCCATCATCATCTACGGCCCGTCAGGAGCGGGCAAGAGCACACTCGCCGGCAAAATCAGCGGGGAATATGGATACAAACACTGCGATGCCGACGCGTTCAAGCTCATGTTCTCGCCTACGAGAAGCAGGGAGCGCAGCGAGATAGGAGAGAAAATCTGTTTCCATTACACGAAAGAGATGATTGACCGCGGATATGATATCATCATCGAAGCGATGCCGGAGAAGATGCTATCATCACTCAAACGATCGCTCAAGCAGAAAAAATACAAGATTATCGAGTTATCGCTCATCGCGTCATTGCATAGGTGCATCAAGAACGACGCGATGAGAACGAAAAAACATCATGGTGAAAAAGTCATAACTGAAGTCTACGAACGGCTTGTATATCGCCGCGGGCACGTCATCGACGTGGACAACAAGACGCCGGCGCAAGTGTTCCGCAGTATCAAGAAATCAGGAATACTAGGACGCGTCTAACGAACGCACGTCTCGAGCGCTTCCTGCCAGCGCTCCTTGTCGACGTCCGTCCCGATGAGGACGATGCGGGTCTCGTGCCTCTCGCCCGGCCTCCAGCTACGGTCGAAGAATGTCTCGATGCGCTTGCCCACCTTGTGGAAGACCATACGCAGGTCTTTTTCTGGCGCGTCGTCGGAGAGATTACCGACGCAGACGATGCCTTTCGCGCGGAAGATCTCAACGGGAAGAAGTCTCGTGAACTGAGCAAACGAGTCCACACGCAGCGGCCGCTGCTCAGAGATGGACACGGCGGTGAAACCGACCGCGTGCTCATGGTCGTGCTCCTTATCATTACCCTCTTCAAGCCATCGGTCGATATTGAACCGACCTGTGGCGAGCAGGATGTTGAGCGGCGCGCGGCACTTGACAGTACGGAAGATGAAGACGCGCGGGCTCATGGCGTGAATTTCGCTCTCGAGCCGGTCAAGCTCGTCATCTGCTACCACATCGGTCTTGTTGAGCAGGATGACATCGGCGGCCTTGATCTGCTCCTCCGTCGTCGGGCCGTGATGCAGCGCGATGTGCAAGTGCTCCGCATCGACCACGGTGATGATTCCGTCGAGCTTAGTGTGCAATCGCATCTCGCCGGTGAGGAACGTGTTCGCGACGGGCCCCGGCTCCGCCATGCCGCTCGTCTCGATGAGGATGTACTCGATGCCGCGCTCGAGCACCTGCTTGACCGCGCCTACGAGGTCGCCGCGGATGGTGCAGCATATGCAGCCGTTCGCGAGCTCCACCATCTCGTCCGTGCTCGCGACGATGAGCTCCGAGTCTATGCCCACATCCCCGAACTCGTTGACGATGACACCAATCTTGATGCCGTGGTTCTCCGTCAGGAGATAGTTCAAGAGCGTGGTCTTACCGGAGCCCAAGGCGCCGGTGACGATGCTGACAGAGACTATCTTTGCCGGCGGGGCATCGTTAGAGGATCCGTTCATTCTCTCCCCTCCCATTCGGCGTGGAACCGGTCGATGAACCCTTGCATGTACTCATGGCGTTCCAACGCTATCGTTCGACCGGTCGGAGTCTGCATCCGGTCCTTGAGCAGGAGAAGCTTCTCGTAGAAGTGGTTGATGGTGTGCGATTGTTTGCTGCGGTACTCTTCGAAGGTGGCATGCATCGTCGGCGGGATCGCAGGGTCGTAGATCGGACGTCCTTTGGCGCCGCCGTACGCGAACGTCCGCGCGATGCCGATGGCGCCTATCGCGTCGAGCTTGTCGGCGTCGAAGACGACCTTGCCTTCGAGCGTCGGCATAATGACTTCGACGCCCGCGCCTTTGTAATCCATCGACGAGATGATGCTGGCGATATGGTCCACGTGCTGCGGCGGCGCGCCCACACGCTCGAGGAACTCCCGGGCCGATCTGCCGCCCGCGGCAGTATCACCGCCGTTGAGCTTCCAATCGGAGATGTCGTGGAGCATGGCAGCGCACTCGACGGTGAACATATCCGCCCCCTCCGCCGCTCCGATGCGCCGCGCGAGCTTGCGCACCCGTGCAGTATGGTACCAATCATGCCCCGATGCCTCCCCTGAGAGGAGCTCGCGCATGTGCTCTTCGGTCGCTTCCAGAACATACGCTGTATCCATGTTTGGGACGAACGCCACTGTGTTAAAAAAGGTTGTGTAGAATTCCCGAACGAACACCTGAACGAGCAAACGATACGTTTTATCGTCAAATAATGGAAGAAACCTGAGAGGACGCTGCCTTGGCACAATCCCCGAAGGCGAATCGTGACGAAGCAAGCACGCTGAAGCCACCATGACGAGCCCGCGACAGTGCGACACTGCTCTCGCCGCAGCTTCCTACGCGCTCTGCTTGGGTTTTCTCGGGGCGACCTTGAGTGCCCCCTTCGCGTGCAGCACGTTCTTGAGATAGCCGAGGAGCGAATAGCACTCGCGCTTGGTCAGAAACGCGCGCCCGACCATGTGGCGCCAGACGATGCGCTGTGTCTGCGCCGCTTTCCGGGTCTTCCACTTCATCGCGTCGATAGTCTGGTCGACGTTAGCGATGAGCGCATCATGCTCGGCGCGGCTCATAGGCCGGTACGGCAGTGTTATCTTGTTCTGCCGTCCCGTGAGAAGCGATAGCTCATAGAGGAAGACCGTGACGGACTGCGCCAAGTTCATGCTCGGATTGTCCCTGCTCGTAGGGATGGCGCACACGATATCGGCGGAGTTTATCATCTCCTTCGAGAGACCCTCGCCTTCGGGGCCGAAGAGGACGCCGATCTTCGTCTTCATGAGATCGACCTCCGATAATCGTTCTCCGAGATCGCGCGGGGTGATAGGGGCACGCACCATGTTGTACCCCGTGCTGTTGCGGCCGTGCGTCGCGACGAGGATATCGAACTCCTTGAGGATAGATGCATCGGCGATACGCATGCGCTCGAGCGTCGGCAGGCCGTGTTTCGCGAGCCATCTGCTTTTTTGCGATACCTCGCACTTCGGCTCGATGAGCACGATATCGTGGAAGTCGAAGTTGGACGCGGCGCGGGCGACGCTCCCGAGGTTCTCCGAGTTCTCCGGCTGGTAGAGGAGGAATGTGATGGGCATAGAGACGAGAGCACGACGCTCGTTTAAAAGCATAGCGCAACGAACGGCTCTTAGGCAAATCGTTATTTCATGTTTGTTGTGGCGGCGCATATATGAGCGCGAAGAAATTCAGTGAATTTCTTGCGCAGGGAGAACATCTCCCTCGCGTCGTCCTTTTGCGACTGCCGTCGGCTGCGGCCAATGACGGCAGTCTGGATCTGCGCCAAGGTTTGACCACGAAGTGGGCGAACCTAGGAACGGAGTGGATACGACGTGACTAAGGCCACAACAATGCTGCTTATTGCCTAAGAGCCGCAACGAACAGAACAAAAAAATTAGTGAGAAAAAAATAACCGTTATAGTATCGCTTTGGCTATGGGGATGATGAGCAGCACGATGATGATCGCGAGCGTCACCCAGCTGATCTTGGCCCACCACCAGTCGCCCTTGCCGCCCTTCTTGCTATCGCCAGTCACCTGGTAGCACGCTTGTCGCAGCATCTGACCACCATCTACGGGGCCGATGGGCAAGAGATTCGCGAGGCCCAAGCCGAGGCTCAGGATGAGTAGCCACTTGAAGAACTCCTGCAGCCATCGCAATGTGATGATGAGTCCTTGGTACCACACAGCATCCACTTTAGGATCGCGTTTCGCGAGGAGATTGATACCGACATACCCTTTGGTGCTCGTCGCATCGTTAGGGTTCTGCGTAGTGAGAACGGAGTACTCCGCGACCACGCCGTCACTCTTCTCCACCGTTATCAAGAGAGAGTCGCCCGCCCGCACCTTGTCGAGTTGCGCGCTGAGCTGCGCATTATCAACGACTGCTGCGCCATTGATGCCGGTGATTATCATCCCTGCGCCAAGCGATGCGTTCGCCGCCGGATAATCCGGGACGACGGATGTTATCTCCACACCTGCCGGCATCGTCATGAAGACGAGCAATGGCAAGATGACGAATGCGGAGAAGAGAGCGAAGAGCAATCCTGTGACGATGTTGCTGAAGGGCCCTGCTGCGAAGAGCGAGTACTTTACAGTCTCGGGCTGTTTCGCGAGCGTCTTCTCATCAGGCTCGACGAACGCGCCACCGATGGGACCGAAGATAAGCAACCCCGATGATTTGACGGGGACGTTGTGCGCTCGGCTGACGACGCCGTGGCTGAACTCATGGATTACTACGACAATAAAGAGCGCGAGCCACCCGGTGATAAGCGGCACTTTGAGATCGGTGCCAGGAATATGGAACCCTGGAAGGATAGGACTGATGACTGCCGGCGCGGCCGGGTTGAACATGAGATTCCACAATCCTGAGAGGAGCGTGAAAACGATAAAGCCCATGCCGACGAAGCCGACACCGAGACCGATGTAGCCGAGCAGTTGCACGAGACCGCGGTACTTGGTGCCCATCTTCTCCATGAGCTTGAGACCGACCTTGGTCTTATAGAGCCCGATGCCGAAAACCTGCCATTCTATCTTGTGCCTCAGGAGGACGATGATAGCGATGATGACGGCGTAGAAGAGGAATGACCAGCTATTCTCAACGAAGAACGCCGGCATGACGGTCGGAAAAGCCATATGAGCCGCTCCGGCCAGGGAGTATTTAAAAGTTATCACGAAACTTGACCACAAGCCCATCATCGCCACCGGCTTGAAGGAGGGGCTGAAAAAACGCAAGCGCGAGAAAGGAGAAACATCCGGACAGCAGGCCCCTCCGTGCGGTCATTGTCATTCCGCACAGCCGGTTCGAACACGAACCCGGCAGGAACCGCGAACATAGTGAGCGGTTCGCCGTGGCGATGATATGATCGGGTAAACATAGAAAAAGACACGACGCAGATATACCCTTATGCAAATCGTGCTAGCGGTTGCTGCGGAGGATGTACTCTCGGCTCGTTTCGGGCGCCGTGTTGCCGTCGGGTCCCCCGGCCGATTGGGCCGGACCCGACACGGCGCCCTCAGTATCGCTCCAAGGCAGCAGCATACCACCTGATGTTTGCTCACACCACAGATAGCTACATATATAGAGGCGCTACGACAACGAAGCAATAAACGGTATCACTATGGCACTTGACGCGCACATACTCATCGTCGGAGCAGGACGCCTCGGAACGAGAGCGGCAGAACGCATGTGCACAGCCGGCGCGAAACGCATCACGCTCTGCGATTACGACCTCGTTCTTGCAGAGAATCTCGAAGAGCAACCGCTCTACACCAGCGCCGATATCGGCACGCCGAAGGCGCAGGCCGCCGCGCGCCATCTTAACGCGACATACCCGGGGACGCGCGCTATCGGCATACCATCGATGTTCTCTCCCGAACTCCTCACGGATGACATCATGCTCATCATCGATGGGACGGACAATCTCGGCACCAGGCTCATGCTCAACGACGCCGCGCGGGCGAAAGCGGTGCCGCTGCTCATCGCTGCGGCGACGAAAGGACGCGGCATGGTCTTTCCAGTGCTGCCTAAACGCGGCGCGCCATGCTGGCAGTGCATCAGCAAAGGCAAGGTCTCCGCCGATGACTGCGCCAGCGGCATCGACCCTGTCGTCGCCGATATGGTCGCGCAAGAACAGGTCCGTCTCGCGCTCGACATCCTGCATGATCGTCCGGTCGAGCCGGAGCTCACGCTCATCGACGGCGCGCGCAATGCCAGAATCGCAGTCCATGTGAATCCCGCATGCGAGGCGTGCAGGGGCCATTTCGAGTATTTGGGCGCTCCGTTCTCGCTTGATTATTGCGCGTCGCGCGAGCGCATGATCGCCCGACCGAATGCGCCGCGCGTGATAGATCTCATGGCGCTCCGCGCCGATGTCGGTGCGGCCGGTATCATCAAGGAGTACGCTTCGGCACTCCTCGTGAAGTTGGGCGGCGGATCGGCGCTCGTGCACGCGCACGGACAGATAGAGTTCTCTGGTGTCGAATCGTCCGCCGCGCAGGAGTTCGCCAAGCGCGTGCTGCGCGTGCGATGAAATGTCCGCGATGCGGATAGATCATTGACGCATTATGATACACTGATACAATAATTACAGCCACTATACTACTATGACTGCCGTACTACTATGACTGCGGAGGACATACTGCGCTTCGCAGGGTTGCCGAGGATACATAGTATCCTGGCACGAGGATTCGGATAATAGTACGAATCCTCCGTGTTTCGGTGCTCATGGTTACTCGGCTATTGCCTCGTAAATTCGCCCTTCAGGTTTACTCCAAGGCACGAGGAATTCGCAGAATTCCTGTGCAAGGGAACTCTGTTCCCTTTGCAGTCCGCGTTCGGAGTTTTACGACGAAGGCGGACTAAGGTTCTCGGAAACGAAGTTTCCGGAACCCTGAAAACCTGCAGGTTTCCAACGGAACGGAGTGACTGTAGTCATTGACGAAGTTTTGGCGTCACAGGTAGCAACAATTTGCACAACTATATCTTAACATATAACGACATATATGCGTCACGGAGTACATAGACTGCATATGTCAACTCCGCATCATATGACGAGTATCGCCGTATGAACGCGTATTGTTTAGTGCACGATCGGTTCAGTGCGCGAGCTGGTGCGTATGTTTTCCCAGGTGCCGCTCGAGCTGCGCTTCGACGGATTCTATAGCGTCGTCGAATGCCCGGTGCAGGTCCCAATCGCAGCTTTTCGCGACGTACTGCCCATGGTCGGTCACGAGGTTGACATGGCACCCCACTTGCGACCCCTCCGGCTTGAGATGCACATGCATGCGCATACCGCCGAAGTGGGTGTTGAATCGTTGCAGTGTGCGCTGCGCGATGCCGTGCAACCGATCTTTCAGGTATCCTGGCACGTGCACATCAGCATCAAGCCGCACCATATCCAAAGAACACTGATTATTCCGCATCCGGCTTCACCCCCAGGAGTTTATGATGCATCTAGCGAAAGGTATGATGCGCGGGTTAATAATCATCGTGACAGAAAACGCAATGTTCTTCCGATGGTTGTCAAGATTCGGGACACCACTCGGGAAAGGAGAATTCTGAGACGAGAGTTTCTCTGCGACAGGAAACCCTCAGACCGGCTGCACACAACCAACACATATCGGTAAGAGCCCTTAAGCGGAAATGCCGGAGCGTATTTCTACAGTTCATTAGATAACACCCGAATATACAATCGTTCGCTTTCATCGCAATAAGTCGTCGCGTTCTGTAACAACCGCTCCGACAGCATCGTCAGTCAAGGACTCGTCATCGAAGAGAACGGGGCTGGCTGCGTGACGCCGACGATAGGATGAACGACGGAACGACCATCTGCAGCGACGGGCTATACACCAATTCCCATTCTTACGCGACAGTCATAACGGAGACGTTGAGATCACGACCGCTACTTCCGGAACCGGAACATAATAGAGTAGATAAAAAAAAATAAACAATACATTATTTCTTCATGATCACCGTCTGCGTCGGGTAGGCGAATCCTATGCCTGCCTTCTCGAACTGCTCTTTCACTGCCATGTTGACCTCGTCCTGCACCTGCGGTATCGATTTGAGGTCGGTGATGAAGTAGATGAACTGCACGTCGACACTGCTCGCGCCGAAGTTGCTGAAAAAAACCACGCAGTCGTCGTTTTTCACGCCCTTCTGCTTCTTGGCGATACCCTTGAGTATCTCTTTCGCTTTTTTCAGCTTCGCGGCCGACGTGTCATATTCAAGCCCTAAGTTGAGCGTAACACGGTGCTGCTTGCGGTTCGTCACGTTCTCGATGATACCATCGGTGAATTTTGCGTTCGGCACCACGAGCGTCGTGCCGTCAAGCGTCTCGATGCGGGTCGTACGGAGCCCTATCTGCTTGACAGTCCCCTGACGACCGTCGAATTTCACCATGTCCTTTATCTTGAACGGCTTGTCGGTCATGATGGAGACTCCGCCGAAGACATTCTTGATGAGATCCTGCGCCGCGAACGCGAACGCGAGACCGCCGATGCCCAGACCCGCGATGAGACTCGTCACATTGTAGCCGAAGTCGGATAGTATCATGACTCCGACGACGCACACCACCACGACCTTCACAACGGTGTGCAACACAGGGATGAGAACGTCGTCGAGATCCGATTCGGATTTCTCCGCGTACGGGACGACATAGTTCTCGATGACGCTATCGAGGAATCTGATGATGAGCCATGCGAAATTCACGGTGATGAGGATGCGCAGGAGCTGGCTGTACAGCACGATCGCTGACGGCGAGAGTGTGATGAAGTGCTCATCGAGCGATAGCGTGACGATGAAGACTGCGAAGATGAGCGGTCCGTGACATACATCTCCTGAAAC
>DUGD01000005.1 GCA_013331575.1 Candidatus Woesearchaeota archaeon
TCCAGAACAAGATCGACCTTGTCAGCAAGGAGCGTGCTCTGCGCAATTACCAGCAGATCAAGGACTTCCTCAAAGGGTCGAAGTTCGAGGACGCACCCATCATCCCCATCAGCGCACAGCGCGGAGTCAATATCGACCTGCTGCTTGAAACCATCCAAGAACATATTCCTACGCCGAAACGCGATAATAATGCTGAACCCATGATGTTCGTGGCACGCAGTTTCGACATCAACAAGCCCGGTAGTCCGCCGGAGAAGATCAAAGGTGGCGTCTTGGGCGGTGCGCTCAAACAGGGACGCCTCAAAGTCGGTGACAAGGTAGAACTAAGGCCTGGCCGCGTCTATGAAGAGGCGAACCAGATAAAGCACCAACCTATCATCACCACAATCACCTCCGCCATCACCGGCGGCGACCCGGTCGATTCGCTCGGTCCCGGGGGGTCCATCGGCATCATGACCGATCTTGATCCTGCGATTGTCAAAGCGGACTCGCTCACCGGCAACCTTGTTGGCCTACCCGGTAAACTTCCCCCCGTATGGAATACCATCATTCTTGAGACGACGCTCATGGAGCGTGTTGTCGGTAGCGCAGAGGAATTGAAAGTCAACCCGCTCGTCCCGAATGAGCTTCTCATGTTGAATGTGAACTCTGCGGCGACGGTGGGNNCGTGCACACTCAAGAAGCCAATATGCGCGGCGGCAGGTTCGCGAGTCACCATCTCTCGCCGTGTCGGGACGCGCTTTAGGCTGATTGGCTTCGGCATCATCCGCGAGAAGTAGTTCTTAGCGCATCGTATCAAGGGATGCTATAAAGAGCAATGATTATTGTCTATATAGAATTATAATTGTTTTCTATATGTACGATAATGACGAATCTGCGGCCGAATATTTCGTTTCCGTACAGCTTCATAAATAGCCAAAACTCCAACAAGTCCATGGCAATACAGAACAACTGGAAGATAAACTCGTCCGGCGATCTCATCGAGGACGACGAAGAGGAGTGACGCGACAATCACATCCCTTCCACATAGCTATTGCCATCTCAACCACTCCTACACCCTAGCTGCCAAGTACGGGAGCAGGAGATTCGCCTCCTATTTTTTTCAATTCGATTGCTTCTAACAACACGATAAACTGCACTGACTGACATGCATCCAACACAAAGAGCACCGCCTTGGCAGGGCTTTAGAGTTTGTGGGCACGAACACTCAATCGGAAGAACAGCCACCTACAATGTGCGCGCTCTTGCCGCGGTGCTAGTCATAACGAAACGACGAGAAGGAGTAACTAACGACTGCGGGGAACAGCAGACAACGCTCTCAGGAAACAATAATCCCCTGATTAGCTACTCTGCCCGCTTGCCCAAGAACACGTCGCTCTCATTCAGCTTTGTGAGAACGAGCTTGTTCGGCTCGTGGAAGCTCGCGTTCATATGCTCTCCTTGCGTATAACGGAGATACGCGGGAAGGGCGAAGATAGCGTCTTTGGGCGCGTCGCGCTCGAGCCAGTTGTAGAGGAAACGCGACTGGCCAGGCCACGCCCAGCAATAGACGATATCGACATCCTGCATCGCGATAGGCATATGGTCCCACGCGATGTCCTCCTCCCATGGCATGGAGGACGGATTCTCATTGCGCTCGTCTCGGTACGCGATCATCGCGGCCTTCTCCTTCGGCGGATAGAAATTGCCGACAGCGACTTCGACCTTGACGCCGTCAGGGATCAATCCTTCGAAGCGCGCACGCTCGAGGTTCTCCTGCGCGCACTCGACAAGACCGGGATGTATCTCGATACCGTACGAATCGTACCCGGCCGCGGCCGCGAGCAAGAGCCAGACGCCGTTGCCGCAGCCCAAGTCGACGCTGATCCCTGGCGGCGGGCGGATCTTGACGAGCTCTTCGACCGCGAGCAACGTCTTCTCCGGCCAGAACGAGACGAAACCAGTGTCCTCTGCCGCACGGAACTCGTCGAGCTGCTTGTTTGATATCTTGAGTATCTCGACCACACGCTGCAGACGTTCATGGAGAGGGAGCATAGAACGGAGATTTCGTCCCGACTATATATGGCTGCTCATATCGTCTTCACGCCGAATTTGGCGAGCATCTTCGCGAGCTTCGGCAAAGGGAGGCCGATGACGTTTGAGTAGCATCCCTCCACGCGCTCGATAAAGAGCGCAGCGATGCCTTGCATTGCGTACGCGCCCGCCTTGTCGAGCGGTTCGCCCGTAGCGACATACGCATCTATCTCTGCAGTGGTGAGCCTGCGGAAGACGATCATCGTCTCCTCGTAGTCCTGCAAGGTCTTGCCCGTCTTCGCGTCGATGACGCACATGCCGGAGTAGACGACATTCGTCTTTCCGGAGAGCGATTTGAGCATGCGCTTCGCATCAGCGGCGTTCTTGGGCTTGCCGAGTACTTTTTCGCCTAACGCGACGACAGTGTCGACGGCGACGATGATGCCGCTCTTCTGTTTCCTCGCGACGGACATCGCCTTGCCTTTCGCGAGCGTCATCACGAGCTTATGCGGCGGCAAGGGGAGCGTCATATCCTCCTCGTAGTCGCCAGGGATTATCTCGAACTCGAGGCCTATCTGCTCGAGGAGCATCTTGCGTCGCGGGCTCGTCGATGCGAGGATGATACGCGTGGGAGCGCGCATGAGAATCACTCCTTTGTAGCGCACTTCTTGAGCGCCGCGATCTCTCGCGCCACGTCGGGCTGCTGGGACTTCGGCACGAATGGCTTGCCGACTTTCAGCACGCAGTACTTCACGAACGAGTCCTCATCGGAGAATCCGGCTTTCTTCATTATCATCTTGAACTCCTTGTACGCGCTCGGCGAGAGGATCATTTTCACGTTGGGCATGGTATCACCTTCTGATACAGATTCGCCGCGAGGTATTTAAGAGTTATTATGTAACAAGAAATTAAAAAAATGAAATTTAGGGGATATTTATCCTAACGGTATAATATTCCGACGTAAGAAGTGATGATTGCACCTTCACATTTGCAACCTTCAAACCCTTCGGCACATCATAGACTATCTTTCCCGTTTTGGTTATGCCCGGGTTCAATTGTTCAAATACTAGAGCAGAACCCTCGGGTTTGAGGTAAACTGCAGCCATAGTAGTTGGAGAGAACTCTCTGCCCTGATCATCTATAAGCTGGATATAGGAATCAGAAAGATAGTCCGCCTTGTTACCGGTGTTTTCAACTTCGACATCAAGCACCACGAATATTCCGCTTGCTTTTTCACCGAAGAATGTTCCGCCTAAATCTTGACCAATTTGCGAGGTGGTTGTTACGTCAGTTATCGTCCAAGTGAAGTCGCCCGCTACAAATCTATCGCCCAGCCCATACAGTTTTGCAGTGGCGGCAGCATTAGATGGAGCCACTGCTTGTTGAGCATCAGCATTGTTGTTGATCGGAGAGATGCCGTCTTTTGAAACATTACTATGCGACATCCCCACCACCATAAATATCAATATCAGAATTGCAAGTATCCATTTTATCCCACCCGACACCTCAAAATGGAATTTTTCTGAGGTATAGGTATTCGTCGTGGGAATAATAAGTGCCGCACATAATACGATGAGTATTCCTAATAGGTACGACCCCGCACCAATGACCCCTATTCCACCAAATACAAATAAGACGCCAAATATCCAACTGAAGATTAATCCTGCAGTAATTCTCTTTACCTTCGTTTCTCCTGCCACAAACCATCCTCCATACAGCACTGCGTGCTAGGTAATTGCTAGGTAATGGTTTAATATATAAATCTTCATACTGAGAAATGGACTACAAGGCGTTGAGTTTCGTTCTCGCAGGCAGTCTACGACAACGAGTTATAAAGGCGTTGCAAAAACCAAAAACCCCATCACAACTGGTGAAAGATCTCAAAACGCAAGATTCTAGCCTATCAAGAACACTGAAAGAATTAGAAGAGCACAAAATGATCGAATG
>DUGD01000055.1 GCA_013331575.1 Candidatus Woesearchaeota archaeon
TACGATGCGTACAAGTGCATGATGGGCACCGGCATCGACTATCTCGTGATGGACCGCTTCCTCATCCGCCGCGAGGACAACCTGCGCGACGCTTGGGACAGCGAGAAGTACGCGAAAGACTAGGCGCAAAGAAGCTATAGTAGATAGCGATGATACACCGGACGACGCATGCAACACGGCAGCATCTCACCGTGCACGGTCGCCCCATTGGGATGATGCAGGCCGTCGTCAACTGACAACAGCCGACGACGGCCGAAAAACGACTGCGTCATGCGTCCCCCGGGGCGACAGCACCAGAAAAAAGTAATCAAGAGGATAATCATATAAACCAGCAAGAAACAGGGATATCCATGGGAAAGAACCGAACGATGCTTGGAGAGGCGTGGGAGTTCCTCAAGGTCAGGAAGGCCTGGTGGCTCGCACCCATCCTCATCCTGCTCATCATCGTCGGAGCGCTCATCATCTTCGGCCAGAGCAGCGCGCTCTCGCCGTTCATCTATGCGCTCTTCTAAACAGGGAGACTATGCCGCACGCCAAACCACCGGCACGAGCGGTGGCGCGCATCGGTAGCGCAGCCATCATCATCGCGATAGCGCTCCTTGCACTCGCAGTTGTCTGGAACGAACGCATCGTCTCCACCATCTTCAACAAAGGGTTGCCAATAACCCCTGTGTTCATTATCATCGTCGCCACCATGCGCAAACTCATCGTTCTTGTCGCCATAACGATCTTCATTATCGGGATCTTGCTACGCAAGTATCGTATCCCTATCGCGCGCTGGATGACGCGTCATCGCGACACACTCACCAACATCATCGTACTCGTGTGCACGATGCTCGCGCTGCTCATCATCGGAGAGATAACTGCCAGAGCCATGCTCGGCAAGACCACCTTCGACGCTGGCGGACCCGCACATAAGGACCAGACGGCACAGATAACATACAACTCCTACGGCTTCCGGGACCGCGAGTTCCCCGTGGAGAGACCGACCGGCACAGTGCGCGTCCTCGCGCTCGGCGATTCGTTCACGTTCGGCCACGGCATCGAGAACGATTCGCTGCCATGGCCCAAAGCGCTCGAACGGATGCTCAACGAGAATGCGGCGGACGGCACGATCTACGAAGTGATCAACACAGGCCAGAACGGGTACCAGCCAAAAGACGAACTCACGACGCTCGAACGCGCCGCGCCGCTCGGACCGGACATCGTGCTGCTCGGCTATTTCTACAACGACGCCGCAACGGACGATACGCTCCGCGAGCTAGCAGAACCGCCATCAACGTGGAGTCAATTGAAGAGCGGCACGCACCTACTCCTGTTCTCCCACTCGTACCTCTACGGCTTCCTCGTCGTCAGATGGGAGATGACACGCATAAACCTCGGGCTCAAAGAGAGCTATCCTGAACGGATGAACAATGTCTATCGACTCCACGCTGGCGAGCTATCGATGCACAAGGAGCAGCTCATGGCCATACGGTCGCGCGCCGAGACGATAGGGGCGGAGTTCGTGCTGGTCATCATTCCTGCGAATTATGATTTCAACGACTACCCGCTCATGGATGGCGAACAATTCATGCGTCGATTCTGCGAGGAGAGCAGGACTGCGTGCATCGACCTCCTCGATACTGTGCGGGATGAGGATTACCGCAAGACACGTCTCAATGAGTACGACGCACACCCGAGCGAGTACGGCCACACAGTGCTGGCGCGCGCGGTGATGGAGAGCCCGGAGTTCCGCGCCGCGATGGTGAAGACCTCGGCAAAACGACAGAAGATCTGACGGAAAAAAGCAGAGAAGAAAAGGATTGTCTATATACCCTTCATCGTCGATATGGCAATCACACCGTTGCCAGTTGCAGCTCTTCCTCGATGCTCTCTTCGACGACCGCCATCTTCCCAGCCAGCACCGCCTCGTAGTACGCGGTCGGCTTGATGTGCGTGATGGTCGTCCGCTGCACGATGTACTTGCCGTCTTTGCTCTTGCTCACGCTGCAGCGGATGATGGGCATCTGTCGCAGCTGGTCTTCTTTCTTGGTTGTCAAACCCATGGTTATCACCGACGATGGTGTACTGCGTTATCAACTAATGAGTATCGATGGAAAAACCGGAAAGAAAACGGTACGCGGCGGAAAAAACGGTGTGAATTCCACCCGGCACCGGAAGCGACCATACTGGGAATGGCACGATGAGTGATTATGTGATAGAGCATCTCATACAGACATCTCACACGATACGGATCGAGAATAGAACTGAATAGAACTATTTCGTCGATGAGCGGCGATTGTTATCATTCAACGGATGCGGACTGCGCCGGCACAGGCGGCCGTTTTGCGAGCACGCTGAGCACCTCGATGTGCGGCGTCTGCGGGAAGAGATCGTATCCTTCGAGCTCGATGATATCGTACGCTGTGCAAAGACGCGCGAGATCCTCGATATGCGATAACGGATTACAGCTGATGTAGATGATGCGCTCCGGCGCGTAGGCGATGAGGAGCGCGCAACCGGTAGGACCTAAGCCCGGCCGGTTCGGATCACAGATGATAGTATTAAAATGTCGTTTCCCGACTTCGCTTGCCAAGTATGCTGCCGCGTCGGCGCACACGAATGCGCACTTATCGGCCGTCACCCCATTGCGCCGCATATTATCGTTCGCCATACTGATGCTGCGCGCGTTCATCTCCACACCGACCACCGAACCCACATCATCTTCCTGTGCAGCGAGAATTGCGAGCACGCCGACGCCACAGTAGAGATCGAGGACGTCTCCTCTGACGAAACGCATGGACCTATCAAAGAGCACGCTCGCCATCAATGTATTGCCCTGGAAGAAGGTCTGCGGCGTGATGAGGAAGCGGCTCTCCGCTATCTCATCGATGATCCCCTCCTCGCCGCAGTGCCAGTACTCTTCGCCGACGGAGAGATCGGTCATGGCATCGCTGATGGTCCAATGCACGCTCACCACACCGTGCTTTTGCGTGAGGGTGAGGAGCCCTTCGAGGACATCATGCACGCGATGCTCATCATCGGGAGTTTTTGGGAGAACGGTCGTGGCGATGAGCATGACTTGTCTCGTCGCGTGGCTCGCGCGCACGACCAAATAGCGCAAGAATCCCTCATGACGGATGTAATTGTACGGCGTGAGACCGCTCGCGAGCAGGAACTCCCGCGCCTCACGGTACGCCGCACGAGCGAAATCGGGCAATAACAGGCAATCTTTCACGTCAATGACCTGCGCGTACCTTCCTCGCTTGCGAAGCCCCATCTTCCCGAACGCGCAGACGTAATCCATGCGGCTGCGATAACCTAATGGGTCTGTCGCGGCGTGCAGTCGCATCGGTCGCTTGTAGACGGACTCCAGGTACAACTCCTTGGCACGGGCCTGGTCCTCGTAGGGGTACTGCTGCAAGAGGCACCCGCCACAGCCATCCGTGACGTGAGGGCATGGCGGTTGGACCGTCGGCGATGATTTCAAGAGCGAGAGGAATGCCTCCTTACGCTCTTTTTCGACGGCACCCATAACAAAGATGGATACAGGATCGCTTTTAAGCTTTCGTCTCCGAAAAGCCCCCGACAATAATGACAAGACAGCAAGGATCGGACGGCGAAGATCGGACAGCAGGGACGATTGTTGTGGCTGCAATCACGTCAGTACCAAGGTTGTCTACGTCGCAGCAAAAGCTCGACATGGTTTGCGTTCAAAGAACGAGAACAATGCAAACTCATGAGCGTTGCGGATACGCAGTAGACGAACCGACGAACGGAGTGCATGTGACTGCAGCAACACTCGATTTTGCCTTCCGCGTCAGGTTCACTCCTGTCGATTCGGCTCTCGCAGGAGATATTCTCCGACGCGGCGCTTGTATAGGTCAACTACAGAAGAGACCGCTTTGCGTTCATGCGGGAGGAACACATCGTCGCTTCTGATAACGTCGCCGTACTCCACCATGGCATTGAGGTTACTGATGATGTAACGCTCTATGGTTCCGCGCACCGCATCCTTCTCATCCGACGGCGGAACCCGGTCCAGTACGTCCAGTATGCCAAAAAAGGAATCTATCGATTTCGCTCTCATCTCCACAGGCATCTTGACACCTCGATCGGCGAGGTACTCGCGCACGTGATAGCGTCGCTTCGCCGCAGGATCGGAAGCGTGTTTATTGATTAAAGCGATGTCGGCGAGAATCCCGGATAATTCACGATCCTAATCGACCATTCTCCGGCCACCGACACCACGCACATATAAACCTTGATACGC
>DUGD01000057.1 GCA_013331575.1 Candidatus Woesearchaeota archaeon
TTGCATCCCGCCCGCGCTGCCTGTGCTCGTGCGAAGCCCGACACTTCCGATGCGCACATCACCGAGATAGACCACATTGAGGTCTTCGCCTGTAACGCGACCCGGATAGTACGGACTGCATTTCTCGAGCTTGCCGGGGTCGTACACAGTACCGGTGCCGACGTTTCTCACATTGATATGGAAGATTATCTTGCGCGGAGTGTTCTCCTGCTCGACACTGGTGATAGCGACTGGTGCGCCGTTGCCGCCGCCCCATGTGCGCGATTGCGGCGTGCAGACCTTGCGGTTCTCGGACGTCGGATCGGGATCGACGCAGATAATGGGGTCTGCGAATGTAGTGTATTGGTAGCAAGAGGTGAGGAGTAGGTTCTGCGTCGTCTGGTCGAGCCCGACAGGCCAGTCGACTATCTTGCCGTGGTAGTTCATGTATGTGCGTTCGCCGCCAGGGAACTCATAGGTGTTGCCTGCGAGTAGGAACTCTTGTCCGCCGTTCTTGCGGTAATCGAGCGCTGAGAGGAGCGCGATGAAGAGGCGTCCATGCTGGAAGTAATCGAGGTACGCCTCCATGCCGTTGATGTTCATGACGAAGTTACTACCGGCCGGACCGTCTTGGTAATTAACGCTAATGTCGAATTTCTGCGGGTCGAACCATTGTGTTCCACCAAAGCGCGCAGAGATGCCATTGACGAGTTCGGCGATATTGTCTATCTTGAGCGATGTTATCCCACCGTCCTTCGTACCAGATACCTCGACGCCGTCGCAGCGGAAGATGCCGCCGAGCTGTCCCCAACCGACATTGCCGATGCTAATACCACACCCGCCTAATGCTCCGCCAGTGATGGGAATCTCGTCGAAGACCAAAAGTCTCGGGTCGTAGCCGCTGATGAACACACCACCACGGGAGAAAGAGGCGCCTTTGTTCGCCACCTCGACACTCATCGTGAACGCGTTGCTCGCGACATCATCAGGACCGTAGTAATAGAGCCGCGTAGGGATGTTGTCGTATTTCGTGACGATACCCTGCTTGCCGACATAGTATTTCGAGTAGTCGTTGTTCTTCGTGTTCTCGTTACGGCTACCGCCGATAGAACATCCTGCGAGCATAACCATCGCTATGATCGCGACCGCGACGAAAACCGACTTCACATTGCGTGACTGCATAAAGATGCTACCCGGGGCCTCACCGACGATATCACCGTCATAACGGCTTTTTAAATGTTTGGACGGTGTAGACTAGAAGACTGGTTGTGGGTTCTGCCTGTTGTGGCGGCGTTCGTACGACAGCAGTCCATAAACGACTGTCGTCGGCTGCGGCCAAATGACGACAGTCTGGATAACGCCAAGGTTTGACTACGGAGTAGACGAACCAACAAACGAAGTGAGTGCGGAGTGAGTATGGAGTGACTAAGGCCACAACATTGGAGACTAATTACGAATAAGGGAATGCGGTTAGCAGGGACATACCTTCAGCAATGACATACGCTATCGCACAAAGTCATGCGCACTGAATTATGCCGTAATACGAATTGCTGGTGGACAGAGTCGATTTCGAAATGGTGCGTCTCTTCACCGTATCGCCCATGTTCCCGCCAATCACAGTGACTGCAGTCGGCGTGACATCTACCACAACATCGCAATGCGTGTTTCGTTGCCCGGCGGGCATGTCATAGGTCGTCGGACACCCGCCTTCTCTGCACGCGCAGACGACATCACCGGGCTGTAGAGAACTCGTCGCACTCATGGGCGCTGTTTTGCAAGAGTATCTTGTCGGGTTATCGCGGATCGCTGTGAAATAGTTCCAGTGAGCGCAGTTGTAGGGGAAGTTCACACCAGCATCCTTCATGACGTAGGATATGAACGCCGCGGACCAAGGAACCGCTTTGCATGTGGATTTCGGGTCGCAGCGTCCTGCAGAATAATACTCGTTCACTCTGTCCACCACCGCCTCATCGCATTCGTTCTTGGTGCCTTGATTGAAATAAGCCCATTCCTCCGCGGCCGAAGTCGCTATCAGCGATTTCTTCGCCGCAATAGCAGTATCTTCGACCGATGCAGGCGCTTTCGCTATCGCTTCGGGGCTTGGATCGAGTGCGGCGTAGTACGTCATGATGCGTTCCACGTACTGCTTGACCTCTTTGGCCTTGTTCGCCCGTGCGGATTCGGTGCTCCAGTATTTCAAACAGCAACGCCCGTTCTGGTCTGCGATGCATACCTTGGCGCAGTCGTCGCATCCTTTCTTGCAGTAGGCCTGCAGTACCACGGTGCTGTCCATCGCGGCCGATATATCATCCCAATTGGGTTTCACCTTACCGGTCTTTCGTATCGCGTTGAGCACGAGACCCTCCCCACCGTTGTATGCCGCGAGTCCGACACGGACCTCATCATCGAAATCGTGGTATCTTTTGAGCCATTTTATCTTGTCTGCGAAGAGGAGAGGCGCTGCCTTCGCGCTCTTGTAAGGGTCGAAACGAGGGTCGCTTGCGCACTTGGTACCGCTCACGATGCAGCGCGCGGCCGTGCCGCACACACCGCGGCAATCGCTGCGGAGCCCGTCGCCGAATATGGTCTTGTATTGCTTGGCGGTCGAGTATTCGAACTGGCCGATACCGGCGCAACCGCTCTGGCTGTTGATGATGAGCGGGTTCCCGCCCGATTCTTGCGTGAAGATCGCTACCATGAGGTCGGGGTCGACGTTGTTCTTCACGGCCTCGCTACGTATCGTCTCCATGAGACCACGGTACTTATTGATGTTGTCTATGGTGCGCAGCACATCGCCGCGAGGGTCCTTGATGAGGCTGCTTTTCACAGTGGTGACCGGGACCTTTACTGCGGATGGGGCGCAGCAGTATTTCGAGCCGGTACAGAGTCCGGTGAAGCATTTCTTGCTGTCTTTCGCCGCGTCGCATTGCGTCTTCGTGCAAGAGCAACTGTATCCGCGGATGTAGTCTCTGACGCCGTCGGGCGCTCCTTCCGGATTGTGCGCGTAGAACTCGCACATTTCAAGTGGTTCGCCCGTGTCTTTGTTGACTATCTGTACGTCCTCTATCTTCTGGGTTTCCGAGAGTTGCATAGTCGGCACTGGGACCTCTTCTTTCACATCGAAGACGGCCGGTTCCTCGGGACTGCCAAGATCGTACCCCGGATCCTCCTGCGAATCTTCAGGTTCGTAGTTCGAACTGCTGAGAGTGTATCCGGGAGGGATGACTGATTTTATCTTCTCGAGCGTGATATCGTACGTGAGCGCTACCTTCTCGAACTCCTTGGGGATGTTGATTACGGCCGCACCTTGCGAAGAGGAACCTGCATCGCCCGACACACTGCCCGTAGAGGTTTCATCGATGAACGTCCCGGTTTCGATGTTCCCTATCGGATCTATGGGCGTATTTCTGACCGCTGCATCGTAGATAATGACTCCGTCGGAGATGGTGGGCGGGCTTGCGATGGCAGTAGCTCCCGACGTCCCCACGATAGTCATCGTTGTCCTTGATTCGGGAAGCGAGAAGTACTCAGCGTCCAGGATAGCGATGTCGGGCATCTCGTATTGACTTGTGGTCGCTACATCGGGAACACTATCGGATGGTTGGCCTGCGGAGGAAGGCGGTTGTACTATCGCCGGACCGTATGATTCCGACGTGGAGAGCATCTTGAGCGTCGCGTCCACTTCGGCAGGCGTATAGGTCGCGCCTGATGGTTTGCTCACCGATTTCTCTTGACGGACCGCTGTCTCTATCGCTGTGCTCAAGTATGTGGCGCCGGTAGCGCGCTGCGTCATCCATGATGGGAATTCATCGTATACAGTCCCCGGTGTCCGTTCGATGCTTATCGGCATCTTCGCGGACGCCTTGTAGATATAGGATATGTTGACTTGGAGCGTTGATTGGAAGTTCTGTGTCGCGCTAAAGACCGCGTCCGAGAGCGCTGTTTGCGGGACGGTACAGGATACTTCCGCAGTCCCTTCGTAGAGCCGTACGATACCCGCCTCTTTGGTGAGCGCAGTATTGCCGCAGACGAGTTCGGTGCTGAGAAGCCACGCTCGTACTCGCACCGCGCTCAGCTGTTCGCGGGGGATGCTCTTGAGCAGGCATGCGCTCTCGAGCGGGAGCGTGTCCGGTCCTACGAGGTAGCCGCCGCCTACGTCTTTGATGGTGATGAGGAACTCCGGTTTTATCATCTCCGCGCGGGTCTCTCGGTCATAGAGCGGTATGGAGCGAGTCTCTACTTTGGTGACTGCAATAGGCGCTCCTTGGCCGCCGCTGAACGTGAGATCCTCCTGTTTACAGGATTGCGCCCGCTCGTTCTCCTGGTAGATGTTCGTGTCGATGCAGACATCCGCGCCGAGGCTTGTGGTGTACGAGTAGCAGACGCTCGCGGTGAGGTCGGTGTCTGGCGATTCCCGTTGGCCGAGTATCTTCTTCGCGAAGAACGCGGCGTCGGAAGGCATGATGAACGTCGTCTTCTGCCCTTCACGGTAGTAGATAGACCTTCCTTCGATGCCTGTGTTGTCGAAATCGTAATCACGAGGGTCGTAGGGGGTCTTGCCACCGCCGATGTATAGTGGATCGTACGAGAATGTGAGCCGCATATCGTTGTAGTCGACGTTCGTCGCCCCTTTGTTGTGCACCTCTACTCGTACTGGGAACGGACGGTCTTCGTAGACGCTTGCTGCGGGGGCATTCTTCATGAACACTATGGAGAGGCCCTCTGTCCCGCGATATTGTTGGAAGACGCTTCCTGATCCGCCGCCTCCGCAGCCAGAGAGAACAAGCATGAGCAGTATCGTGCCGAACACTCCGAAAGAGACGGCGAGAGATGCGCTCCGTTGCAACGAGCAATCCGATGGCCTATCTGATGATTGATGATATGATGATCTACGAGATAATGATTGGCGAGATGACCGGCTTGACGTTCTATCGGGGCGGCGCATTCATTTCACCTGCACAGTCGTCGATTTCTCGACTGCGTAATCGTACTCTACGACCGCGATGAACGATCGTGTCACCGCGTCGCCTTGCGCCACCATCGCGAACGCTTCTTCGGCGGACTCCCGCGGTATCTCGAGCTTACAGGTGATGCTCGACCAACCGATGTTCTTATCCACGCCCTCGTTGATGAAGACGAAGTCGGTGTAGGTCGGTTCGCGCTCATCCTGGTACGGCTCGCGGGAAAGTTGGCGGGTGCATTCGCTGAGCACGAACGGTTGCGGCACCTTGAGTTCGATGCGTTTCACGCGCTGGATGGTGCCGCCGGTATCCCATCCATTGTCGATGGTCAAGCCTATCTGCGATCCCGGCATCATGATAGGGTCTTTGTCCGGGCGGACGAGGAGCGGCATCGAACTGCCGCCCATGCCTACGCGGACGGGACCGCTCGTGTATGTCGCGACTGATTCCGCCGGGATGCCGAGCACTTTCTGCACGCTCTGTCCTTGCCGCGCTATGTTGCGCGCCCGTTCCTCATCCACGAAGTGGTATGGGATGTACGCCCATGTCTCGAAGGGGAATGATGCTCCTGATTTCACGGTGTACGTGCCGGTCTTCGGCATCGGAGGGAATGTGCATTGGAACCCTTGCGTGGTACTGTATATTATCTCCATTGTGGGAGGATCGACCATCGCGGGGCTCGCCAGTTTCGATTCTATCGCGCATGATGGAGTCACGAGGATGGATTCGCCGATGAACGATTTCGCCTTCACCTCTCCCACGATCACTATCTCGGAGTCGTTGACCGTCACCTGTTTATCGACGGAGTATAGGTTCTCTATGGTGACACCTAAGGGTTGTTTCTTGTTCTCCTCCACCTTCCCGGTGTAGTACGCCCCCGGATTCTTCGCTTGATCGGCAAGGGCCATCCATCGCTTGCCCGTCTTCATGAACAGCTCTTGGAGGCGCTCGACAGTGCCTACGACGCCGGTTTTCGCGTCGACTCCGTCTATCGTGACGTTCGGGATCATCGCCATGGCCTTGGTGAAGAGGAAAATGATGATGATGATCATCGGTATCGCGATGACCACGAGTTTGAACGCGCGCAGCATCGCCGCCGCATTCCCATCGGGATAATCATCCTCCATGCGCCGGAGCGAGTAGAGGAGCCATGGCGATACCATCACAGTGATGTATATCGTCGCGTAGTAGAGGTCAAGGTTCGTATCGAAGCCCGGGAAGAGCCCGTGCAAGTATGTCATGACGCCGGGCAATGAATAGACTACGATAGAGCCTGCGAGAAGCATCGCGGCGATCTTGAGATTCTGTTTCTTCTGCTCTCCAGGCGATCCTTCTCCATCAGTCCCTTTGAAGAATATCCAGTAGAGTACACCGAGCACGAGATAGACGCCGAACGTGATCGTGAGCACCGCGGTGAGGTTGACCGTTCCACTGCTGTAGAAATATCTGAGCGTGACAAGGTGCACTATGTATGCGATACCGGCGTAAAGGCCATAGGGCGAGTTCTTGAACTCGAGGTATGCGTGCTTCTTGAAGAAGAGTATGACCCCGATGAACAAGAGCACGAGAGTGATCATCCACGCCCATGTGCCGAAATCCCCGAGCACCCCTGTGAGCGCGAAGATGATACCGTACATGACGAATAACCACAGGAATCCCGCGAAGCCAGAGACGTTCTCGATGTCCTGTTTGATGCGCTCCGCTTTCTCCTGCGCTTTCTTCGCTTTCTCCGCTGCCTTCTTCTCCTCGTGCTTCTTGACAAGAGGATGGAATATGACGCCCGCACCACCGTACTTACGGGCTGAAGCGCCCCAAGCCGAGTTTCTCTCAGCCTCCTCTTGCGCTTTCGCTTTCGTCTCTTCGGCCTCTTTTTGCGCATCGGACTGTGTCTTCGCCGCGACCTTATTGGCGGCGGTGACACCGGAGTTCATCTTTTGAGTCTTCTCATTGAGCGTATCGATCTGTTTTTGCATCATGTCGGATCCGACTTTGTTGACCGCCATGACACCTGCGACGACTGCGCCGGCAGGATTCGCGAGAGCAGCAGCTTCTGCACCCATGCCGGCCATTCCCGCTGCTGCAGCACCACGCGCCGCGGCGCCTCGTGCCACTGCGGCTCCGCCGCCCCTGACCATCAATCCTTCCCCGCCGGTTCTCACCGCTCCCATGGTGGCTTTCGCACCATCGACTATCGCCATCGCGTCTTCGGCAGAGGCGCCTGTCGAGCCAGTGATTCCACCGATGACAGCTCCTCGTTTACCACCAGTCATCGCGCCAGCGGCTGCGCCACGCACACCGGGCATGATACCTACACGGCCGCCTTCGCCAGCGACCACATCTTGCAGCTCCTCCTCGAGTTTGGCAGCGACTCTCTGTTCTAGTTCAGCGGTCTTCTCAAGCTCTTCGGCGGTGCGCTCCTGCGCTTCCGCTGCCCGTTCTTGCGCATCATCAGTGCGCTGTCCGGCGCGTTGGTCCATGCCTGCCGGCGGGTACGCTACCGGTGCCGCTACGGGCGGGACTCTGATAGGAGGCACCGATCCTTGCGGGGCTATTCCTGTCGCGGCGGGAGGTGGAGCGGTTGTCTCGCGCTGTCCACGACCGAACATCCTGCCGAGGAAACCTCCTCTGTTCGCCTTGCTCGCTTTGATATCCTCTTCGAGCGTCACGAATTGGACGAACGCTTGCGCGAATGTCGCGTAGAGCGCGTCGTATTCCGCTTCGTTCGGCGAGTATCCTCCCGTCTTGCTATCGTAGTTGAGCGTTCTCCAGAATTTGTTGCTGTACACGGTCACGCTGCTCTCCCATGGCGTCCCTTTCGCGCTTGCAAGAGAGCTGTTGAACCAGTTCCTGAATCCCTCGTAGTCGCTCCTTTTCGCTCGGTTGCGGAGTTGCGCGAGAACGGCGTCCCGTGATGGTTTAGAGAATGCCATGCGCTATCACTATCGGTACGTTGGGGTCAGCCACTTGCTTAATGTAGGGTATTCATCGACGAGTCTGGGACGGCTCGCGTAGGAGACTAGTATCGGAATATTGTATCGGAATATTTCGGATAACGATGAAACTCGGACAACGGGAAACAGCGTTTCGATGCTGTTCATAACGACAGTGTTCGCATTCACCGTAATACCACTCACCGCAAAATCCTCGAAAAGAGTCACACCAACTCGATCTTGAGCTCTGCGATGTCTAAGCGATCGGTATGCGGAGCGACCATGATAGTGTTCGGTCCGGGAGTAAGTATCCCTGGGTCGATGACCGCTTGCCATGCGTAATCGCCGGTCGCGAATGATTGCACGAAACCGTTGAGCACCACTTCACCGGTCTTCTGGTTCCTGTAATCGGTGAATGTCATGGTGACGCGCAACTGTCCTTGCCCAGCGTCGAGTGTATCGTACATCTCGCGTGGGAGGTTGAAGTAGTAGGTCGGATACTCCTGTTCGCGCTGCCTGACGACGAGCTTGATACGGTCGATGACGTACTGCCCGCCTTGGCTCGCGAAGAGCACGCGATTCTCGCCCACGCGCAACTGCTCACGGGCGACGTCCGTCTTGAAGAGCACGCCGCAGTCGGGGAAGCCGCTGTAGAGCACGTTCGGGACCTCTTGCGTCGTGTTGTCGGCGTTGCGTACGGTCTGCGAGTTGAGGTGGACGACCAAACGACCGGCCTTCTTGATGTCGCACTCGGGCACGAACTGGAGTTGCGCGCTCTCGAACATGCCTATCTCTTCCTCTTTGATTGTGAAAGTCTGAGCGGCGATTGATGCTGAAGCATCGATGACATCCGCGGAGACCATGATGTTATGCAAGTAGTACGTGTTGGAGCGCCAGAAGGACCATCCTGCGTCGCCGACACTGAAGACGAGCTCGTTCTTCCCGTCCTTGAGGTAATCGAGCGCGAGCGGGATGGGCGCGGGACTGCGCTCTCGTACCGGTCGTTCATAGATGAGGCGGCCGTTGAGGAGGACGCGGAGCGGTCCGTCGCCGGGCTGGTCTACGTTGAAACTGAGAAGGAAGTTACGGCCGCTTTCGCGGTCGCCTTCGAAATCGATCGTGATGTCGCGTTTCGCGAACACACCATTTTTTGCCGAGGCCGATTCGATGGTCTTGAGTTCTACGGTGTTGATGGCGGTATAGATGGTAGCTGTCGGGATGTTATGGTCCAATAAAGTGGATTTCTGCAATCGTAGCGTACCCGGAGTCTCGCTCATGATGAGCACCGGNNCCACCGCTCGATCCTCCGCCGTAACCACTACCATACCCGCCAGAACTCCCGCTGCCGTCGCCGAAGAGGAGCCGCTCTCGCTCCGCCGGCGGCATGAAAAGGATGTAGAGGATGAGGATGGCGCCGATGATAGCGACGAGGACCGCCGCACCTGATGCGCTCTGTGCTCGTCGAGAGACCCCTGTAGCCATACTCTCGGTCCGGCGAAACGGCATATATAAATATTTCCCTCGGTGCTCTCTCGATACTCCCTCGACACGCTCTCGGAAAGCTCGAGCGAAGGCTGCCTGACAGCCAAGGCGGATCAAGGTCGATCGCTGGTTCACCATCCGATCGGCAAAGGCAAAATCCGACAGAGATGCAACAATCACGTATGAATGTATCACGTATGAATGGATGAAAGGAGTAGATGGCAATACGGGATAGTACGGAAGGAACCATGAAGATACTCGACAAGAACCTGCGGCAGGGCACTATCAAGGTGATGGTGGACTGTGGAGACGACCTCTGGTACCTCCATACCATCATCGACGCACGGGACCGATGCACCGGCGACTCGGAGTACAAGTACAAAGCGGGCGGGACCGCCGGCGGAGAGGGCAAGACTTCGATAATCAAGCGCAAGGTCTGGGTCACTATCGAAGTCGAACGGACCGAGTTCTCAGGAAGCACGGGCCAATTACGGGCGACGGGGAAAGTCGTGGATGGATCGGAAGAGGTCCCGCGCGGCAGCTACCACACGCTCGACATCACCGAAGGGAGCCGCATCACCATCATGAAAACGAACTGGCTCAACTACCAGCTCGAGAAACTGGAGGAGGCGCTCGCGGGGCATGCGAACGCGCTTCTCGTGCTTTTTGACCGCGAGACCGCCATCTTCGCGACGCTCAAAGCATCTGGGCATGAGGTGCTTCTCACACTCAAAGGCGACGTGCCGAAAAAAGGCGTTGATGAAGGCAGAGCGCACTCGTTCTATCGCGAGGTGGCGAAGGCCGCGCAGGAGTACCGCGACCGGTTGCAAGCAGAGCACGTCATCGCAGCAAGTCCCAGTTTCTGGAAAGAGTACTTGGAGAAAGAGGCGGGACCGGAACTCCGCAAGCGCATGCTCTTTACCACCATCAGCACAGTGGATGAGACAGCGATACAGGAAGTGCTGCGCAGGCCGGAATTGCAATCGGCGCTCCGCGCGCAACGATCCACACGGGAGACCGCGCTCCTCGAGAGCATCATGCTCGCGCTCGCGAAAGACAGGCTCGTATACGGGAAAGACGACGTCCGGGCAGCGCTCGACGAAGGCAACATCTCCGAAGTCACGGTGAGCGAGAACGCCATCATGAAAGCGAAAGAGGAAGGGACATTCGATGAGCTCGAGACGATGCTGCGCAGGGCATCCGACGTGAAAGCGAAAGTGCACCTCGTATCGACGAAAGACGCTGCGGGGAAGATAGACGGCTTGGGCGGCATCGTGGGCGTGAAACGATGGTGATTGCGCACAACAAGAAGAAAAAATATAATCATAATAAGAAAGAAGAAGAGAATAACAATAATCAGGAGCGCCTTGGGACAAACCCGAGGGCCGAGCGTGAGCGAAGCTCACCCTGCGAGGGCCGAGACAATCCACGGAACGGACGTGAGTTGGATTCCCCGCGCTCCGATACAGTAGACAAGAACACCGCGGCCTCCGGAAAAACGGTAGATTCCCCGCGCTCCGAAAAAGCAGGAAGTGCGGCCTCCGACAAGATGGACGATCTCGTCGAATCACTGAAATCGAAGAAAGGACTCTCGACGCTCGACGACGATTTCGTGCGCGACAAGATAGAACGCATCTTCGCGTCCAACAACATCATCAAGCGCAAATTCCACTCCAGCGCGAGCTTCAAGCAGTTCTCGAAGAGCCAAGAGCACGAGGAGCTGCAAAAGCGCATCCGCAAGGAACTGCGCGCGATCTACGGCGTATTCCAGACGGACGAGAGCGACCGGATGAAGCTCTTGACACGATTGCGCACAACACACGATGATACGGAACGACGAGAGATCGTGGACGGGCTCTTGGGGACGCACACGAGCACGAAAGAAAGATTGCCGCACTACGACGAGATCTATTCCGTCCTATGCGAGAAGATATCGCCGGAGACCGTGGTCGACCTCGGCTGCGGCATGAACCCGCTCGCGCACCATTATTTCGCTCAACACAACTGCTGGCCGACGATACTCGCGAGCGACATCTCCGCGGATGACATGAAGTTCCTGGATGAGTGCTTCGCCGCGCTCTCGATACCGGGAAAGACGGTTGCCCTCGACCTCACTAAGGATGACGATATCGCGAAGCTCCCGGCGCTGACGAAAGACGCGGATGTCACACTCCTCTTCAAACTCCTCGATTCGTTGGAAGAGGCGAAGCGTCACATCTCCTACAAGCTCTTCGACAACATCAAATCAAAATGGATCGTCGCGTCGTTCCCGACGAAATCGCTCGGCGGGAAGAAAAACATCGCGCGGGCCGGCCGCAGCTGGTTCGAACGGTTACTCGCGCGCAAAGGACTCGCATGGGAGACGTTCTCAGTGGAGAACGAATTGTTCTATGTGATTAAGAAGTGAGACCGCGCGAGCTGAGGGCTCACGGTATCTACTGCCCACGCATCATCTCATCCGCCATAATTGCTGACCTCGTCATCTCAATTTGCATGCATCCATGCAAGTGCTGCAGTAGGCCATGTAAGACGCTGTGTTCTGGTTGGAGCATTCCTTGGCGCAGACATCACAGTCGATTTTCACCGGCGGCTGCCTGACGGGCGGGCCGATGAGTGCTCGTGCGTCTCCGGCGAGATTCTCCGCATTCGCGAGTTCGCTTCCTATCGAGAAAGTCGCAGTCCTCATGCCTGCGGCGTTCATGACAAGTGCTACCAAACCGACGATCGCGACCAAAGCGACGAGCGCCACCACTGTAAGATTCAATTGATTAGAACTCTCCGAAGATCCCTTTGCCATAATCGTTACCTCTGTGCGCCGGATGAGCGCGTCATCGCTGCACCCTCTTCGATATACGAAAAGGGCAACTAGAATACTAAATATTGTTTTTTAATATATAAATGTGACGATTCCGCGCCAACCCCCTAAACGCATAACCACACATCATGTCGACCACCCACAACACAAAAAGTATATAACTCCATACAACTTTCTATATGACTATGGGCAAAATCATCCATTACCCGAACCTCCAGACCGTTCTCATGGTGGAAACGATCCTCAAGAAGGAGAAGGACATCACGAGAACGGAATTAAAAAAGAAACTTCCCAAAAAAATAATGCATCAGACGCTCAACGTCATCATCAAATATCTCGAGGACAGCGGCAAGATTATTGACCACAGGCAAGGGATACTGTGGACCTATAAATCTCCAGACGAGATGGAAGAACTTTTACGCCATACCTCTCCATTCACGCCGGAAGATTTCCGGATTCCTGGCCAATACACACATAAAAAACGACAGCTTTCGCGCAATGATGAAACCGGTCCGCGTAGAAAAGCGACAACAAGCCGAGTCTCAGCTCACAGCCATCAGAAGAAACGCAAAAACAAGCAAAGAATATCGCGCACTGTTGCGGTCAATCAATGAAAAAATCGTACTTCTCGCGACAAATCCTCTGACAGGAACGAAGATACAACGACAACTCATCCCCGGGGAATATAACGTTGACAACTTGTGGAAGATAGACCTCGCAGGCTATTGGCGCATGCTCTACACGCTCAACACTGGAGAAGTAGAAATCCTCGCCATCGTCCTCGATATCATGGACCATCCTGATTACGACAAGAAGTTCGGGTATCGGAAGAGATAGATCCCACTAAAATAGCACGGCAGGATCATTTCAGTGCCGCTATGGCATCGAGAGCCTTCTCGCTGTGTTTTGCGCTCCATACGACAAAGAGAATGAATAGTACAGAGAGCAGAAGGAGGACTATGAAAATGTTGATATCGTGCGCGGCTACGCCAAGAATCAAGAATACCAGCAGAAGGAACACACCCATGACAGTCATACCGACGCGGCCCGCTTTGTTTTTTGCCCTCAATGCACCCATCACCTCTGCATCGCAGGGGTACGGACCGTAGAATTCCCTCTGCGCGAGCGGATTCCGCTGCTTGTCCTTGAGCGAGACGCAATTCACATGGCAGAACACAAGAGTCGCGTGAGGCAGGTAGTTGCGTCTGGTCGGAGGACCGAGACCAGAATCATCGTACTTACCATCGCATAACGGTTCGTAGGACAGTATTCTCGAATCATCCTTGCGCAGGAGCGGTTTCATACAATAACGGCAATCGACCATAACAACCCGGCAGAAAGAGCGATTCAAGTATTTATCGGAAAATTAAGCAGACACTCAAGAAGAAAAAATAAAGAAAAGTAAAGAAAGTTACTTGGTCTTGACCTTCTTCATGTCGACCCAGGCGAGCTCGAACATGCTCTCGAGCGCGCTGGCGAAGAACGGCGTGTTGATCCAGATCCCGATATCATATGTCGGGTGGACATCCACGTCATCCATGACCATGAAGATGATCTCCTTTCCGTCCACGATGAGGAAGCGGCCCTTGATCTTGGCCTCACGGACCTCAGCGATGCCCTCGAGTTCCTTGGCGGCAATGTCTGCCTCCTTGGTCATCGGGGCCGCGATGCGGACCTTGACGCCGCGCTTTGCGGCCTCCTGCAGCACCTGCTTGAGACCCTCGATCTTGCGCAGGAGCCCGGAGCTCGTCGTGACGAGCGTCACGCTCTCCTCGGCGCCACGGATGGTCAACTCCATATGGTTGTACAGGTTGTGCCTTCCGCGCAAAGAACCCGAGAGGTCGGTCGGTTCGACAAGCTCCACACCCTGCGTGTGCAGGTTCCTGAGCTCGCCGATGACGTCCGTCTTCTTGAGGTTCTCAAGACGAGAGACGGACTCTTCCGCCTCCTTCTTCATGTTCTTCTTGACACGCTCCACGACCTCCTCAGGCGGGACCGCGATGTACTTGATAGGCTTACCGAGCTTCATGATGATGAAGCCCTTTTTCTCGAGCGACTCGAGGATGTCGTAGCTGCGACTGCGCGGCACGTTCGCGATATCCGAAAGCTCGCCGGCCGTGGAGACGCCTCGCGACAAGAGCGCCGTCCAGATCTTTACCTCATAGAGGTTCAGGCCGAAATACCGGCGCAGCTTCGACAGAAAGTCTTCTCTCACTATCATTCGTTCTACCTCCCAAAATGGGACTCACACCCCTTTTTAGGAGAGACATTGAGATAACTACTTTAAATAAGTTACGAGTGGTCATTAGTGGCAAGAGTGAAGGCACATAGCACTTCTTAAGTGAGAATCGACGAGGAGAACGCACAAGGCACGAATTATGCGAACTTTAAGAAGGGCAAGAGGACAAACGAGCGGTCAAAAAAGGAGCGGATAGCAGTAGAAACAGCAAGATATAGGGCAAACACGGCCGAATCACCAAGCTAAACAGACAGAATCGAGAGTGAGTTCGCTGCCTTGGCGCAAAATCTGAGGGGTGAGCGTCCGCGAGACAACAGTCGAAGCGGCCAGGCGAACCCTGAGACAATGTTGCCGTGGAACGGCAATGTGTCCGCCGCAGCAATAGAAAAACGACGAGAAGAAGTAGTTGACGACTACAGACGAGGGCGACCCATCGAGGTCTAATGTCGTTCCCTAACTTTCGCCTTTGGTAATAACAACGCCAAGAACTTCGCCTGCTCATCCGCAGTCATGCAAGGCATCTCTTTCTTGCGCAAATTAGCCGCGTACTCCGTCGCACACACTGCTGGCTGGGCAAAGTTAATGCACGCATCCGGCTGCCCGACATACAGCATCTTACGTGTCCCCTCGACGGCGACAGTGGGATAATACTCCCGTTCGAAATCGTCCCTCGGTTCGGCGAGGACAATCTCGAGTGGATTTCCCGTCCGAGTCTTGAGCTTGAAAAGGTTCGCAGCCAGCCCTTCGACAGTATCGCCCGTGCAGTACTCACGGGGGTAGATGAAACCATCACCGGGAAGCCGATAGGTACATAGCGCGAAACCGCCCGATGCGTGAACCTGGGAAGCGTAAAGCGACCGGTGCACACGGACACTCTCGGGGAAGGGCGCACGATAGGTATTGCAGTTGAAGACCATTCGAAAGGAGGATTCGACTAACAATAAGAATGTTTCTATGAGCTTTTGAATTAAACATGGTTATTCCGTATCGCTTCGCAAAAAAGATTCACCTGCGACGAAAAAAATACCAAAACAGAAACGACGAAAGAAGATCGAGAAGAAGCAGTTGACGACGGTCAGCACTATCGCTTCACATAGGGCAATAGCGCGGCAATGAGCGCAGCGCCATCGTCCTTCGAGAGACGACGCGAGAGCGCCGCATTACGCTGCGCCACACAATTCAACGGCCAGACTGCGGGCACACCGAGATTGAGACNNTAGGACCTCGAGGAACGGCAACATGCGATCGACCTCGTGATGGTACGGCCGCAATCGCAATTCTAGCGACGCCCCCATCGGATTGCGCAGTCCCGCTATCGCCGCAGCGAAGCCATCGACATCCGGCGCGACGCACAACTCAGAGGTGTGCACAGATCCGCACTGGTCGCTACGGTACCGTCGCAACGCATATATCCCTCGCTGATCGTCGCGCTCCGCGTATACGGAGTTCGCTGTGAGAAGACGCGCTTCACGAGAGATGCCATGACGGTTATCGCAATCGAAGATCATGCTCACAGGAGTGGGACGCAGGATATTAAGGTTTCTTCGCACGAGGCAGCAGGAACGAAAGAAGGAGCGCCTGTTCATCAAGAGTCATGCACGGCATGACGCGCTCGTGATCCCGCACCCGGCTCATCGAACGCCACAACGCCGGCTGCTCGAAGCTCAAGCATTGCGACGGATGCCCCATCTGCACCATGAACAATTCATCACCGACGGTGATGAGAGGGAAGTACCGCGTATCGTACGGCTTAGGAACTGCGAGCGACACCTCGTACGGTTTTCCGGACGGAGTCTTGAGCGTGAAAAAAGCCCCGGCGAGAGTCTCCACGCTGGGCGCGGTGCAGAACGGTATCGTCTCGATACGATCATCACGATGGAGCCGATAACGGGTTAGGGCATAACCATTCGTGGATGAAACTCTCGACGCGTAGAC
>DUGD01000033.1 GCA_013331575.1 Candidatus Woesearchaeota archaeon
TCGTCGGATGCGCGCGGCCCATGCTGCTAATGCGAAGGAGCTTGAGGCCAAGATTGCTGCGCAAAAGCAGGCGGAGCTGGAACAGAAGCTGGCGCATGAGCGTGAGATCGCAGAGTATCTTAATTCTATTATTATTTCGTCGGAGAGTGTCGAATCATATGCTGCACGCCATGATGGTGGGATAGCTATCATCGATGTTCCTGACGTCCAAAAATGCGTCAAGATACATGAGCGCAGATATTGCTCGCGTACTACTGGAGAACCCATGCTCGAACGCGATATGGTGCTCGGTAATATCGATTATCTCAAGAAGCGTGGCATGTTTGCGGTTCTCGGCGCGCAATGTCAGACAGCGTTTACTACGTCTATGGGTGTCGATTGGTCGTATAAGTCGATGTACTACGGTCTTCCTGTCCGGAGGGTGCAGGATGGCGAGACGAAAAATGTCTCTGTGAACTCCATCGATGCTATTGAGGTGCGATGATGGGTTGGCTCGATACTATGCGTGAGAATCGTCGGATGCGCGCGGCCCATGCNNAGCATGAACAGGAAATGGCGTATAAACGTGAGATTGGTACGTATCTTGCTTCGATCATCATATCATCGGAGAGTGTTGAATCGTACGCAGCCCGTCATCCGGGTGGTATAGCTATCATCGACGTCCCCGGGGTGGATAAAAGCGTCGGAGTGCGTGAACGTCGATACTATTCTTCATGGAGTGAGGATCACAATTGCAAATTGGAAGAGAAGAGACTTGTTGTCAAACGCACCATGCCGCTCGGCGACATCGATTATCTGAAAAGGTCCGACATGTTCGCCATTCTCGGCGCGCAGTGCAACGTGAATCCAGATGCCGAGGAATGGAGGACGGTGTACTACGGTCTTCCTGTGCGGAGAGTGCAGAACGGCGAAAAGGTGATACCATGAAAACCAGAGATTCTATCGAAGACACAATGACCGTCACCATCAACCCGGAAGAATTCCTCAAACTCGAAACCGATCAGGAGTTCCTTGAACGTCTAGTCGTGACGCCAGAATCATTCGAGAGCTACTCGATGCNNGGATAAAGGCGTCGTGCTGAGAATGCAGCAGAAAGCGCCGTACCTCAACCCCGAGCGAACGATGACCCTTGAGGACTTGAAGTACCTCAAAGGACAGGATGCTGTCGCGCTGGTCTGCGCGCAACGTCAAGAGCACCCTCCTGAAATCACGGTCTATTACGGTCTGCCGGTACGCAAGACAATCGGCTCCGAGTGATATCATATGCTCAGCACTCTCCGAAAAGTAAGGGATTCCATGCGCGCGCAGTACAAGCGCCTCGATGAGATCGCGAAAGAACGTATCCGCGAGGATGAGGATTGCAAGGAATTCTTGCACAACTTGAAAATATCACCCTCATCGGTCGAAGAGTACATGCTCAGCAAGGACCACAAAGTCGAACCTTTCATACCGCGCGGGAAAAACGAAGGCATTGCAATCATAGTCCATGAACGATACGGCTCCGCAGCGAGATCGTACGTGGAGTCGCTCGTAGGATACGAGCGAAAACGCGAGATCATGATCGGCGACTGGAAGGAGCTTCGCGACGCGAAAGTCGTGGCTATCGCCGGCGCGCAACGCGAGCAGTTCCGCTACGGATTCCTCATCGGCAAAGCGATATACTACGGCACGCCGATGCGCGAGAGCGAAGATTAGGGAGATGATACTCATGGCAGACCGACTCTACATCGACACATTGACGCCAGCGGAACTCGCTGCAGTGGAGCGAAGGATGCGACCTGGCAATGCATCGTCCGCGGGATTCTTGGGGCGAGGCGAGTCGCTACGCAACTGCATCGAACGCGACGCCGCGACACTGGCACGGCACGGCGTGACGCACTACGAGGCGGCGCGATGGCTCGAGGACATGCTCAATCGCATACCAAAAGGGGTCGATGCGAGCCTGCGCTTCTCCGGTTATGAAGCGAAAGGCGTGGTGCGACGCGGTATCCAAGGATGTCCGTTCGGTAGTTACGCGTGCGGCATGACCAATGTCACGTATCAATTCACGAAGCGCTCTACACAAGAAGGTTTCTCCATCTCCGGTCTCTTGCCGCACCTCATCGGCACGCACCAGTTCTTCGAGGGGAACACGCCGTACCGTCTCGATCCTGAGCGACTGCTCGAGATGCGAGCGCACATACCGCACCTGTAATCATCCGAGGCGACATATGGAATCTATCATCGAAGCGATGGGAATGAAGGCGACCGCTAAATCTGCGATCGCGAGCGATAGTGTTGCTGTCGTGAGTGGCACAAGCGCAAACGCATCGTCCGACCGAACAACGCTTTACGCTGCGCAGCAATCATTGCCCATTGTCAAGCCAACGGAGCGGCGTTTAAGCGAGGAGCAATACCTTGACTTGTGCAAGCGCGTCGACGCGGAGCACGAATACCGCCTGGCAATCGCTGACAATTGGCGCGATGAAGAGATTCTCAATCACCTGCCCGACGTCGCACGAGTGGACGGCAAGGTGCCGGAGAGCACAGTCTATGCGTACGCCGAACATCGCGAGATACCGCGTGACATTGTCGATAGCGTGCTGCGAGAGTACCTGCCGACAGCCGAGCAGCAACATGAACTCGCGAAGCACAGCACACCAACTATTGAAATCATTGCGGCAGAGATGGTTGAGGACCTCGCCGTTGTATGCTCGCAGATCGACAGCAATGGTGATCAACGCATTGCTTTGAAACATCGATTCAATTATGGTATTTATGGGCCTATGTTACACGTCGATGTGTATGCTCGAAAATCACGATGGCGCAAGAAGAAATTAGTTGAATTGGGATATCGTTTTGATAAAAATGGGTTATGCGCGCACGATGCAGGCGTCCGTGATCCATTGGCATTCGATCTTTTCGGTAAATCCCTAGAAGCACTAACGAACGGAATATCAACAATCAATCCCGTCATCAAACGATCATATGTGATCTGCGCTGATGGAAGTACAAAGCCCGTCTGATGCAGATGCGACAGCAGTGTAGTTAAGATATCGCTCTCCATCCTCACCGGAACATCGCGACGAAGAGCGCTTTTCGCATCTCTTCTTTGTTTGTCGCGCGGCGCATGGATGCCGCCAAAAATTTATCACTGAGTTCATGCTCTATCCATGACGCGAAATCGTTCTTTTTCTCGTCGCAGTGCGTAGAGAATGTCTTATTTGTCATCGCACCCAGCGCAGCATAGAGCTCATCGCGGCTCGCTATTGTCGTCCCGTCCTTGAGGCGTAGTGGGTGCATCGTCCTCGCGGAGACGGTTACTTTTATAAATCATCCTTGTCCCCTCGTCCGTAACGGGGTTATAGTACAACCTGGCTAGTATTACCGCCTCCAGTTGCTGGAGGGATGAGCCCGCAAGGGCGATGAACAAACCTTCGCTTAGGCGAAAGCGGTCGATCTGGGTTCAAATCCCAGTAGCCCCACTTCTTATTTTCATAGCTGTGTTTCTTTCGCGTCCAAGCGACGTCCGTTCTCAGCCGGTAGTTATGCTGCGCTCCCCTCTTCCGGAAGTGCTACCACTGGCGCATAGCGTAACTTTTATAAACAATCTCCGTCAGGCCAGTGCTGTCCGGTGACATCATGGCTTTCAACGATGAAATGGAGCGGTACATGCGCGATCGCAAACGGCGATCGATGATCCACACCAGTGATGGCACGAGCCAACCCGGCTGGTGGGATAGAGTCTCTTCCCGAAAAAAGGGGAATTGCCGCGGGACCAGCGCACTCCGGACGAGATGGCGAAGGTGACAGCGATGGAACAGGACATCAAGAAAGGAGAGGAGCGGCTCGAAGACGCGGATGATACTGCGCATGAGACGCTCGCGGACAAACAAGAGGCCCGTGTGGGGCTTTACGAGCGGTTCCTGCGCATGTTCCAGACCGAACGCAAGATGGAAGATGATTACGAGCACATCGACGGAGAACAACTCCACGGCACGACCGTCATCAAGAACGACCCCGACGTCACGGAGGACTTCAAGACCCTCGCGATCATCCAGGTCAAATGGTTCGAGCGCATGCCGAGCCGCGTGAAAGAGGAGTTCAAGGAATCGGAGGACTACCTCCGGTACAAGGACATCCTGCAGCGCCGCGGCGTAGCGAAGAAGTGATTTTCTTTTAGTATATTTTTGTGTATAACTTGATACTGCGCTATACTCTTACCGTCCAGTATTCAGTATTCGCATCGCTGCCTTGGCGTTATTCTGAGGGCGGAGTATGGCGAGGCAGTAGCCGAGCCATCTTGCGACGCCCGAAACGATTTCGCCGAGGGCGATATGTCCGCCGCAGCGAACGACAAATCAGCAATAGTTGACTGACTACAATAAGGGGTAGTTGACTATCGTGGGAGAACACATGCACTCTCTCACTGCAATGAGTAGTCGGTGAATGCGCCGCAGCGAACGTCTAATTAATAGTAGTTGACGACGCGAGGGATTCTATGAATCCCTGCGCAGGGAAACACGTCGTTTCCCTTGCGAACGAGAAGGAGTGGTTGACTATCCTGGGAATGAATGCATTCTTACTGTAGCGAGTAATTTGTTGATGCGCCGTTGTAATATGATGCTTATCGCGCCGGTAACGTGATGTTGATAAAATTCGACGTCTCCCCTGTGGAGCGCGTCACTTGAATCTTGATTGTGCAGCTCTTGCCTGTGTTGCAGCCAGACGGTGCAGCATTCGATGGGAGTTTGAATGACACGAACGAACCATCATTAGCAATCGTTAGCGGAAGATCGCCTCCCCATTGCGCGTTGTTATCGAATACGTTAGCGTACCCGCTCAAGAATCCCTCTCCGCTGGCCCACACCGCCCACGGCGTGTATGACGTCACTACGCCGCCGGCCGTCAAGGTGAGAGGAGGTCGTTGAATGTCGAATGGTTCACTTCTCAAACCGCTTATTGCTTCGCGTATTTCGCTCACCGCTATCTTCGGAGTTCCATCGGGGTTGATAATTGCGAGGCCGCTGCATGCCGGGGCGGTGCATTCGATGTTAGGGCACGGTTTCCAACCCCAGAGGTTGAATCCAAGTTCATTGTCAAGCGCGTACTCTACAATGGTTCTGTCCACGCGCGCTTGGATGATATCTTTGCCACTGCATGCGGACGCTCCGAACTCGCCGATAATCAATGGCGTCTCTGGGTAGCCGCTCTGGAATCGATCCGCACGCACATCGAGCTCATTATAGATCTCTTCAGTGTCGTAACTATCGAGCCCGTACGCGACCATGCTGAGGAAATCAAACGATATCGGTTCGGCAATCGGCGACGTGTCGCTCCAGCCCCTGCTGATAAGAGTGTAATCATGGTATCCTATCGTGAACTTCTCTCGAAGATTCTGTGGCAGTTGGTTGGGGAAGTTTCCGAGTGTTAATCTGAGTGTTGTCGCTTGTTCCGCAGGCGTCTGTTCCCACCCATCGCACCCTTCTGTGCCTTCGGTGAAGACGAGGACATAGACAGTGTCGTTGTACTCTTGTATCTCCCCGAGGAAGTGTGCTGTGTAATCGACGAACGCATCGTACAGAATGGGATCCTGCGTCCAATTGCAAGCGTTGATCCCTTGTGGCGCCCATCCTTTGCCGAGGTAGTTAAGCCCGATGATAGCGTGCATGTCATTCTCCTTGAACAGTTGGAGGGTCTGCCGCAGTTGCGTGAACTCTGCTTCATTGTACTGCGTAGGTGTGCTTAGCGGTTGAGGATCCATCAGACTCCACGGCGTCACGAGCCAGACGGTGTTGAACCCTGCAGCTTTTATCGCAGGAAGTGTTTCCGTGAGATGGATGTGGCGTTGTGCCATACTCGATCCGAAATCGTAGAACGTGACGCTGTGTATGTCTTGTACGGTGAAGGGGGGTGTGCATGTACCGCAGTTTATCGTACCACCGCACCCATCATTTGTCTCGCCGCAATCGTTACCTTGCGCTTCGCAGGTGGTAGGAGCGCATTCATTCTCTCCCCTCGTGCTCTTTGTCTCGCTCCAGGTATTGTCTTTGACTGCGAAGAAAAATTCATGTATCGGATTGATGGCGAATCCCAGATTCACAGTATAACTTTTTTCGTTGGTATTGGCCCACAGGAATCCGCCGGGATTCCCGATATTGGTATCTCCTCTGATGTTGATCTGGAACGGCGGGATCCCATCATAGGTGATTGTGAGCGTGTTTCCTTGGAATGTCTGGCCGGTGATCGTTGCCGCAAGAACGTTCGTGGAAAGCAGTATCCCGAACAGGAGACTTATGATTGCTATGCGCATAAATCTCTTCGGAGAATGTATGTTTATAAATGTGCGCGATGAGTGGCTCCATCGGCATCGTCCGTAGTGGCGGCCAGTGCAGTCACTAGTTATTCCGCATGTTGCCCCCTTCGAACGCCCACTCATTATTCTTCGTGATCCCGGAAGGAGATGCTATCCGGATGATTCTTCTTCGATGCGTTGACATCCGTTCCCTTTCAGACCGGTGGCGATGATGTCAACGCAGCACGGTGCCGCCAAACGACGAGAAAAAGTAGTTACTATCTTGTGGAATGCACGTGTTCCTGCTGCAGCGAGTCCTCGTAGAAACCCAATTTACTGTGTAGCTTCCGGCTGTACAAGCGCTTTCTTGCGTTCACATCGGCAGCAAAGTGCTCAAGTTCTCGATAGAGGGTGATACTGTGCGGATATCGATTTGCAACATCATGACGATACGTATCGTTGATGTTGCTTATGCCCCACATCGAGAACATAATTACCTCTTCTGCTTCGCTCTCGTTTACTCGATATCTTTGAAGCTGTGTTCAGAGGGCGGCGTGATGGTTTCCAATGCTGCGGCCTTGGCTGAGATGTAGCTATTTACCGACGCCGTAACCATTTTAGGAACGCCACGCGCATCAAGCGTGTACTGGCCCGATGGTTCCTGTCGTATCCCGTACATCGCCATGCCAATATCGCCTCCGACTCTCTTCGTATCACGTTGCATTCTCATGCCCGGATACTGTTTCACATAGTGCTCGTCGGCGTAGGCGAGGAATCGTTCGTGTTCCTCTGGAGTCATGCGGAGTTCTTTTATCGTTTCAATCTCATCCCTGCTGTACCCGTTGTCGAGGATGCGGCGCGGATCTATCTTGAGTCCTTGCGCGCGATCGTATAGTTCTTGTTCGCGCAGAGACTGTTCGAGTTCCTTCTTGGCGAGATCGCTAAGCTCTACTGTTGCAAGTGACGCTCTGAATCGTCTCATCGCCTCGTCAGCTTTTTTCTCTCGGGCGATGTAAGAGCCTATTTTCTTGTCTTCCTCATAGTGATAGTCCAGCCCTCTCTTGACGAGTACGCGTCTGATCTTTTCTGTCGAATCATCGATGGTGAGCGCCGCTTCGAGCGCGCCGACCTCGGTGCTGTGGCGATATTTTTTATCACGCCACTGCCTGAATTTGAGCGCTATCGCATACGGTATCTCAGGGTATGCTTTTGCGAGTGCCATGCCGCTCGTGTATACTGCAGTTGTGGCGATTACTCCCCCGACAATGAACGGCACCGCCGCAGACGCGATTATTGCGCTACCCGTGACAGATATCGCGACACCTACGCCTGCCAGCGATGACGTCATGACTCCAAATGCCGCTCCCTTAACCCCTTCGTAGGCGCGGTTTCCATCTTGCGTGAATCTGATGTTTCTCTCTCGATTATCATCCAGTATGCTTTCATCCAGTAACCGTTCTTCGAGTTTCGCGAGCGCGTACTCGTTCTTGACGAATCGGTACTCGACGTGCTTCTCGTTGATGACCGTCCTTGCATTTGGTGCGATTTTAATCTTGATGACATCGATGCCGCTCCCGTCTTTGCGTTTACGGATTCCATTGTAGGTAGCTGTGGAGTTGCTGAACGGTTGGAGTTCGTATCCTAGCTCCGTAAGTGTGACGTGGAGATCCTTGGTGAGTGCGTTATCCATCTCATCAGATATTGGTCCCTGTGTCGTGTATCTCTCTTTGAACTCTTTTTTCAATAGTTCAATGCGGTGTGCCAGTCCCGCGTGTCCTTTCTCGCGCACCAACTGCAACGGATCGTACGCTTGCGGAGTTTGTCCTGCAGCAGATGTCGCATTCTTATCGGATGCAATCGTAGTAGTGGTTGTCGAGGCAGTCGCTGGTGCGGTGTCCTCTCGCGTTTTTTCCTCGAGCGCCGCGATGACATCATCCATCGTCTTGTAGCGCTGCTCTTTATTCGGGTTAATCATCGTGCGGAGCGTCTCTTTGAGCGCTTCGTCGATATTGAGCTTGCCGATGGCTTTGATTGCGTAATCGTACTTCTGTTCTTCAGTGCCGGTCTTGACAGGGTGTTTCCCGGTGAGCGTGTACAGTAGCGTGTAGCCGAGCGAGTAGATGTCCGCTCGCGCGTCCGCACGGCCGAACATGATCTCTGGCGCGCGGTACGCCGGTGTGCCGACGATGGTCATGTTCGTCGCGTTCTCTCCGTCGTCAGGGTCCTCGGCGCGCTCTATCTTCTTCGCGACGCCGAAATCGATGAGGTGGTAACCGGTCTTCGACCTGATCACGTTGTTCGGTTTGATGTCGCGGTGGATGATGTTCTTGCTGTGCGCGCCGCCAAGCTGCTTCGCGATGTTCGTGGAGAACTCGCGCGTCTCGCTCGCGGTGAACTGTTGTCCGCTCACGATCTCATCCAGCGTCTTTCCTTCTATCCACGGGCGGACGTTGATGACATACGGGCCGTTCACGAGCACTTCTGTATCTGTCACGAGGCCGGGTTGATTGAGATTG
>DUGD01000007.1 GCA_013331575.1 Candidatus Woesearchaeota archaeon
AGACAGACATTGCGGCATCGTTTCCACTGCCTCTCGACATCGACACGCAACAGTATACTATCCCACCCGGGAGGCCGAAAGATTTCCTGACGATATCCACGATGGAGGAGCTCGATGACTACGCGAAGATATACCTGGCGGGGCAGACCTTCATCAATATGAGCCGCATAACTCAAAGACACGACACCGGGATGCACGTCTTCTTCCTTTGTAGCCCGTTCTATCATGCGAACATAACGCCCATCCCGTTCGTTGCGCCGAGCGCGCATACCACACGAGGAATGCATGGATTACAGGGCACTGTCGATTATGGCCGCAACCACGTATTCGCCATCGGACTTCCGTTCCCTCACGCCGCGAACGGTTCGCTTATCGCCCATGAACTATTCCATCTGCTCGTGGATGATCCGGCTCATAATTACGAGAACGGACGACAAGTCGCCCACTGTGACACGATAACACAGGGCGCGCGATGCATCATGAATCCTCCGGCACAAGTAGCATACAATTCGGCCGGAAAATCCCGCGATCCACTCGGCCTTGAGTTCTGCACCTCCTGTAAATATGCATTAAGCACCGCGGTCCACAGATAGTCTCGCTAGACCCAACCCTGCGCAGCGCAATCAATCACAGCGGCCTTCGCGAGTTTTCAGACACTGATACGACGATTGTTGCTCAAGAACGATAGTCTGCTGTAGACATGACACACCATAATGTTTATTATACAACGCGCGAACAACAAACCTATGGAGTACTCAACGCAGTTCATCGGCCAAGATGTGATCGTCACCATCGACAGGCCTATCGGCAGCAGGCATCCGAAACACGGGCATATGTACCCGCTCAACTATGGTTACATCAAGGGCATGCAGGCACCAGATGGCGAGGACCTGGGCGCATATCTCCTCGGAGTGTATGAGCCCGTCGGAGAATTCAAAGGACGATGCATCGCAGTCATCCACCGCACGGACGATGACGACGACAAGCTCATTGTCGTTCCGGAGGAGAAGTCCTACTCAGACGACCAGATACGCGCGCTGACAGAATTCCAAGAGCAATTCTTCACATCCGAGATTGTGCGCCATAGGACCCTTAGGCAATAAGAACGATTGTTGTGACCTTGGCGCAATGCCAGACTACCGTCATGGCCGCAGCCGACGGCAGTCGCATAAGGACTGCGTCACAAAAGCGCCGCCACAACAGGCAAGAATAGGCGATATGCATAAGAGCCACCCCATAGATGAGCTGAATATTCCGGTCTGCAACGCGGCATCGACAGTCAACTGCTGAATCCGGTAATTGAGCACAGCAATGGATCACCAGGCTTCTTTGCGCATCCGCTCCGGAGAGACACCTAGTTCGGCGAGCGCCACGAACACCGCATCGATGAACGCCGCAGGACCGCAAGCATAGAATGTCCGTTCGGCGAAATCAGGCACCTGCGCGCGTATGAACGCAGCATCAATCCGTCCATGATGCAACAGGGGATCATGCTCTTGTGTGAGCGTGAAGACTACCCGTAACGGTGACCGCAACGCAAGGAACTCATCAGCCCACAGGAACTGCCTACGATGCTTTGCGCTCGCGAGCAGCACTGCATCGGTCGCACCGCTAGTATCGCGCAAGGTACGCAGCATGCTTGCGAAAGGAGTGATGCCAACGCCGCCTGAGAGAAAGCAAACCTTCTTCTCATCCCCGAGAGTGAAACGGCCAAAGGGACCGCGCAGCACTACCTTCGTACCGACAGGAGTGTCGCGTAGAGCGGTGGTCACGGTACCGTGCACCCCGATACCTAGCTCGATATCCCCGGTCTCTGCGCTGCTCGCTATCGAAAACGGCGCGGGACGCATGCCATCAAGGACAACGCTCACATACTGACCGGGTATGAAACGCACGGAATCGTGAGGACGGAACATGATGGTGAAGTGCGAATCATCTATGATATTCTTCGCGACTACCACCGCTTCATGGTCGAATCGTCCTAAGGTATGTTCTGCCATATAATCCCGAAGAGCGTCTTGCTATTCATATAGTTTTTGCCAGTGTGAACACGATGCGAAGTCATGCGTCAGACTGTGCTAAGGCAGAGCCCTGAGCACGTCTTCACTATGGCCGTTCGGCGACACATTGGGGAAGACGCGTGAAATACGCCCGGTTGGGTCTATGATGAAAGTCGCACGAGCGATACCCATGTACTTTCGCCCGTACATCGATTTTTCCACCCAGCAACCATATCGCGCCACCACCTCTCCCGTGACGTCAGAGAGGAAAATGCTGCGCAGCCCATGTTTCTGCATGAATGCCCGATGGCTCTCGCAAGTATCCTTGCTCACACCCATCACCACGGCATTTTTTGCGATGAACAAATCGTGGTCGTCGCGGAACCCCTGCGCTTCGATGGTACACCCAGGAGTATCGTCTTTCGGGTAGAAGTAGAGAACCACATAACGTCCACGATACTCGGCGAGCCCTCGCAACGAACCATTCGCGTCGGGAAGCGAGAAATCGGGCGCGCTATCCCCGACACGAGGCATCATGTATTTCTTGCGCGTATCATCGTTGGCCCGATTCGCTCGATTCGTCGCTACTCGAGAAGAAGGCTTCGATGCAGGGACGGAAATACGTAGGGATGAGCGGGACGCTTTCTTCAATCCCGAGGCAGGTCTTGGTCGCGCGGTCGTTCGCGCGGTCACCGCACGCTTCGAGAGTGTCATGCCGGATTTTTTCTTTGACGCAGTTCCACGCTTGGCACGTTTAGCAGCAGCATCCCGACGGTCGATCCGTCCTTTTGATCTCTTGACACCATTCACCATACATCACCCCTGCAAGCGCATAGACGCCCGCAAATAAATATCTAGCGATATTCTTCGAACCACGCGAGTACTGGCCAGCCCACTAGCACGGCCAGCATCCTCGCCACAGGAATCGGTCTGCGAACGTCAGCCCGAACCTCACGAGCGACCTGAAACTCACACACGACCATCATCGGTGCGAGGGTTGTCTATCTTGAAACCTGCAGCATCGAACGTCTCGACATAGTCAATACTCGATCCTTGTAGGAGCGCATAGCTCGCCGGATCGACAACGACGATAAGGCCGTCGAAGTCGAAACGCATATCGGTCTCGGACGCAAGCCCGAAATCCATCTCGTATTGGAATGCGGACGATGGATGCACCGATACATCGGCATCCGAACGCACGGTGATGCGTAGCGGCCAATCCTCTTTGCCACGCTCGTTGGCACGTAACTCCCGTATCTTCGCTACGGCGCCCGGAGTGATATCGATAGTTTCGATACGCCGATTAATCGCCGCGTTTATCTCGTCGATTATGGATGATATCTCGACATCATCCATTCCGTGGCCTCGTGCGCCGCCTTCAATAGTGTCGAAGATATTCGCATGGCACCCCACGCAGTGCAGACCGTGCGACAGCATTATTCCCGCGGCCTTGGGGAATCCGGCGATGACATCTCCGATGAGCATATCGCCAGTTATGAGGTACGACCCGTCATGCTGACGTGCGAACTCACGCAGATCATCGTCATGGTGCGGAGACATGTTCGATGAGGCTATCTGATTGTATAAAAAGCTATTCCTGAGTCGTGGCGGCGCACCTCTCTCAAAGACCTATTCGGACGATATCCGGCGACTGAGTGCGGTACTATTGAGTATTATTGAGTATTATTGCGTATGATACTTCCAACCCACACCCGGATGCTGCACATCAAGAAAACCTATGAAGAGCACTTATGAAAAACACCTAAGAAGAGCATCTATACTGCCCGTTGTGGGTGACATGCGAGAGTTGTGGAGCCCGCAAACATTACTGTTCGAGGATCCGGGACACAGCAGGGCTCTCGGGATTACTGCGCAAGGATTCGGTACAAATATTTCCCGTTCATCCTCAAGATGAAGACGGAATCTCGAAGAAAACACGGATTCCGAATGGTTATTCTTCCCGACGGTATTCTTCGCGTTTCAACCCTTCAATGCGAGTGCGGATGCGTTCACGTGCAAGCTCCAAAGGCGATCGCTTCCGGGACGATCCATCATTGCCAGGAATCGAGGCATCTGATGATGAGCCTGATGATGATTCTGACACGCGTTCTGACGCACCACGTGACGCGTCCTTTTCGACGGTATCTTTGCGCCGTTGCGAAGCGAGGCGGTGCCACGCAGACACCGAGTGTTCCTTGACGTTCTTCGCCTGATTACGCCACTCCGTCGCCCAATCGTAGAACACGAGATGGGGCCGCAGGACGCAGTTGCCGAATTCGTTGAAGAACACGACACTTTCAAGCGCTTTCGTCCCTTTCGGCTCCGGCTCTTCAGCAGCATACCCGAAGAGAATGATCGCTTGGGGGCGATGACGATGATTGGGGATATTGAACATCAGCGATACCTTGTCCTCATCGAACGCGCCGATCCAGCACGCGCCGAGACCCACTGCCTGCGCGGCCAGGAGCATGTTCTGTATCGCCGCAGCGCAATTCTGGACGGTGTACAAGCGCTTACCGCGCATACCATACATGCTATGCGCATACTCCACATCGCCGCAGACAATGACTGCCGCCATAGCAGAGAGGAACGGATCCTGATCGAGAGTATGATGGTAGAGCGCACGTATCTTCCCCACATCCGTGATGACCACAAAACTCCAATTCTGTATATTGCCCGATGAAGGAGCCAGCGTTCCCGCTTGGATGATCTGGAGCACCTTATCGAGCTCTACCGGATGCGGCGAGAACCGTTTTGTGCTACGCCGTCCAGCCATCACACCGAAGATATCATGTGAGCGTCCTGCGTTTTCCGAGCCGACCGCCCGAGCAGGACCATTCGCATCATGATGCGCCAAGTTCTCCGCAGGAGGAGGACTGTTCGCTTCAGCACGCAATCCACCTCGCTCCGTTGAAAGAGAACTATTCACGCGGGTACCTTGTCCTCCGGAGGAGACCCCGCCTTCCCGCACAGCGCTATGATGAGCCTTCATTGCATCATCACCAGTATGCATTTCCTGTGCCATCGTTCGCCCACGATTGATGTGTAATTGCCAAAGGCCGCTGATTATCCCTACCTACCGCAATCCCATCCCGATATCCTACTCCAACACCGTACTTATAAATCTTGTTTTATAAACATTGGTTTTCGGACGGGTCTCTGCGCCAAGACCACAACAACGACAACAGCATAACAAAGACGACCATATAACAGAACATTCAAGCTATAGCACAACAAAGCACACAGCACATATAAACACCACACCACCCCGCGCAGACGAGAATCATGCAGACCACACTCTTCCCCCACGAATCGGTACGCGAGGAGCAGGACAAGCTCATTGACGCGACATTACGCGCCATCGACCGTAAAGGACGGCTTGTCGTCCACGCGCCGACAGGGTTGGGCAAGACGGCGGCCACGCTCGCGCCAGCAATAGAACGTGCCATAGCGCTCGAGAAGACGGTCATTTTCATGACCAGTCGCCTCACGCAACATCAACTCGCGCTCGAGACAGTACGACGTATCCGCGCGAAGCACAAGATCCATATCCCGGTCGTCGATCTTATCGGCAAGAAACACCTCTGCCTGCAACCGGGAGTCGAACGGCTAGGCAGCAAGGAATTCGCGGAATACTGCAAAGCGATGCGGGAGGACGGCATCTGCGAATTCTTCACGCGGCTCAAGCAAGGCGAGCAACAATCTCCCATCGCCAAAGCGCTCATAACACGGCTAGGCACACAGGCGCTCCATACACCAGATGAGGTACGCAGCGCTTGCGAAGACGAACACACGAAGCTCTGTCCATACGAGATAACGATGCTGCTTGCAAAAGAGGCGCGCGTCATCATATGCGACTATAGCTACATATTCAACGCCACGATCCGCGACAATTTCTTCAACAGGATAAACAAGGAACTCAACGATTGCATACTCATCGTTGATGAAGGACATAATCTCCCGAACCGTGTCAAAGATCTCGCGAGCGAACGTATCAGCACGCTCACCATACGACGAGCGATCGGCGAACTGGAACGCCACGGCGAAGAGGACCGCAAACACCACCTCCGTCAGCTCGGCGAGCTCATCGAACGTATGGCAACCAACACCGAAGAGGAACGGCACGTGACGCGCGGCGAATTCATCGACGGAGTGGATCACATCACGCAGTACGAGGATCTCTCCGCCACGCTCGAGCGCGTCGCCACCGCAGTACGGGAAGAGCAGAAGTCCTCGAGCTGCGGCGTCATAGCGGATTTCCTCGCAGCATGGACTGGAGGTGAAGATGGATACACACGCATCCTCAATGTGCAGCGAGGACGGAAAGACGATGGCGAAACGAAGACTCGACAGGAGGATGAACCGACAGATGAGACCGAGCGCGATACCACGCAAAACACCACATCCGGAGCCCAAGTGCAACGATCACTCCTGGGCGAGACCATCATCATCCCGACCGCGGCATCACGACCAGGCGCAGTCGTCCAGTTATCATACCGATGCCTTGATGCAGGAGTCATAACCAAATCAGTATTCGAAGCGGCCCATGCGGCGGTGCTCATGAGCGGAACGCTCACCCCCCCGGAGATGTACGCGAAAGTCCTAGGTATGGACGATGCAGAACTCCTCACGCTCGCATCCCCATTCCCGAAAGAGAACCGCCTCAACATTATCATACCGCGGACAACGACCAAATTCACCGCGAGAAGCGAGAATATGTACCGCGACATATCCACCGTGTGCGCCCAGTGCGTGGGGGCCGTGCCAGGCAACATCGCCATTTTTTTCCCGAGTTACCATATCATGGAGGAGGTCCGAACGACATTCGATACGCTCACCGATCGCACAGTGTTCGCTGAACACCCTTCATTCACCGCGGAAGAACGGGAGTCGTTCCTCATGCGATTCCGGGAGCGTAAACAGACGGGAGCAGTGCTGTTAGGCGTAATGGGAGGGAGCTTCAGCGAAGGCATAGACCTCCCCGGCGACGAGCTGAGGGCGGTAATCGTGGTCGGCCTCCCGCTCTCCCGCCCGGATCTCGAGACGAAAGCGCTCATCGACCACTACCAAGAGAAATTCAAGAAAGGATGGGAGTACGGATACACATATCCCGCATTCAACAAGACCCTCCAGTCGGCAGGACGGTGCATCCGCACAGAGACTGACAGAGGGACGATTGTATTCATCGACGAGAGATACGCATGGCAGAACTACTACTCGTGCTTCCCGAAGGATTGGAACATCAAGATAACGCTGCTCTACGAACGCATCATCAGGGAATTCTTCACCGATGAATGGAACACGTTCGGCGCAACAGAAGGATCCAGCAGAGAAGATGTTATGCGCAATGATTATCGCCGAAGGGAAGGGAAGAACGCAGAAGAGCGTGTCGAGTAGACACGCATCGCGTGCATTGACAGGATGCATCATGGACATAGACGATAAATTCAAACTCATCGAACACCATTTCACATCCAGAGACAACCAACGCCGAAAGGAGGGGAAACCTCTCCACCACGACACGGCGCACGGGATCTGGGGGCCGAGCAGCATGCTTGACGCGTACGAGCTCTTCACCCGCATGCGCCTCGACGAAAGGGACGGCTTCGCCGATCTCGGCTCGGGTGACGGCCGCATAGCGCTCATCGCATCGCTATTCACGCACAGCACAGGAATCGAAGGGGATGCAGCGTTGCACGACATCGCCGTACACGCGAAGAAAGAACTACTGCCGCAGATACCGGAGCTCGCCAGATGCGCCTTCACGCACGGCGATTACACGCGCGAAGACCTCGGCAAGTATGCCGTGCTCTTCACATTCGCGGACCACACGTGGGACGCGGAGTTCGAACGGAAGATGCTGCGTGAATGCAAAGGGATGCTCCTATCCTACAACAAGATATTCCTCCCCTCAATCCTCAAAAAAGGCCGCACGTATTGGATACAACAGCTCCCCATAGTGAGCTATCCACTCAACATTCCCGACGAAGATATCTTCATAAGAAGAGGGCATTAAACACCGTATCGAAGACCATCAACACGAGACGTGCAATGCTCACATCGACGATTTCCTCGCTACCTGTGCTGTCCCAACGCACGTTTCTTCCGCTTGATGAGTATGAGCATCGTGAGTATCACTATGACAATGACGATGAGGACTATCAAGAAGGGGAAACTGGAATCATCATCTATCGGTGCGCCGTTCACATTGATGAGCGCCGAACGCTCAACGGTGAGCTTGTTATTGTAGAATACCTTGCCGTTGACGACATATTGTCCGCCGACTTGTGGATTGAAATAAGTCAGTATCTCAGCAGTGGTACCCGGGGCAACGATATACTCATCGGAGTCTATCACCTTGACGATCTGACGATCATCGGCCCTGACGATCGTGCCCTTGAATACCGCACGAACACCCCGTTCGCCCTTATTACGGAATATCGCTTTCACCGGAATGATATCACCGGTGTTAGCCCAAGATTGCACATCGATACGTAGAAAATCCCCATCGTCCTTGATTCCGCCTGGCGCGAGCACATCGAACGTTTGCAGATCGGCGTAATCGCATAACGGAACTTTCACCATGGCCCAGTATTGAGAAGCATCGAGATCGAACGCGACAGATTTCAATGTAGTCTCTGAGCGTGTCGGCTGTATACGGCGGCCGAAATCTACTGTGAGATTCTCGATCAACTGTGAACGCAACTTGTCATACACCTCTATTGTGATATTGGGGTTTATCTGCACATTACCGCGATTGATTATGCCCACCTCGAATTCAAGCGGCCTCCCTTCTTCGGTATCGAGGACAGTCAGGCCACCGCCGATGCACGCCAGCCGTTCGGTGCCGGTCATACTTACCAAGATAGGGACTCGAAAACTAGCCCGCGTCGAAGTTCCCATAAGACCGCTACCGGTACGGCCAAGCCCGCTCGTGATGATAGTCAGGTTCGCGTAATAGTCGAGCACTTGAGTGTCGACGGGCGGTTGTACCATCACGTGCAATTGATACTGGTTGTCGCGACTGAAATTGAACACGCGATCAGAGAATGATAGCCACTGCGCGGCCTCTCCCTCTAAGAGGAGCTCCCCCTGCACAGGATCCTCTGAATCGGTCGTGATGGTGATCACATCTTCGGCGTAACCTCCACGGAGCACATCGGTGAATGCGAGCGACGCACGATTCACGCCCAAGGCCACGGCGCCAACGTCTGAAGACACGACGCAAAAGGCGACCATGGTGAAAGCGAACAGGATCAACGCGTTCAAGCATGCAGACGTGCGCTTCAATGCGCATCGCTCCGGAGCATCTCGCCCTCCCCCGCAGATAACCATCAGACCCATAAACGTATCACCGACATTTAATACCTCTCAACATCGTTCAATACCGCAAACACCGTTCAATACCGCTCATTCTTCGCTATCTCCATACGATTAAGCTCACGCACGAACCCGGCATAAGCGTCTTTGGCGTCGGTGATTAGCGTCGTCCTCGCGTCACCGACCCTCTCCGCACAGAAACGCGTCTCATCCAACGCAGCACGGAGCGCAAGCGCATCGTTCGCATCAACCGCCGCACGAGCGTCATCCATACGTTTGAACAGCAAAAGCTTGTCGTACACGCGCAAGATATGCTCATGCAACTCTTGAGACAGACCCTCATCAGCAGATAACGCATGGAGCACCTTCTTGTAAGCGCTCAACGAAAGCTCGTAATTTTTATGATCTATCATCCGTTCCGCCGTGGAGAGCAACTCCCGCACATCGCTTGATGAGATTGGGATTGCCAGGCATGAGGAAGAATCGGGCGACAGGATCGCTGAGATGGAGGACCCGACGGGGCCATCTACCGATGCCACGGTCGACGCTGCGACGCGGATAGATGCGCCAGAGTTAGTGATCGCCACACCAGCAGAATATCCGGGCGAGTATCCGGATGGATACCCTGACGAGCGCTTCGAGGGATATTCTGCAGTAAGCGGAGTACTGACAGACGCACCGTTTGACGTTGTAGACGGCATAGCGGGTCTCGCACGACCCGACGTGCCCGCAATCGTCGAGTCGTTGGATGGACGATATTTTCGCGAGAGTATAGAGAGGCCGTTCGTCAGCGAACTACCGAGATGAGACGGCACGCCGCGAGTGCGCCGTGATACGCCAGGCACACCCTTGAACGGGGCAGAAGAGAGCGAGACATAATACGCGCCGAGAGCGATGATGATGGTGATGCCAAGCACCACAAGGAGCATATCCGATGACGAAGAAGGAAGATGGGGAATGCCCAAGCGAGTCGCGAAACCGGTCGCCAACACATCAGTCTCGGAGTCTCCACCTGGAACAGACACCACGCCCGGTTGCGGCTTCGGATAGAGCAGCGTACGCGACGTCTTCACAACCTCCATCGGCACTTGTTCGCGGACATAATAAGCGAACTCTTTCTCCTGCGCCACTTGATAGGAGAACTGCAGCACAAGACCGTCCTCCAGCACCACAGGGTCACCGATGACAGTAATATCCGCCTCAGAAGATATGAATTCGCGCGGCACCAATTCCAGTACCACAACATCATTGACAGGAGAATCCAACCGTATGCGCTTCCGAACAAACGTGTACGCATAGTCGTTCCCCGCTGCGTCATAGAGCCGGAATGCCGACGAGAGCACGTCCACAGTCAATTTCTCGTTAAGAACGAGCGAATCCTCGAGGAGTGATGCCTTGGCAGACGCATCCATTCCCGCATTAGCCACCACATAGGGCAGGCCGTTTCTCAGCGCAACCTCATCAAACGGTTGCTTGAGATCGACGGATTGGACGGGAAGAATTTTTCTGATGAGCATTGTCCGAGCCGTTGCGATCTCGTCCTGCGCATCGCGCACTGCCGCATCCACATCATCCTTCGACGGCGAAGCGTCGCGCAGCGAACGTAGGCGATCGGCGGAACGCCCCATGGAAAGACGCGCTTCGCGCGCACGATCCAGCAAGTCAAGATCATTGATTATCCGCAGCTCTGCGTCATTCGTGTTCTCTTCAAGGCTCTTGATCGTGCGATCCGCGTCGAGCATCGCGGATTCTATCAATGAAAGCTCTTGGTCTATCAACGCACCAAGAACAGGATCTATCGCGACAGCCTCTTGTACCAAAGCCGGATCGACCATGCTACCATAGACCTCTGGAGAGAGAGGACCGACATTCCCGGCATCATCCACAGCGGCGACGCGATAGTAAACATATCGTTCAGTCCTGGCAGAAGCGTCGGTGAACGCAGTTCCGCCGACAACGGCGTACATATCGCCAACGCTCACTCCTTCCATAGATCGACGGTATATCTGGTATGACGCTACGTCATCATCGGGTGCGGACCAACGTAGCAGTATCCCGCCAGCAGCGTTAGTTACCGATACAGCAGAGACTTGTTCGGGGGGTACTGCATCGACTGAGAACACAGCACCATCGCTGATCCCTGCCCCAGTCACTCCGCGGACGCTTTTTCCGGAGAAAGAGAATGAAAGGACTGTATCCGATGCACCGTCAGGTATCACCAGATAACCATACCACTCATCATCTTCACCTTCGAGCACAATAGCCGTGCTTTTTGTCGCGTCGGAGAGCGTGTACGAGAGCGACGGTGCGTTCGCGAGCGGCACCGCCGTCTTCAAAGAGACACGATACGTGCCGGCGCGCAGCGGAGTCTCACCGTCGATAGAGATATCAGCACTCGGAGGGATGCGATTGATGAACGATAGAATGGATGATGTCTGCATGGTGTTGCCGTAGAGATCACGGCAGCGCACGAAGTACGTCACCGGACCTTCGTTCTCGACGACAATAAGCGCGGTGTTCCGCATGGCATACGTAGTCCCCATGGTGTTCGGGAGCGAATCATACGGCGCATCATCAGGACCGTACCTGCACTGCGCGACCTCACTAGTATCGACCGCCAAGGTGATGTGCGGACCGTTCGTGTCCGCAGAGGGAGCGGTGGAGAGCACTGTCGGCGCGACAGTATCGACCCGGACCGTTTTTTGCGTTGACGCTATCTCCGCGCCGAGCTTGCATTTGTAATCGATCGTGTGGACGCCATCCTGGAGCGTGAACACGCCGCTGTGGACAGTGGACGTACCGTCATCAGCGGAGAGCGTGTGACCTTCGCCGTCGATAAGCGCGTAGCAGAATTCTACCGGCCAATTGGCGACGGCACGGATGGTCACATCGCTCGATGAGATATCGCTCGTGGACGGCGACACCGGCGTCACAACCAGAGGGACGTCCAGGACCTCGACCGTGCGGGATTGCGACGCGACACCGGGCGCATCCGACGTTATGAGATACTGGTACAGCCCAGCATCCGAGACCGAAGTTGTGCGTGAATGAGAAACGCTCCCCAAGCCGGTCGCAACGATGACATTGTTAAGCGCAATAGTGATTGTCCCCGGACCGGTAGCACTCACAACGACAGAGTTTCCTTCGGAGACCGCTGATGGCGCAGTGACCGTGATCGAGGCGCCGTCTGCTACGACGCTGAGCAAAGTTACTGTGAGGAAAAAAAGCGCTATGACGGAAAGCGCTATCGCACGCGCCACATTCCGCGGCCGTGATCGACGGCCCGCAGCCTGATGACTCATCGTCCGCCCATCCGGTCCGGTGAGGGCACTTCCTTCGCGATCGCTGACATCCTCCATGCACAGCACCTACTTGCGTTGGAGATGCTGGAGGACACTCTTGTCCCTCTCGATGGCCTCGGTCACCGCGGCCGCGAGATAGTCGTTGAGCGTCATTCCTTTGATGACAGCGATTACTTTCGCCCGAGTATGAGTCTCATCGGGCAATTCTATGTTTACGCGTTTCACGCAAGGTATCTCCCAGCGCGCAGGCGGGGCAACGCCCTCAAGAACAATGTCGAGAGTGACATCTTGAGGGAGAAAGAAAAGAAGGAGTGTTCCACCGTTGTTGCCTGTCGTCGCTGCATTGTCGTTGCTGTGGTCTTGTGTGGACCACCGTACATTTTTTTGAGATTAATGATTTATATATCTTCCGCAAAAATATCATTATTATGATTAAAATATTTGACTTAATTAACTATGGAAAATAAGTATTGAAAATAAATGTACACACGATACATATCGACGATAAAAAACACCGCCGACAATCAATCGGCCCACCAATCTCCGAACTGCCCGCACAACGTGGAAAGAAAAACAAAAATAATTACTATATAGAAATTATGTACTGACTACCCACCATGTACAAGTAACACCGCCGCAATGAACGCAGCACAAGACCACAAAAGACCACAACCAACATCGCACCGCACTGTAACAACAACAAAAAATTCAACGACAATGAATCACCGCGGCCTAAAGGCCGCGGTACGGAGAAGTCCACAGAATTCTCGTACAAGGAAAGCTCTGCTTTCCTTCGTATCCTGCGCTAAAGCTCGAGAGTCGCGGAGCATCTATGCTGTGCGCAAGATTACGTCGCCGTGGCTGATGCACAAGGGAGATGTTCTCCCTGTGCACGAATTCGCTGCGAATTCGTCGCACCGCGGCTCCTGCACAAACTCCAAGGCGCGAGGAATTCAAGGAATTCCTGCGCAAGGATTTTCCGAATCCTTCGCGACTCTCCTCGAGCCAAAGCACGAGGTATCACTCGGATAATGACAAAGCACTACGGCACCCATACTCCAACAGCAAGCACACACAATCGTTGTGGCCTTACCACAGTACGCAGACTGCCGTCACATACGCGCCGCCACAACAAGACGAATCGAAAATATGGATGTGGAGCAATGACATCAGCCACGAATTCCCATCCTGAAACGATTACTGCGGCGGTCATTTCGGAACGTCGGGTTTTGCAGGGCCGTCGCGTACAATACCATCATCCTCTTTCTCAGAACCGTCAACTCCGATCCCAGGCACCGTTGCGGGTGGCGCATCACGGTTTGTACGCAACTTTTCGAGTTCATCGTAGATCTGCTGTTTCTGCTCATAGTGCTTGTACAGGAGACGTAACCGCTGGTAGATGACCGTTATCTCAGGGTAATCCTGTGCGAGACGCTTGAAGCCCTCATTCGTCTCTATCGCATACGTGCGATCGCAAAGATCCTTCTCTATGCCAGTCGGCGTCTTACTCTTATGGTACTCGTAGTACAAAGCGATAATGTCCTCGTAGATGCGTTTGAGGTCGGGGAAAGCGTTGAAACGCTCCACGAGCTCGCGATTCGTAGCGACATTCTCGATACGCTTGGCCAAATCCTGCTCTATCTGCAACAGTTGCGCATTCTCGAACGCAAGCAGATCAGCGAGCATCTCTTCGTGCGTTTTCGTCCGAGAGCTCAATACTGCGAGCTTACGCCCATCACTATACGTCAAGACACGCAGTGCCGCGTAGATGACGAACGGCACGAGAACAAGAGCCAAGAGATACAGCCACAGATACTGATACCCTACTTCGCACAGCAAGAATTCATAGTAATAACCGTAGGAGAGCAAGCAGACAGCAAGCGTCACCATCGCAAAGAGCGCCATCTCGCGTCGCTTCTCATAATACGCCTGTGCACGCTTGAATTCATCGAGCAGTTGATCTTCCCTGATACGACGCATCTCTATTTGGTATACCGCGATGCGAAGCCCTGCGAGCGCAAGCACGACGATGAAGAACCATCTCNNCAAGGACCGCCGCAATCAACCCCTGATTCGCCATAATCCTGCACACCGTCAAAGCAACTATCGCACGGCCGGCAATCTCCGCCGCAATCAACACCATCCTCATCGCCGTCCTGGATCCCGTTCGAACAACCAGGACACGGTTGGCAATACGTACCGCCGCAATCCACCCCGGTTTCATCGCCATTTTGCATCCCATCGAAACAGCCGGGTATGTACTCACACTCTTGTGCCTCGGGCGGTTTATCAGCGACAGTGCCACAGGCATTCGCATCGACGCAAGAACGGTACTGCAATCCCTCTACCGAACAGTTCGACCATTCACTGCAGCTCCACTCTTCACGGCAGCCAAACGGCGCGGTGACGCCCAGCGCTGCGTTAAGCGCAGCGATAATGCTCGCGGGCGCCGTCGCCGCAGCGGCACCTCCGCCACCGCCCCCGCCNNACCGCCGCCTCCGCCACCGCCGCCACCACCACCCGTGCCGCCACCACCGGTGGTGCCGTTACCAGTACCATTGCCACTACCCGTGCCATTACCAGAGCTATTGCCGGTACGGCAATCATAAGGACAACCGATAGAGTTCTCGAAGAACGGGTCGCAGTAGTTATCGCCGCATACGGGCTGCGGATGGCTGAGACGGACATACTTGAAGGTACCATTGCCAGTCGCATTGTCTCCGCTAATGAACATCGCAATCTCACCATTGAGATAGAACTGCACACCAACTCCATTGCCCGGCCCTTCCGAAGCAAGCGTCTCAATATCATCGCCAGGACACGTCAACAGTCCGAACGTCCCAGTATTGACCACAGCGAACGGAGCGCATGAAGTATTGCCCGCGACCGCTGTGATAGTGCTGCCCGGCAGAACCGGCACGCTCCGCGATGTGATATTACCGTAAAACTCGGTCGATAACGGAGGTAATGCCGCAACAGAATGGGCTATTGATGAGAAAACAACCAAGAGAGCAACGAAAAACGACACTAAGAGTATCGTATGGGACTCTATCCGAACGTTTCGCGGAGTATATCGTGCCGATGGAGTTGATCGGAGTGATTGGGACGTAGCAGGAGAGCCGCACGTTACGAACTCACCTGACAGGCAATTGTTCGGAGAAGACTTCGGTGAAGAATGCACGACCGAATCTACGACTGCCGCCTTGGCGCGAGACCTAGAGACGAGACGCCGAGGATTCGCAACGACGAATACGGACGCGGGGAGACTATCTCCCTTGTGGCAGCAGTCCTCGGCGACGCAAAACGACTGCGTCACAGATACACCGCGACAGGAGAAGAGAAATGTTCTATCTGAATGTCTGGACGAGAGTCCTGACAAGAGCGTCCGATTGGACGATGGATCGCGGGGAGAATATACGCTCACGGGTACACCGTCCAAACAGACGCCGCGGTAGAGTTTACCCAATAACCATACTCAGGCAATACAACAGTCAGCGTCCCACCGCCGGGATAATCATACACCAGATAGTTTTCCGAGGATTTGTTGTACATCACAACACGCTTGAGCGTGGCGTTGAGGAACGAGAATGCGTCTGAAACGTTTCTCGGAGTCTGGGACGGATACCCTACAAGCGTCCATCCTGCCATAAGAGGTATGCTCGTGAACAGAGGAGACGAGCCATTGAGCTCTCGCACAAAATCGGATTTCATGACAGCGACATAACCGACACGACGGCTCATAGCGCTAAGATCGCTTACGACGTACGAAGGAAGGTTTGGATTGTAGACCCGCCACAAATCCGTGCTTCCCGGAACGTATTGGTATATCGCTTCGACAGCGGCAGGGTCAACCACCTCTTCGACCGAAGCGGTGGAAATGCAGNNATGATGTAGGCGGTCGACACCATATCGACGGATCTACCGGTGAACGAAAGATCGGCCGCGAAGAAAGCTATGATACAAAGAAAGAGAATGAATCCCCCCATAATGATACTCTGCGCCACTTCGAGATCGTGCCTGCGCGGCACAGGACTACGCAACGAATCACCCACATTCATCGGACCGCCCCGTCGGCTCGGCCGGCCTTCCTTGTCGGAGATGATGGGAGCTTCTCTTCGCGACGCTCAAAACGGATATACCACGCTTGCTTCTCAGCATCGAAAGCGAAGATGACATCATGCTGCTGGCTATCATCGAGTGTGAGCAAAAGCGGCATCGGCACGGTAGTCTCAAAACTACTGCCGCGACGATAGAGCTTTCTCCGGAAATCCATGCAGCACTCCTGATGCGAACCAATGTGCGATATGCGTGTCGACGCTGACATTGCGTTGACACCACAAGGCGATAGCGCGAACAACAGCACACCGATGATCAGGATGGGCGTTTGCGCGCCTAACACGGCCGATTCAACACGCTGAACACAACGGAGTATTTATAGGTTATCTATTTACTTATATAAATACTCATAAAAATACTTATTTTTCGGAAATACCGATATTCCAGTATACAAATACGTATACAGATTCGAAATATTTTTATACTAGTACCTACAGTGTACTACTATCACCAAACAGCCGCTCGGAACAACTGGCGCGGCAAGACGAGATCCACCATGGTCATCCTGTTCGATCAGTACAACATGCCAGAGAACGTGTTCGAAGTAGTCTTCGCGACCGAACAACAGATAGTGGTAGCGAAGATGCTCATCGACGAGATGAAGAAAGCCGGCGGAGAGATGGGCAAGACAGAGATGTCGATGTTCGCGACCGCGCTCCACGACGGCACAAGAATAAGCGGCACACAAGAAGGACCATTCCCGATCATCAAGAAGGAACAGACCATCAGCTACAACAAACGCCAGTTTTACGATCGCATACTCACACCCATGAAGACCATGGGACTCATCGACTACGACCTATACAAGAAGACCTACAAGATCAGCGACAAGTTCAGCAAGAACATGATGAAAGTCGGGTTGATGTGGAGCCAAGAACGCGCGAAACCGCCCAAAGACTACCAGATCAAACCCATAAAAAGATAACGATCACCAATTAAGTCAGAGATTAAACAGTGCGACAAAGGTAACCGGGAAACCGGCAGAGAGAACACAGACGGAACAAGATAGTGTGCTGCCTTGGCATGCAGTCCGCGATTTGAGTGTGACGAGGCCACAGCCGACGTCACCTTACGAAAATCGAGACCATCCGAGAGCAGATTCGCCGCAGCATACAGTACAGCGCATCACAAAAACATCACGCTAGAAAGGAAGGCCCCCTGGTTGTGCGATTCTACACACACCCACACCCCCCACACCCCGTCGGACGAAAGTCCGGCAATAGTCAAGCGATCAGGGGCTTTCTTTCTTTTCAATCACCCCATACACAAGCCACGACGAGAACAGCGCAATCAAACGCAATCGCAAAAGTGGCCCATCACCCACATCACGCTGAGAGGAAAACCCCTGGTTGTGCGATTCTACACACACCCACACCCCCCACACCCCAACGCCAAGGCGAAAGCCAAGGCACAGTCAAACGGCCAGGGTTTTCTTTTCTTTTCATATTCTATCGACCCCGTTCGAATTCACGAAACTTCGTTTCCACAGACATACACCGCTATACGCAAGATTCGTCGCTACGAATCCCGGCGTTCGCAGCCCACCATCAACTCCAAGGCGACTCTCGTTAAGTTGAAGCACAAGATCCACATACGACAAAGAGGTCTTATCGCCCCATAACCCCTAAAAAAAGCACGCAAGATACTAGCTACCTTCCGCTAACATCGCCGGAAGACGATACACCGCTCGATACGACCGCCTCAGGGCATAATATTCGACGAGCACCATCGAGACGATCGGCGTACGACGACTGCGCCACCGACACATCGGCATCAGGGACACGATACTCCGAAAGCGCACGTTCAAGGACAGAAAGCCCCGCCGACGCACCACCGACGCGCATCGCAGCACCGATATCGGACTGGATATTGAGCACCCGTACGAACAGCAGACCTTTCGCAACAAGACCGCGGCCATACGGAACACGATACTGCCCGTCGAGCACCCCATCACCATCGCGATCGGCATAGATATCAAGACACTTCTCCTGACCGCACACATCAGCAACAAGATACGCGCCGGCACCGATACCGCCAAGGTACGAGAGGTACTCACCGCGCTCGCCGACATCAAGGAGCGTCATAGTGAACGCACGCACCTGCCTACCAGCATAACGCTTGGCAGCGACACGAGCATCATCCCGCGCAAGGACTGAAGGACCTGGAACGGAACAAGGAAGCGCAGGACGGGACAACAGCAAGCAGGCGATGCCCGCCGCAAGATACGAAGCACGCGATGACAGGGACAAAGCATCGCCTCTAGAACCGTTGCCCGCAGTTGACGCACGTCTTGCGGCCGCGCGCGTTCTTATGGCCGCAGTGCTTGCACTTCTTCTTCGTCCCGAGGAAGAAGAGCAGGAGCAAGATTATCAACACGACCGCGCCGTACACCGCGTATCGAGCATAACCGCTGCGGAACTCGATGGGGAACCGCGCCTCGGTGAGCTTGATACGGGAGAGTTNNGACGGATTATCCAAGAAATCAGCATCGGTCATCTCTACGATGACGGGGAGATACGCACTCTTTCCTGCCGGGACCAGCACCACGCCATCACCGCCGAACGTGAGCGCCTCACCATTCACGATGAGATCGATGAGCTCTACACTAACATATGCCCCGACACGACCGGTGTTCTCGACTCGCACCAAGAACTCCCCCGCGGCAGTGTCATAGTACAGCCCAGTGATATTCAGCTGCGAATCATCAAGCACGTCGATAATATCGATCTGGAAACTCTTCTGATACGTATTCTCGAGACTCACAGGGCTCTCGCCGAAGATAGTGAACACATCGCCCGAGAGTTCGCTCGCCTGCAGATTGAGGGGATCGCCATCCACATCCACGCGATAGATTATAGTCTTATACTCGTTCTTGTCAAGGAATAGAGGCGATTCGTCACCAGTCACCTTGATCGCCGTGCCGTCGCGTATCGTGATTGTAGACTTGAAGTACTCGGCCATCCCGACAGTATTATGATACGTCACTTCAAGCGCGCCTGTCGCTTTGTTGTACACGATACTCGTTATCTCCAGGCCCAAGTCGTATCGGGGCATGGGGAAACGATCAAGATCTTCGACAGTAGCGATCGAACCGGTGGGCTGACGCGCACCCTGCGCGAACTTCACGAAGACGCTGATGCCCAAAGTGCGTCTGACGAACGTCGCGCTATTCACGAGCTCATTACCGATGAGGATGCCTACCTCCACCTCGCCATCATTGATGAATGACCGGACGACTTCAGGGACATTCTCTCGACCGAGGAAGATAATCGGGTCCGCGCCGGACATGATGCCCGCCTCGATGAATTCGCCGTTCGTGAGAATGACTTGTTTCGTCGGCTTGATGGCCTGATAACGCTTCACGATTTCGATGTTATTCTCGAAACGGTTGCCTTTGCTGATGGTCTCGGGGTTGAACTGCGACAAAGCGTCTTTCACCTCGCGATCCACCTGACCGTATATAAGCACGTTGGTAGGATTCTTCGCCGAAAGGACGGGAACGATATCATCTATAGTGTTACGATTGGCGAAGATGACAAATGACTTGTCGACAACGGCGAACGGCGCGACGCTGATGGCGTTATAGCCATAGGCATCATCGACCACGATGAACCGGGAGACGTTCTGCAGCCTGCGGAGCAGCTCTAAGTTTATGTTCGCGGAACGCACCTCCTCAGGCTGGGTATAACCTCTGCTCCGGAGGATGTCAGGATATCCGACGACGAACGGGCGCTCCCTGCTCGAGAGAACGAGGATGCTCTTCTCAGTGGTCGGGATGGAGTATAACAGGATTGTCGAGTGCTTCGTGCTCACCAAGAAATGATTCGGTATGCCATCGAGGTTCGCGTACTGGGTGCCTGAGTACACATCACGCCAATCAGCACTGTTGATTATGACATGATCGATAGCAACGGCAGCCTGCGCGAAGAAAAGAGCAGCAAAAAGCGCACAGATGAAAAACGCACTGTTTGCTACGACGCTACGCAAGGTACCACTCCCGATAGAAGACAGCACGACGGCGGCAGTTTATAAAACTTATGCCGCCTGTGCCTGGAAGACGATGGTCCCATTGCACCGGCCGAACGCCTGCTGAGTAGGGTCGACATAGAGCTGCCAGTACGTGGTATTCGTAGAGAACGAGCCGTTAGAGGTCTTGTTCACTGTGACACCGGGGATCGCCTTGAATGTCCTGTTAAGCGGAATCTTCGCCGCGTAATCCGCGTCAGGATCGGCCGAGAAACGCTGCGTATCCACGCTGAGATTGCCCTGATCGCACACGAATGAGAGGTTGTCATTGATAGTCTGGCCGTAACCTAAGACACTGATATTCATCGGCACATTGCCGAGATTCACCACATCGGCAGTCTGATTCTCGGAGTAGTCCCCTGCTGTGACGTTACCATAATCGATGAGCACAGTCACATTGAGAGCGTATAACGCGTTGATAGTTGTGGTATTGGTAGTCATCGCTGTGAGGTTAATCGAGTCGTTGGCCCGCACGGTGCAATTCCAAGTGCCGTTGAGCGCGTAGTATACGACCGGAAAAGAACAGGTATAATTGGAGAAAAAACCGTCTTGCTGTCCCGATATGACCACACAGCTCGCGTTGGTATAGTGAGTGTTATTATCATCGGCCGCATTCTCCGAGGAAGAACTGTGAAAGAACGTCGCGTTGACGGAGTTTATATCCGCGAAGCCGTTGTAATCCCTCACCGTCGCATTGCATGTGAGTATCGTCAAGCTTCCCGCATTAAGCGTGACGGGCGACTGCTGATACACCCGAACGACGTAAGGGGCGGAGCCGGTGATATTCACAGTGGTATCGACGCTAACGTTGCGGTTGTTCGCTCCCTGGCTGAAACCAGCACCCATCTGAGCGATCAATGCCACCGCAATCAACACGAGCAATATTGGAAGGAATGCCCGTCCGATTGTGATAGTTTCGCCCATATCGTTCCCCGCGGCCTATCGCAGTTCTACATAGAAGTAGTACGGCGTAGCCGACGATTTCACGTCCGACTCAGCAACTATCATCTGGAAGTCGTACGACGTGTTGTCATAACCTTGCACATCATCGTCAATGCTCGTCATGTATACTAGGTAGCCGTTCGCGTTATCCTTGATCAGGACCTCTTGGAATGGCGAACCAGTAGTGGGGACTTGACGAGTATCATTCATGTACGTCACGGTGCTGTTACAAGAGCTCTCAGCGATCGTATTCCCGCCCACCTGGAACTGCTTGTGCACGGTCCAGTTGAACGTCCGATTGAGCCGATCCGGTTGTGCCGCGGTCATATTGTGGAATACCGATTCGGCGTTGATCACCGCGGCGTCGGCGCAGACGATATTCGACGATGACCACGTGATGTTATTGTACCTGCTTGCGTACACCTGACCGGTGACGGTCGTTACGTCCCATGAATATATGGTGAAATTGCTAGGATTGTCTAAAGTTAGGATGCCTGTGACGTTTCCGACGTACGCCTTCCAATGCTGGTCCTGCTGGATCGCGCTCAGAACCATTGTGGTGATGGTACTTCTATTATCAGTGCGCGATGCAGGGGTGCTATTCGGACCGAATGACGTCACAGCGCCGCTGATGGTCGAACCTGCGGGATCGGCGATCGCGAACGAAGCGAGCGTAGCACCGATGAGGAGCAGCGCTACGACAAGGAGAATTCCTTGTCGCCGCGTTGTACTGTCATCGTTTGCCATGATTCGCCTCGTGTTCATTTCGCGTCAATCCACATGTTCATCCATCAGTGTGTTCTGGTGCAGCCACTCAACCGAGCTCGACCCAGAAGTAGTACGGCGTGACGCCGATGCTTCCAGTCTTCTCGTTCTCACCGACCAGCAACTCGAAATCATAGGTCTGTCCGTTGAAGCCAGTCACCGAATCGTTGAGCAGCGTCCCGTAGATCACGTTCGCCCCCGATTGGAGCAGGACCATCACGAAATTCGCGCTCTGGGAGTTGTTGTTGACGTAACCGTATGTAGCCGAACAGTTGTCGGCGACGAGCGATTTCGTGCTCACGGTGAATGCGGGATGCGTGCTCGACGCAAAAGTGTTGGTGACACTGTCGCTGTCGGTGGCAGTCTGCCCGAGATAGGTCTGTTCATCAGTTATCTGCGACGAGTTCGCGCACTGCGTGTTGGCCCATGCGATAGAGATTGCACGGGTGGCGTAGACCTCGCCTTCCACAGTTGCCAATGACCAGTTGTAGAACGTGTTGTTGTTGCCGTCCTGCAACGTGACGACACCGGTGACGTTACCGTAGTAACCTTGCCAAGAGGTCGTGACCGTGAGAGCGTTGATATTGATCTGAGTGACGTTACCACCTCGAGCGTCCGCGGATTGCGTGGGCAATGTGCTCAGATTGCGCGAAGTGCTCGTACCCGGCGTGAGTGTGACCGGCGCGGACGGATCGGCCATGACCGCCGATGCTACGAACGCGAAGGACAGCACCAACACCGCCAATGCAAATATCGTTGTGTAGTTATCTCTGTTCATTCCCATCACCACGTGTTTTTTTTCTCGGATTGGACTCCGGAGCGCCCCTTTCGGCAACGCCCCTGGGATCGTAGAGTGTGTGAATATGTTGAGCGGAAGCAGGCACTCCTTGCACGAACACGACCTGACGCGTGGTGCCGGTCGCATCGGTGATGGTGAACGGCGGCAGAGTCACGCCCTTGCCGTTCGCCACGAAATAGAATGTCACAGGGGAGGTGCGTTCGGTGTCGAACGCGAGGAAGGAGAGTTTCGGGAGCACCTCCTCAATTTTCCAGAACGCTTTCTCCAGCGTGTAATGGAGCTCTTTACGGTCGTAGAACCAAATGCGCATGATTATCTTATTGTAATCGGAGAGCTGGAGGACTTTCTTGTCCACGAATTTATCGCTCGTCGCGATGACATAGCTGAGATCCCCTGCGATGCTATAGAGGATACGCGGCTTGTCCTTATCACGGTTCGAGATACGGCGGCTCGTCACGAGACCGGCCATCTCAAGAAGACGCAACTGCTGGCTGATGTTGGCCACCGATGTATTGCAGACCCTTGCGAGCTCTATTGGCGAACGTTCGTGCACCTCAAGCTGCTTGAGAATATCCCACTTGCTCGCTGTAAAAAGGGTCTCGTGCTCCATGTGGTCCTATTGTAGTCGCTGTTGTCCGCGGCGCTGCGAAACGCCGGGGACAGTTGTCCGTGTCGTTGCTGTCGGGCACTGGCCCGCGTGTACCGTCGTATCGGGTGAGCATTGGAGGCCGCGCCCGACGGATTCAGTATACACTTTTGTATGTTAGTACGCAATCGGCGAATGAACTATATAAATATTTCGATGATATGTTTAATACAGTATTTTGTTAAATAGCGAACAGAGCCACACCCACTAGAACCTGACGGGCGTCGTCACGATTGGAAAGAGCACGTTGAGTATGATTAATTAATCTATCTATTTAATTAAAAAGTGAAATAGAGTGCGCGAATAGCACGCACATTGAACGCGCAGTATCGATAACACCGCGCAGCAGAATATGCGACGGCGACACGAAAACAGTGATGACGCGCAGAAAACACAGAACAAAGACGAGGTGCACATCGCGCGAGAACTTCGACGAATGAATCACCGCGGCCTAAAGGCCGCGGTATCTCCTCGCAAAGCTCGAGAATCGCGGAGCATCAAACTCACCCCGTTGGAAAGCTCTGCTTTCCAGGGTTCCAGGAACTGCAGTTCCTGAGAACCGTTCCGTGACTTCACGAAAAATCGCCTGCATGCCGGAGAAAACGAATGTTTTCTCGGCGCAGGGAAGCTCCGCTTCCCTCGCGAATCGGCGAGTTTTCTGACTTGCTCCAAGGCGACTCTCCTCGAGCTAAAGCACGAGGTATCACTAATTTAATGAACTCAATAACGCGTAGTTACGCGCAAGACATCAACAGCACGGCACTGACGATCTCTCCGTGGGCGAAAAGACGGAACCGCCCCACATCCACCGCATGCAAGCCTCGCATCTCCTCAGCAAGCTCGCCACTCAGTTTATCTCCACGAAGAAATAATACGTGGTAGGACCTAGCGCGCTCGGATGCTCATTCTCACCGACCAGGAGCTGGAAGTCGGCAGTCTGGCCGTTATACGCATATTGGTTGTCCTCCATAATCGTTGAGTAGACCAGGCTACCCGAACTGTCGGAAAGAAGTATCTGGTGGAACGAGTCGTTCTGCGATGTACCGTTCACGAACAAAGTGGTCGAGTAGCAAGTGTTGTTTCCAATGTCTTGCGATCCGACGAGGAAACCTGGATGAATCGTCCCGTTGAACGTATTAGTGGCGCTATCACCGTCAGACCAGGATAGCCCGAGGTATCCGTCTTCCGCGGAACGCTCCGCTCCCGTCGTGCAGTTGATAGTCCCCCAATCGATCGTGTTGTTCCTGCTCGCGTAGATCTCTCCTGCCAGCGACGAAGCGTTGCCCCAGATGTAGAAGCTGTTGTTGTTCGCGTCGTCCAAATGTATGTTTCCCGTGACGTTACCGTAGTAACCTTGCCAAGATTTCGTTATGGTGAGCGCGTCGATATTCACGTTAGTGACATTACCACCTTGCGCAGACACATTGCTCGTCGATATCGCAGGAAGCTGCCGCCCGCCAGACGATAACACCGAAAGCGAAGTGGGAGGTGAAGGGTCAGCACGCACAGGAACCGACAATGCTGCGACAACCAATACGAAGAACCCGAACGCCACCATCATGAACATCATGGCGGCAGGCATAACGTTCGGCGAAGAACCACGTCGCGACGTGCGCCCGCTACGCGAAATGAAACGAGACACCGTATCCTCGCCTGCCGCAGACATCGCATTCGGTCGTCGCATAATCACACCTCACAGCATCACTTGCCACGCTCGAAAAGCGCCTGGCCTTTTGGCGTCGCCGATTGTCGCAGCACCACTTTGCCGAACTGCCCACCGACCTCGATAGACGCGGGGAGTCTCGCGCGAGCAGAGTATTCGATGACAGGAGTGCCTCGCTCGATACCAGCATAGGACATCCGGTCGATCGCGTGGAGCTGGGGTTCGAGGGTCCAAAACGCTTTCTCGAGCGCATAGCGCACACCCGCATCTTCGATGAACCATATGCGCATGTTGATCTTGTTGTGCTCCGTTAAGCGCAGGATCTTCTTGTCCACGAATCTATCGCTCGTCGCGATGACATAGCTGAGATCTCCCGCGATGCTATAGAGGATACGCGGCTTGTCCTTATCACGGTTCGAGATACGGCGGCTCGTCACGAGACCGGCCATCTCAAGAAGACGCAACTGCTGGCTGA
>DUGD01000091.1:0-2325 GCA_013331575.1 Candidatus Woesearchaeota archaeon
AGCATGCGGTCTGCCTCGTCGAGGACGAGTGTCCGTACATGTTCGGTGTTGAGTGTGGCGCGTTCAAGGTGGTCGAGTACGCGGCCCGGCGTGCCGATGACTATCTGCGCGCCTTGGAGATCGTCGATTTGCGGGTTGATGCTCACGCCGCCGTAGATGGCGACGATGTTCGCGTGGCGGTGCTTGGCGAGCTTTTGCATCTCGTGCGTTATCTGCTGGCATAGCTCGCGTGTGGGTGCGAGGATGACTGCTTGCACCTCTTTGTGCGGTGTGAGTCGGTGCAGAATTGGGATGCCGAAGGCGAATGTCTTACCTGAGCCGGTCTTCGCTTGTCCGATGATATCCTTGCCTGCGAGGCCTGATGGTATCGTCAGTTCTTGGATCTCTGTCGGTGTGTCGAAGCCCATCTCATCGAGCGTCTTGAGTATGTCTTTGTCTTCTACTATATCTCTGAAGGTTGTCATATTGTCTCCTCATGGTCCGAGAAGTCCTGACACGAGGCATTGCGCAAGTGCTTTTTTTGTGCGAATCGCAATGTTGCAATCGCGTGCATTAAGAAAACTGGCCGGCGTCAGTTGCGCTCTCGGCGGTGCTCTTCTGCTACGATCGCGGTATCGTGATCTTCTCTATTGTTAGTATATAGAGTGCGGAGTGTATTTATAAAGATATGCCGGGTTGTTGGTGGGGTGCGGGCAGGGTGTGCGATATGCTGGCGTTCTGTCGGGGAGAATCGTATGTGTTTTCCTGAGGATAGTCAACTACTACTAATTGTGAGTCGTCAACTACTTCGCTGCGGTCAGAGAGCGTTCATGGTTGGCGCCTGTATCTCCTATTGACTGTTAGCGTCCACAAACTCAAAAGCCCGACCAAGGCAGCGAACTTGACTGCTGTTGTCGTGCTCTTGCTATGGCAGTGTGCTGTATCGGTCCACCATATCTTCTATCGCGGGTAGCTTGACGTAGCGCGGGTGGTCTGGCTCGCCGCTATGCTGCCGCTCGAACGCCCATGTCTCCCACGGCACATAGATTGCGCCGATGCCTGCTTCGAGTGCTGGGTAGACGTCGCTTTTGAGGCCGTTGCCGATTTTCCACACGCGCAAGGGGTCGTGGTCTCCGACGATGCGTCGCACGCCGTCAGCGTCCTTGTCAGCGACTACATGGATGTTCTCTCCGAACCATCGCTTGACGCCGGTCGCGTTGATCTTGGACCATTGTATCTCTTCATCGCCTTTGGTGTAGAGCATGAGCTCATCACCTTGTTGCCTGAGGAAGTCGAGTGTCTTCATGACGCCCGGCATCAATCCGTTGTTGCGGTATCCTTTGTGGTCGAATGCTTCCTCACCGATGGCGTACGCCTGTGTCATCGCCTGTTCGCTCGGCGAGACTCCTGTGCGTTCGCAGATCGCTTTGTATGCTTGCGTCATCGAAGTGGGGAATCGCTCTTTTGCGAAACCGTATTTCGGGACATTCGCGACGTCTATCTCCTCTTGCAGTTTGAGCACGGAGATGGGGTCTGGCGCGTTGGGCCCGAGCGCCTCCGCGGTGAAGAGAACGAATTTTAGTTTCGCGCGTGTGTAGTAGATGAGATTCTCGGCGAGCGTGTCGTCGTAGTCGAAGATGAAGAGTTTGTCCATGCCACTACCTCCTCACCCCACTGTCTGCTAGATGTCGAGGATACAGCTGTCGTTCAAATACTTATCGTCGCGGGGTGTATTTCGGGATGCCTCCTGTGGTGCAGTACGGGTCGTTGCATCCCGGTATGTTGCAGTGTCCCGGCACCACGACGAGCGGCGCGGGTCTTGGCATTCCGCCGCTTGTGCAGTATGGATCCCTGCAGTCGGGCATGCTGCAGTATGCGGTATTATGTCTCGTGTTGGATTCTCGATTGCGCTCTGCGATGTTGCTCGTTCGGGGTGCGTCTCTGATGCATTGATCGTCGAGACATCCTGGTGTGCGACAGCGTGCCATGCGTTGCGTGTGCGGATGGTTCGATATAAGTATTGCGGTGCGCGATAATTGTTGTATGCGTTTCCCCAGATAGTCAGCCACTGCTTTTTGTCAGTCGGATAGGTTGGCGCTGCGGATAGAGTTGCTTGCGTGTTCCCAATGATAGTTAACTACTCCTAATTGTGAGTCGTAACTAATGTCTTGTTTTACTGAACGCTGCGGAGGATATACTCCATCGGAGCATTGAGTTAGGCGCTCGCACAATGGCTCCCTTCGCTCGCCATACTCGCGCCTATTGTTGTACTCCAGTTGTACTCCAAGGCAGTTCGCGTTCGGAGCTTGGCGACGAAGGCGAACTAAGGAACGAAGTGACTGCAGC
>DUGD01000091.1:2410-2563 GCA_013331575.1 Candidatus Woesearchaeota archaeon
GCCGTCTTTTTTCATGAGCGGGAAAATGCATACTTTGATCGGCGCGAGTGCCGTAGGGATGTGGAATGTCGTCTTGCCCTCTTTGATGTCCTGCGGATTGTAGAATATGTCGAGGAGCGCGAAGCTGACGCGGTCGACGCCGAACGCTATCTC
>DUGD01000003.1 GCA_013331575.1 Candidatus Woesearchaeota archaeon
CATACTAGCGTCGTCTAAGGGTCGTTCTTGTTTACTCGCCGTCCATCCTGTGATGGTGCCTTGCGCGATAACAGGGGATGAATCCTTAGACCGCTACTCTGTGAACGAGCGGCACGATTGAAAAGCGCGGCGAAACCCGGTGATGTTCGTGCACAAGCAAGCGCTCAGCCGAGCAGACCGACTGTATAGGTACCTGCAATACCTAGCTTGAACGGCGCCGCAACACACCGTTATTCGGCGAAATCAGATTTGTCCGTTCAATGCAGTATCGAAGGCGGTCCATCATGCATATGGTGTCTATCGTACGCATCGTGAGCGCAATAGTACAATCGTTTCGCTCCCGCGGCAACACCTTTGCATGCGCAATAGACCGCCATTGGCGGGCACAATACTGTAAGCTCGAATATTGCATATGGCCATCCGACACCAGTTACGGCGCGGTCAAGGCATTTACGGAGCGTAGGACATCTCACGGACAACCTGGTGGGAGAAACGCGATCCTCGAGGGATCCTGATGTTGTGTGTTGTGTCTCGACGAGGTCCGGCAAAACGCCATTGGGGCCAGGCGAAACACGCTTGGTTTCCAGCATGTGTTCACCTCGCTATTAGATTGATATAAGATTATTGAGTATATAATCATGTCGCATAACAGGATTACTGTTTAAAAAGTATACTCGTAGGTACTGCGTAGCACTGTGTGCGAACTGCGCACACGAGATACTACTGTATAGAGGAGTCATTCAGGCAGATATCTTGTTCTTGCGATCATGCTCACGATACTCGTCGTCATGCTAGAGATGCCAATCCACATCGGACGACCCACTATGCCTGACGTAGAGGCTAATTTGGCGGTGTGCATTCTTGTTACCTAGCAGTCCGTGTCGTCGGATGTCTTCACGCTGTGCAGTAAGTGTTATATACTAACGTGAGCAACCGCCGATCATGGTGGCGCGTACAGCCAGTTCTCGCAGTGTCGATATTCCCTTCGCTCTCGACGCGCAACGTGGCGAGATCACCGAACACAATATTTACAGCCGCCTTGCGAAGCGTATGGATGGCAAGAATCGCAAAATCCTTGAACGGATAGCGGCCGATGAGCTCACCCACTACAGCTATTGGCGTCGATTCACGANNGCGTCGCACCGCGCTCGTTCGTCGTGTGGGTGTATGTGCTCTTGGCGCGCATCTTCGGCGTCACTTTCGCACTCAAGTTGATGGAGGGCGGTGAAAGCCGCGCCCAGGACCGTTATGCGCAGGTGCGCGGCATAGAGGGCATCGAGCGTATCATCCGCGACGAACACAAACACGAGGATGCGCTCATCACGCTCCTGCACGACGAGCGTCTCGAGTATGCCAGCAGCATCGTGCTCGGTCTCAACGACGCGCTCGTTGAACTCACTGGTGCGCTCGCGGGCATGACGCTCGCGTTGCGCGATGGAACGCTCGTCGCCGTCGCGGGGCTTGTCACCGGCATTGCCGCGTCGTTCTCGATGGCTGCGAGCGGCTATCTTTCAAGTAAAGAGGAGAAGGACTCTCGCAAGAACCCTTTGAAATCGGCGGTGTACACCGGCGTCACGTATCTCATCACCGTCTGCATCCTCATCGCGCCGTACTTCCTGTTTGGCAGTATCTACGTCGCTCTCGCCATCACTCTCGTGCTCGCGGTGAGCATCATCGCGGCGTACACGTTCTACATCACGACTGCGAAAGAGTTGCGTTTCTGGCCGCGTTTCCTCGAGATGGCAGGGATATCGCTCTCCGTCGCAGCTATCACCTTCTGCATCGGTTGGGCGCTCAATCACTTCCTAGGGATAGGCGCGTAGCACAGGGTCGATTGTGTAACTCGGATTTCGTAGAACTAGATTTCGTAGAACTGATAGGTGTTCGTGCGAATGTGGTGCGGGATCATCAAGTTTTCCTTGCCAATATCCAGGCTTCGCGCATCAAGTAATGCTCACCTTTCTTGTTCGGCACGCGCGACGTCGTCCATACCAGTTCCTGTAGGATGATGCTCCACCCGGTATATGCCGTGGTGAGGAGCGTATCGTTGCAGATGAAATCGTCGCCGAAACAAGCCCCCGTTATCGGGATGATATGGGCGTGCAGCGCGTCAGGATAGCGTGTTTTCAGCTCTTCGATGTAGTCGCGCCTATGCGTTGCGGGGATCATCTGGAGCGCCATGCGCGAGAAAATGACGTCGAATGTTTCTTCAGGGAGCTCGCGCATATCTTGTTCCAGTGCGATAATTGCCGTTTGTCCCTTCGGAAGTTCTTCTGCGTGTTTGCGTAGGTCGGCGATGGCAATGGGCGATATATCCATCGCTGTGACATTGAATCCTTTACGGACGAAGAAGAGCGTGTCAGGTCCTTGTCCGCAACCGATATCGAGGAGCCGTGTGCGGCCTATCGCTCCAGTCGTCTTCGTCTTTACATGTTGGAGTAGAATAAGTGAGAGCGGCGATGGCGATTCTCCCCAGTAGCGATCGTTCTCGTTGTAGAGCGAATCATATCGTTTGCGCATGTCTTTTTCAGTCATTTTGCTGAAGAATGCGGTTGGGTAGAAAAAAGTAGCGGGGGGTAGATTTGAACTGGAGGCCCCTATTATAAAGGAAAGTTACGGATGTTTATCCACTATTTGTGTTTCTTTCTTTTTTCATGAATGTATTCTACTGATGAACATAAGAGATAAATCACACCAATCCATGCTATTACGAATATTGCTTCCTTTATTCTTCTTTCCCACTTAACACTCTGAGCGTATACTTTTATGTCACTATTTACATCAACACATGATTGACTCGATCCATCTAAGAAGCATCCGAATTGTGACGATGAATTGTTATCCGTCCACGAGAATGTAATTTGACTGATGCCTATTCGTCTTGCTCCTTCTTTTCCCAGTGTTTTTTCCATATCTACAGAACCAATCAGCATGATGGTATAGGTATATGAGCTATCTATGCTCGCAGGTATACAAAGGGGTTCTGAGGATGTCAAATTAAAATTTTTTCCGTCGCTAAAATTAATGCTTGTCACCACTTCGATCGGAGAACTTAAATTTCCGGGATAAATAAAGGAAGAGTTGTGGTTTTCAAAACAAACATCATAATATCGAAAATCGAGGGGGACGGAAAGAATACCATTTATGCTATTTTCCCAGGTGGGTTTGCGAAACTCTTCTAAATCTATTTCCCACACAGTCCGATTATTCTGCGTTTCACTTTTTAGAGGGAGAACAGTTTTTGACTCCCATATATGGGCTGCAAGAATTACGGGAACGACATAGAAAAATATGATTAGTATTGGTATCTTCCATACGTCCAGAAACCGCAATATTCTTTTCCATGCATCCTTGGCCCTAGTTCCAAACCATACAGCCATTGACTTAACTGCAGCTAATAGAGTCATATGAAAGTAGCGGGGGGTAGATTTGAACTACCGACCTCCGGGTTATGAGCCCGGCGGGCACTCCTGGCTGCCCTACCCCGCTGTAGTCGAGAACCTGAGGACCGTTTAAATATGTTTGGGTGGTGAATTGTGGCGGTGCGCGTGATTGCTGCGTTTGAGGTACGTGGTGTGACGATGTTGTGAGCGCGACGGTGTTAAGACCACAATATACTTCGGCTCTATTGCGGATTGTTTGTGCCGCTTCGATGATGCTGGTTATTCCGGTGGGTGTGTGCTGGACACGAAGATTGATTCAGAATCCTATTTTGTTCCGGGCAGGTGCATAGTTTTTGTACTTGCTGCGGAGAGATGCTATTGTGTCATCATACGCGTTGAGCTTGCTATTGATGATGCTTACTTCGGCGGTGATCGCGCGTGCACGATCATCTATGTGGAGGATTGTATCGTGCCTATCGCGTTCTTGAAGCGCAATGACGCCGGCTTCTGTGACCATGAGCCGTTGGGCTTGCTGTGCCGTCTCATGTATGAGCGGTCCTAACCTCTTCTCGGTCTTCGTTAGCATGATGAGCAGCGTGATGATTTTCTCCGGCATACTCTCGCGGCGCATGTTCTCGTTAATGAGGTCTCTCGCTGTCCTGTCATGCTCTTCACTGAGTTCTCGTATCTCGTGCATGCGGCGTTCGAGAATCTTGAGATTGTGTTCCATATCCTCGAGTTTGCGCAGTTCGTTCCTGAGGCTATCTTCCGCTTTGCACACTTCGATCTTCTGCGCGTGTATCGTCTCCTCCGCCTGTTTGGCGTTTTCCTCGACTGCATTGAACCCTATCGCCATGCGTTCTTCTGCCGGTTCGGTCCTTATATATTTTGCGTCGTTCTCGATGATGGGTTGTGTTGCTCGAGGGTAGTCTTCCAGTGGCGGGGCGGTCATCCTCTATCGAGTGACGTTATTCTCTTCGGAATAATAGTATCATGAGTGTTTATATCGGATTGCGGCGTCAATCCGTGCATCGAGGTGCAATCATCATGGTAAAGACTTGGATAACGAGCGAGAGCGTCACCGAAGGACATCCTGACAAGATATGCGATCAGGTCAGCGATGCGATACTGGATGCGCATCTCGCGCAGGATGCTGACGCGCGTGTCGCGGTCGAGACGATAACGACGACGGGGTTGGTGCTGGTCGCGGGAGAGGTGACGAGCCGTGCCGTTGTCGATTACCAGCGGATAGTCCGTGATACGTTGCGCCGGATAGGCTACACCGATCCATCCTTCGGCATCGATGCCGATGACGCTTCTGTCCTCGTCGCAATCCATTCGCAAAGTCCCGATATCGCGCAAGGAGTCGATGCGAGCGATGCGCATGAACAAGGCGCTGGCGACCAAGGGATCATGTACGGTTACGCGACCGAGGAGACCGATGAGCTCCTGCCGCTCCCCATAGTGCTCGCTCATCGTTTGGCGAAACGCCTCGCCGATGTGCGCAAGAACCGTATCATACCCTATCTCGGTCCCGATGGAAAATCGCAGGTGAGCATCGAGTACGACGACGGAACCCCCGTTCGCGCGAGCGCTATCGTCGTGAGCTGCCAGCACAGGGAGGATGTCCCTATCGACGTGCTACGCGATGAGATACTACGTTCCGTCATCATACCTATCTGCGGTGAATGGCTCGATGACAATACTGACATTTTCATCAATCCGACCGGTCGTTTCGTCATCGGCGGACCGCAAGGCGATACCGGCGTCACGGGACGCAAGATTATCGTCGATACATACGGTGGTGTCGGACGGCATGGCGGCGGAGCGTTCTCCGGCAAGGACCCGAGCAAGGTGGACCGCAGCGCCGCATATGCCGCACGATGGGTCGCGAAGAATGTGGTCGCAGCAGGTCTCGCTCGTCGTTGCGAGGTGCAAGTGAGTTACGCTATCGGTGTGGCCCGTCCGACGAGCATACATATCGATACGTTCGGGACCGCCACCATCCCCGAGTCCGAGATAGCGCGTATCGTGCGTGATACTTTCGATCTCCGTCCCCGGGCGATCATCGAGAAACTCGCGCTCAAGCGACCGATATACTCGAAGACCGCGAGCTATGGCCATTTCGGGCGTAATGATGCCGATTTCACATGGGAGGATACCGCGTTCGCTTCGAGGCTCCGACTGAGCGCTGAAGTATTGCGCGCAACAACGTGTCCGTGATCGGAATGATTGTATGGTTGTATGGATTAGCGCAGTATTGCGTGTTAGCGTGTGGTGCGGCTGAGCGTGCGATTCGTGGAGCTGCTAGTCGCGTGGTGGGTCGGAACTACTGATCACAGATGTTTCCACGATGCGACTTTGAGCATGTCAGACCGTGTGACGACGCCCGCTATGCCTTTCTCGCCGCGCACGAGCACTATCGATACATGCTCTAGAAGGCGTATGGCTGTCGGTAGCGGTGTGTTCGCGGGGAGTATAGGAGGGGCATCTTGCATCACGTCGCTGGCCTTGAGATCAGCGACCGGATTCCCGTCGGCCATTGCTTTGAGGATGTCCTGTTCGGTTATGAGCCCGGCTACGTGCTTTCCATCCATGACTGGCACTTGCGATATCCCTAGGCTGCGCATCCGTTTGATGAGATGGAGTAATGGCTCTTTCATCGTGGCCGCGGCGATGCCGTGATGCATGACTTCCATAATGGTGCGTTGCGTGCCGTGCTCGAGCCGAGCGATTGTCTCCTCTATCCGTATTACGGTCGAGTATTTCGGGTCGAGCTTGCCGGATTCTATCTTCGTGACAAGCGATTGGCTCACGCCCGCTTGCTTCGCGAATGCCGTCTGCGTGAGGCCGAGCTGGAGCCTCGTGCGCTTGAGCATGGATATATCGAACATCCTGTTCGACAGCGGTATTCCTTTAAGAATATTTTGGTGATTTCGATAGTGTTATTTGGCGTTACTGCCGGATAGCATCCGCTCTCATTATTTGGAAGAACGTCCCCGCCCGGATTTGAACCGGGGACCTCGTGGTTAACAGCCACGCGCTCTAACCGCTGAGCTACAGGGACTTCGGTATGCGTCTGCTGGACCCGAGGGCTGTTTAAATAGTTTTCTGGCCGTTCTCAGCCGTCTCCGACGAGGTGTCATGTTCTCTCTCTGGCGCAATGTCACCCTTGGCCAGACTGCCGTCCGGGCCGTACGTCGGACCACAGGTCAGCGCCGGTAAACGCTTTTATATGATGACGCTGCACGCACCGAGATGCCACACACATTCGAGCTTCCGCAATCATACCCTGATGCGGCGCTCGCCATAGCGATGGACACTATCGTGCGGGACAAGCAAGCGCTTGTCTTCTGTAGCACGAAGAAAGGTGCGGAGAGCCAAGCGGAGAAGATAGCGCAGAAGGTCAAGATCAAAGGGGCCTCGCAGGCGGATGCTGCACAGGTGGGTGTCGCGCGCGAGGCTGTCTTGGCGGAGATAGCGCAGTCCATACTCGACGCCGTGAACTCCCCCACGAAGCAGTGCACCCGTCTCGCCGCGTGCGTACGCAAAGGCGTCGCGTTCCACCATAGCGGTCTCGCCTCGAAGCAACGCGAGATCGTCGAGACTCGTTTCCGCGACGGCACGATCAGCGTGATATGCGCCACACCGACGCTTGCCATGGGTATGGACTTGCCCGCGTTCCGCAGTGTCATACGCGACCTCAAACGCTTCAACAAGGGGACGAGCTGGGGCATGTCCGAGATACCGGTGCTCGAGTACGAGCAGATGGCGGGCCGTGCCGGGCGACCGGGTAAGGAGACTGCAGGCGAGGCCATCTGCATCGCCGAGACTGAAAGCGAGCGGGATCGCATTGTCGAGCGTTACCTGCTCGGCGACCCTGAGGAGATCCACAGCAAGCTCGCGGTCGAGCCGGTGCTGCGCACATACGTCCTCTCGCTTATAGCGTCGGGCTATGTGCATGATGTTGAAGAACTCTACGCGTTCTTCGACGGGACATTCTATGCGTGGCAGTACGGCGACACCGATAGGCTCCATGAGATACTCGACAGGATGGTGCGGTTGCTTTCGGATTGGGGTTTCGTCGAAGCGCCTGCTGGCGGGTACGATCGTGGCGTCGGCGGTGGTTTCGTCGTCGCTAGCGACATGGCGGCCGGCGTATTGCGCTCAACGCCTGTCGGGCAACGAGTGGCGCAGCTCTATATCGACCCGTACACCGCGCACCACCTCATCGTCTCGCTCGAGCACGCCCTCGCGGCCGGTCTGCAGGTCGATGGTTTCGCGCTCTTGCATCTGCTTTCCACCACGCTCGAGATGCGACCTCTCCCTTCTGTGAAGCAGTCTGAGCTCGACGATATCGATCGATTGGTGGTGGAGCGCGAGGATGCTCTTATCGTGAAATCTCCGTCGATATACTCGCACGAGTACGAAGAGTACTTGCAATCGATAAAGGTCGCTGCATTCCTGGAGGGGTGGATCGAAGAGTTAGGCGAAGATGTGTTGCTCGAGAGTTTCGGTGTGACGCCGGGAGATCTCCAAGCGAAGCGCACGACTGCCGATTGGCTGCTCTATTCTCTCGTCGAGCTATCGAAATTGGAAGGGTGGCATTCTCTCATCGCCGGTCTCGAGCGGATGCGCGTCCGTTTGGAGTACGGCGCGAAAGAGGAACTGCTCGCGCTCCTGCGTCTCAAGGGAATCGGCCGCGTGCGCGCGCGAAAGCTCGTGCACAACGGCGTAAGATCGATCGAAGATGTGAGGCGCATCGATGCGACTCATCTCAAGATGTTGTTAGGCGAAAAAATGGCCATAGACCTGAAATCGCAAGTGGGGCAGGAGATAGCTCCTTCGAAGATCGTTGTTGCGCCTAACAAGCGGAAAGGACAGGTGAATCTCGGCGATTTCGGTGAATGAGAGCGCGTGACTGGAGCGATATCGTCGGAATTCCCGCGCCGCGGTCATTCCTTGCGATACGTTCCAACGAGAACCGTTTTGCCGATGATGCGGCCTTCCATCGCCCTCTCGAGATCGCGTTTCGTCGATCCCTCTGCGAGATCGACGGTCTTGTCGAGCGCGTAGGCAGTGAAGGTATAGCGGTGGGTCCCTGATGGCGGACATGGTCCTCCGTATCTGCTCATTCCCCAACCGTTCTTTCCCTGTACTGCGTTAGACGGAACGGAGTGCTCCTTGATATCTCTCGTCTGGGCGTCGATGTTCCAGAGTAGCCAATGGTCCCAAACTCCTACAGGGGCATCGGGATCATCCATGACGAGCGCCATGCTTACAGTGCCTTTCGGCACGCCGTCAAAGCGCAGCGGCTCTTTCGTGTTCTCGCCTTGGCACGTGTGCTTCGCAGGTATGGCACCCCCGTCAGAGAATGAGGTGCTTGTGATGCGAAATGTTATCATGTATCCCCTCGTCAACCTCAGTATGACGCAGAGGTGGCCAAGACGGGGCTACGAGGATTCGAACCCCGATTATGCGGCCCCGAACCGCATGTGATACCAGGTTACACTATAGCCCCAATTCATCCTTGGCAAACGGCGCTCCTTTTTAAATCTTGGGGGGCGTGTTGTGGTGGGATGATTGTGTAGAAGATATCGTTGTGTCAGGTTCGCGTCGGATTTTTGATTGAGACGATTTCTGCAGTTTTTCCTTTTGTGTCTACTGGGTTCGCATCGCTTGTTTCTTCGCGCGTCGTCGCAATGTGCGCTTCTCGATCTCTTTGAAGACGAACCACGCCGCGAGTCCCACGATCACGATCATAATGATGACTTCGAACGGCTTGCTCAGACGGGCTATCTGTTGCCAGTTCTGGCCCATGAGCACGCCGCACCATGTGAGGAACAGGTTCCATGCGAACGCGCCCGTGAATGTGTAGAAGAAGAAACGCGGTTTGTTCATCCCCGAAGCTCCTGCCGGGATGCTGATAAAGTGGCGGACGACCGGGATGAGGCGTGAGAGGAATATCGTCTTCTCGCCGTATTTGCGGAACCATCTCTCCGTCCAGTCGAGATGTGTCTCGTTGAGTAGGAAGTATTTACCGTATCGTCTGAGGAACGGCCGCCCTCCGAAACGTCCCATCTCGTATCCGATCCAGCTGCCGATAACGCTGCCTATGGTCGCGGCGAGCACGACAAGCCAGATGTTGAGCGAACCCTCTGATACGAGGTACCCTGCGAATGGGAGCACCGCTTCGCTCGGAAGCGGGAATATCATGCTCTCGAGCACCATGAGGATAGCTATCCCTGGGTATCCGAGAAAGAGGATGATATTGACGACCCATTCTATGGCGAAATCGAGCATGCGGTCACACAAGGAGGCGTTTGAAGAGCCATATGTACATGAGCAGGAGCATCATGGTCGCGGCTATGAGCGTGATGCCTGTCTGGATGACAACGCGATGCAACCGTGATGGTGCTGCGCGCTGCTCCATCCTACGTGGCATACGCGCCGGTTTATAAGCACTTCGTGCATTTCGGCTCTCGGATAAATCACCGATGATGCTCTGGTTGTGGCGGCACATTTGTGACGCGAAGAAATCGCTAGATTCAAAGAATTCGAGTGTCGAATTCTTGAACGCGGAAGACACTTCCGCCGTTTCTTGCGCAGGGAGAATATCTCCCTCGCGCAGTCTTTGTGCGACTGCCGTCGGCTGCGGCCAGTTGACGGCAGTCTGCTATCGCGCCAAGGCCACAACAATATACCTGCCAATGATGGTCGCTATTCTATTGGCCAAGCGCGGCGAATTCTTTGTAGCCGCATTCCTTTGTCGTTTTGGGCCGGGATGTCTCTATGGGTGTTCGTGGTACATGTCGCGTTTGTCGCGGAGTATGCGCTGTATCTTGCGCTCGAAAAACCACGTCCTGATGGCCGTCTTCCGTCGTGCGAACCATGCCGTTATGCGTTCATGCATATCTGTTATTCGTGCACGCATCTTCGCGATGGGCGTTCGTATCGATTCAACGGTGCGTTTGCGTTCATAGATGGCCTGTTGCTCGTGCTGATACTTGGCGATAAGCGCTCGATACCGTTTATCGAACTCTATCTTCGCCGCATCAGGCTTCTTGTGCACCTGTAGCGCGGCGAGGAACTTCTCCTCGAGTTTTCCCCGTTCCTCGACGAACCAATCTTCGAGTTCCGCCTCATCCATCGGTATCGTCCTTGTGACAGCGGTCATCCATAGTACGTGGTCTGGAACGGCGGTTTTTTATACCCTTGCATCAGACCATCCGATCATGGTTCAAGAGGGCGATTCTGGATACAAACAGCTCATCCTGGTGCGGCATGACTTGGGTCTGCCCAAAGGGAAACTCGCTGCGCAAGCAGCCCATGCGAGCGTCGAGGCGACATTGCGCGCAGAACACCGTGATGTCGCGGCATGGCGCGCTGAAGGTATGGCGAAGATAGTGCTCAAGGTCACTGATGAGAAAGAGCTCTTGCGACAGGTCCAGCGTGCGAAAGATGATGGCATCATCACGGCGGTAATCACGGATGCGGGTCACACAGTGGTGGCTCCCGGCACACGCACTTGCGCAGCGATCGGACCTGCCGACGCGAACCGTCTCGATAGGCTCTTCGGCACCCTCAAGCTGTTGTGACGATCAGCTGTTGTACAATTGTATAGTCTGCATCGTATAGTCTGCTGTGATACGTAGACATCGTGGGAGGTCATCTCCGCATGATTGTGGCAGCGTCATCTCTGTGCTTCCGTGCGCTTTCGAGAATTGCTGTGCGCGTAGGCTCCCGCTTCTTTCGTGTGATGGCGCCGATATGCTTGCGTACATGCGTTATCCCTTGCGCGATGCTCGTTACAGGTTGTATGAGCTGCTGAGGGTGCGTCGTCTCCCATATTTTCTGCAAACGCTCCTCTTCGCGCTCGAAATACCTGCGTGCAATGACTCCCAACGCGTAGAATACCACGCTGATGCCGGTGAATGCGAATAGTACTGCGATGATCTTCGCCAAGTCTGTGTGCGGCGTGAGATCGCCGTACCCGACAGTGGTGAGCGTCACGCCGCTGAAATAGAACGCATCGACAAAGCTCCATCCTTCAAGCAGATGGAAAAGTATCGTTCCGGCGAACATATAGAAAATAACGATGGATGTCGCGATGAGCAACTGTCTATCGTATCTCTCCATTCGACATGTCATTGTCACGTCAGTTTTTAAGGTTTGTCCTCGGTCTTGCTTTGCCCGAAACGTAATCGAAGGCACTGCCTTGGAGCAAGCCACGAGATGCGACGAATTCGTGTGAATTCCGAATTCGTGCACAGGGAGAACATCTCCCCGGTGGTAGCAACCCTCGTCGAGGTTACTCTCCGCTGCGCGGCAGATGCTCCGCAGTGCACTCCAGCATGCGGACTTTTCGGGCAAAGCGTCTTTGCGGGAAAGTTTTATAAGCGACGTGAAGGCTGCTTTGTTTTATGGCCGAACAACAACGCACTCCTGCGGTGCAATCCCCATCACACCCATCGCAATCACAGACAACGGGCTCACACGCATCGGGTGGTGCCGTTGCCGACGTCGTACCGGATGAGCATCGGCTCATAGCCGACCGCAAGCGGAAACTCGACGATCTACGTGCGAAAAGCATCGCACCGTACCCGCACCGTTACGATCCCACGCACCATGCCGCGGAGCTGCAATCGCTCTTCGCTCGGTTGCAGCATGAGGAGCGGTCCGGCGAACGCGCGGACATCGCAGGCCGTATCATGCTCTTGCGCCGCATGGGCAAGGTCGCGTTCGCCACGCTGCAGGACGAGACTGGCCGCATACAGCTTTTCCTCAAGAGCGATGTGTTAGGCGACAATTATGACTTGGCCGCCCTTCTGGACCTGGGCGATATCGTCGGCGCAGCCGGCGAAATCGTCAAGACGAAGACTGGCGAGGTCAGTATCCTTGTCGATAAGCTCACTCTCCTTTGCAAATCGCTGCGGCCGTTGCCGGAGAAATACCACGGCCTCAAGGATGAGGAGGCGCGCTTCCGTAGGCGATACCTGGATCTCGTCATGAACCCGCAGGTGAAGGATCTCTTCGTGAAACGGGCGAAGATAGTGGAATCCGTACGGCAGACATTGCTCGCCCGAGGATTCCTCGAAGTCGAGACTCCGATGCTGCAGACCATGTACGGCGGCGCCAATGCACGACCGTTCATCACGCACATCAACGCATGGGACATGAAGCTCTATCTCAACATCTCGCCCGAGCAACACCTCAAGCGTCTTCTCGTCGGCGGATTCGAGCGCGTGTTCACCATCTGCAAGAACTTCCGCAACGAGGGCGTCGATCAATCGCATAATCCTGAGTTCACGATGGTGGAATGCTACCAGGCGTACGCGGATTACAACGACATGATGGCGCTCACCGAGTCGTTGTACGAGAACGCCTGCCGCGCCGCGAACGGCGGCACCACCGTTGAGCGCAACGGCGTGATGCTCGACTTCAAAGCACCCTGGCCGCGTATAACCATGAAAGATGCTATCAAACGCTGGGGCGGAATGGATGTTGACCAACTCTCCGATGATGCGATGCACGACCTTGTGGACGAGCACGGTCTCAAGGCGACGCGCCAATCATCGCGCGGCGATATCATCCTCGCGCTCTTCGAGCACTTCTGCGAGGAGCATCTCGTGCAGCCGACGCATGTCATCGACCATCCTATCGAGAGCACGGCGTTATGCAAACCGATGCGCACCGGAGACGCGACCATGATAGAGCGCTTCGAATCGTTCTGCATGGGTATGGAGTTATGCAACGCGTACTCCGAGCTCAACGACCCTGTGCTTCAACGGAAGCTACTTGAGGGACAAGCGACGTTGCTTCGCGCAGGCAACAGCGAAGCGATGCCTATGGATGAAGATTTCGTCCAGGCCATCGAGTATGGCATGCCGCCTGCTGGCGGTCTCGGGGTCGGTATCGATCGTATGGTGATTTTCCTGACGGGCGTCGAGGGCATCCGCGACATCATCCTCTTCCCGACCATGCGCCCGGATGATCAGCAGTGAATGCGCTCCCGGTCTGATTTTTTCAGTCACTATTTTTGATGTGTTCACTATCAGTATGATGCTGGATTGCAGTATCATGTGTGCTTGTTAGATATGCGGGTTAGATGTATGGTATGTCCTTGCGTTCTTTGATGCCGCTTATGTGCAGATAGTTCCAGAAGATGCCGTGACGTACCTTCACGTTCACGACGAACCCCGCTTCTGCGAAGACTTCCCGTACAGTATCGATATTGGAGAGCCATTTCGGGTTGGGCAAGATGTGGAACATGTCGATGTACTCCACGAAATAGATCTGTCCTCTGCGCGGCATGATGTCGCCTATCTCCCGCAGGACCTTCTTCACATCCTGGATGTAGCTGAGATGATTGATGCTGATGACGATATCGGCGTATTTTATCGATGGGTGGACTCTGTTCACCAGGTGCGGATCGTGGATGGCCTCCACGTGCAAGTGGCCGTTCTTCTTCACGCGTCGTTCGAGTATGTTCCTATCCGCCTCGCTTAGTCCCACCGCGTAGATCTTCCCTTCGCTACCCACATGTTCCGCGAGGTGGAGCGTGAGCGTCCCCACGCCGCTGCCGAACTCGAGCACATGCTTGCCGTTTGCATTGTGCAACATCGATAGTATCTCGTGTCTGATGCGTCGCGGAAGAAGAAAGTTCTCGAGCAGGAGATTGATCTGCGAGAAAAAACTGAGTGTCCCGATGAGCTTGTCGGGATCGTAGAAGTACGATAAGAGGAGGTAGATCGGGACGCTGAAGAAGACGAAACTGCCGAGCAAGCGCAATTGGCTTATCGCTGCAGGATCGCCCATTGTCCAGAGGATGAGCAGCGCCACGAAGAATCCCGCCACGAACACGGGCAGCACACTGCCTAGCGGCGCGCGGAATTTGCGTTCCTTATCGGGCAATCGCCATCGGAAATACGGCACGAGGATGATTATTGCAGCGTATAGCGTGAGGCTCACGGGCACGAGAAGACCGAGGAGCTGCGCGTACATCCCGCCGCCTTTCGCGTTGGGGCCTGCGAATGCGATGAGCACGATGATGATGGAAACGATGGCCTGGAAAATAATCGCCTTGTGAGGTGTCTGGCGCCGCGGGTGGATGTCTGCGAATTGCTCGATGAAGAGCTTGTCGCGGCTCATGGCGAGCAAAAGCCTTGGAAGGCTCACTGTGTTGCCGCTCGCGTTGCCGAGGATGGCGACCACGATGCCCACCGTGACTATCGTGATGAGTATCGGGATAGCCTCGATGTGCTGGAGTACTGCGAGCATGATGTTCGTGTCGCTCGCAATCACTCGCCCCGTGCCCAGCACACCTATCGTGACGATCGCTATCCCGAGCATCATGAGCGCGACGAACGCAGAGACTGCGACGAGCGCGCGTGGCACCACCCTCGCCGCATCCTCCGTCTCCTCGCTCATATACGACGCGGATTCCCATCCGAAAAACGTCTCGGAGAGGAAGAACACTGCGAGCATGATGCCGCTCCACTGGAGCGCAAAGCCACTCAGGTTGGCGATCTCTATCTCAGTTGAACCGGGCACTATCACCGCGAGCATCACCCCTACCATGAATATCGATAGGAGGATCATGATTCTGGCGCTCGCTTCAGCGCCGCGATAAGCGATATAGTTGAGCAGAAGGATGATCGTGACTGCGAGCATCATCTTCGCAATTGCGGCGCTCACGAAGAGCGTCCCGATGAAGAATCCGCTCGCGGGAATGACGCTATCGGGTAATGCATTGATCGCCGCCACAGTGAAGAGTGCTGTGGCGATGTTCCCCGCGACCCAGAGCGTCCAACCGATGAGGAAACTCACGAACCTGCCATAGCCCTGCTTCGCGAATTCGTACACTCCGCCCGCGCTGGGGAACATGCTCGTGAGCTCACCGAAGCACGTGGCGATGTATATGCTCAATGCCGCGAGTATGCCCCATGCGATGAGGCTATCGACCCCTGATTGCTGCGCGCCGATGACCACGCCGAAGAACATCCCTGTGTTGACGAGATTGAGGAATGCGATGGCCGCAATCATCCAAAAGCCCATCGTTTTCTTGAGCTCGGCCATCATCTCACCTGAGTATTCTGTTTGCGGTGTCGTCTAGATTCGTGCAGCCGTCTGCTGCGGTACTATCGATGCGGTATGTTGCGTGGGCGCATTGTCTGTGCTCGCGCGCCATCCTCTGTGGAATCACCAGTACCTCTTCTGTTGCTGCTCCTTGGTGTCGTACGCTTGCTCTATCTTACGCACGCGTTGATGGAGCGCGTCAAGCTCACTTTTGATGCCGTCGAGCTTCGCGATGATAAGTTCAACATCACGCGATTGCACACCGCCGTGCAGCTCGGTCGGGGAGAACTGTTGCTGTGTGTGCGGCGGGTATCCTTGCTGTGGCTGTTGGCTTTGTTGCTGGCTGCCGGGGAATGGAGTGCTGCCAGGGTACTGTTGGGCGAACGGTTGTGATGGGTACTGTTGCGGTTCCTGGCCGAACATACTGTCGCTCTGCTGTGAGAATTGTTGGTTGCCTGCCTGTTGGAGCGGGTCGTGCTGCGCGAGCGGATCGGCGCCATAGCCAGGATCGAGCGGCGGCGCGCCATTCGGATTGCTCGTGTCGAACTGCCGAGCGCCGAGGTCATACTCCGGCGGAGTGTTCGAAGGCTCTTCGCTCTGCTTCCAGAATTTCACTCTATCGAATACTCCCATGCCCACCTCATGTGGAACGGCCTCTCGGGGATATATAAATGTTGTTGCGGTTTTCGATCTCGATAATTATCGTTCTCAATACGCATAGCTAGACGATGTGGGTGAATTATGACCTGCAGCTGGGCGGGACGTGGTCAACAATCAGTTATCGTAGTTCTCGTTTTAGAACTGTGGCCTTGGCGTGGTTTCAGACTGCCGTCATGGCCGCAGCCGACGGCAGTCGCACATGGACTGCGTCATACAATGCGCCGCCACAACCAGAAAAGAGTGTTGCAAGAGCGTCGCTAACAGGAGTTACGAAACGATCGCTTTGCAAAAAGAAATTTATATTGCGATGCCGAGTATCTTCTCGCCATCCCGCGTCTCCTGCGGCTTACCCATGTAGATTTTCACATTGAAATTAGGGTGTCTTGTCTCCAGATCATTCGTCATGAGGCGCAGTTGGAGCTCTGGCGGAAGACCGCTCGTGTGGTGGCGGGTCGTGTAATGCAACCCTTTGGCGTTGTTAAGCGCTACAAGCACCGATGTATAATGTCCGTCACGCGGACCCCAGTATGCTGTATCGCCTACGCCGACGAGGAGTTGCGGCCGATGGGCGCGTATGTCTGATTGTTTCCGTCCGAGGTATACTCCTGCGTGCTTCTCAAGCAGCCCTTGGAACTCCTTCGCGTCGTACTCTTTGGTCTGCATCGCCTTCTCGTAGATGCGGCGCGCAGTCCAATACCTACGATGATTCGCCCATATGTTCGGGTCGGTCGTCGGGAATATCGTGCGCAAGAATGCATCCGCACTCTCATTGTCATTGGGGACTGCTATCCTGCGTCGTTTGATGGTATTCGCGATGCGTTCAAGACGATCGATACGTTCGCCCAATGCGAAGATGCTCGGTGCGACCGCGTTCTTATCGCTTTTCTGCGCGAGGTCGCCCTGCGATGGTGTGCATTGTGCATCGGTGGATTGCGATGTGGTTGCTTGCGGCGTCATCGGTGTTGTATCGTGCGCGCGCATTTATAAATATTTCTATTTTATCTACTTATCAGTGGTTAATTTGTAGTTACGGTTGCTGGAGGTGGTTGGGTGTGCTAAGATGGTTAGGTGTGTTAGTTAGGTGTGCTATGAGTCGCAGTAAGCTGTTTGATGTGCGTAAACATTACTTGCGATCCGATCGGCCGTACCTGTGCGGCTGTGTTGTTACGGTTGTTACGTGCACGCCGGTTTATCACACGTCCGCTGGGGTTCTCCACCCGGAACCCGTCCCTTTACCATCAACCATTGCCTTATTTCTATCATTCATTCGCGCCAGCAGCCGCTGTCGCTGCACCGCTACTTTTATAAATGGCCTGCTGTTCCAGCAGCGTATGGTAGTCATCCAAGCACGTTCACGAAGGAAACCCACTGGCGGCCGCTACAAGAGCACGCTGTCAAAGCGCACGCACATGATCGGTCGTAATCCCACGCTCACGAAGCTCGGGAGCACCCGTAAGTCGAAGATATCGACAAAAGGCGGCAACAGCAAGATGCGACTTTTCGAGGGGAACAACGCGAACGTCTTCGACCCGAAGACGAAGAAGTATTCTGCCGCCGCGGTCAAGAATGTGATCGAGAGCCCGGCAAACCGCAACTTCGTGCGCCGTAACATCCTGACCAAGGGTGCCATCATCGAGACCAGCGCCGGTAAGGCGAAGATCACGAATCGCCCCGGGCAAGACGGCACCATCAACGCGATCCTCATCGAATGAATCGACAGACGCACGCACAACACTCCAAGAATACCAATCATAGGTGATATTGTATGGACGCATCGCGACCCTTAGACGCACTGAATATGGCACGCGGAAAACGCGTTATCGTCGAGCTCAAGAATGGCCGGACCTACGTCGGCGTCTTGCGCGCTTTTGACATCCACATCAACACCGTCCTTGAGGACGCCGAGGAGCACATCGATGGTGCGCTCAAGCGAAAGCTCGGCATGGTCTTCCTGCGCGGCGACACGATCACCGTGATCAGCCCACAATAGAGGTAATGCATGAAAGGCACTCCTAGCATGGGCAAGAAGAGCGGCAAGACCTCGCACGTCACGTGCAGACGCTGCTCCAAGCACTCGTACCACGTGCGCAAGCACAAGTGCGCGAGCTGCGGCTACGGCAAGTCCGCCAAGAGACGCTCCTACAACTGGCAGGTCGGACAGTAGATACTTTTTTCTCTCCAATATTTTCTTAGTCAGTTTTTCGAACGCTATATTCTCCGCTATGCGCTGTGTTCCATCTTTGGTCAGTCCTTCAGCAGTCTCGTCTTCGTCAGTATCAGTTACAGTATCAGTTATCTAGTGCGCCGCCTTGGCATGCGTTCCGAGCCATGAGCGCGGGGAGCGGGCCCCCGCCCCGCGAATGGCGAGACCGACCGAGAGTGATTTCGCCGCGGCGCAATGATCACGTCCGGCGCAACAATAATATAGCTCATCGAGCAAAACCGGCGCTATGACAGACGTCGTTCCCGGTATCTACGAACACTACAAAGGAAAGCGCTACGAAGTCCTCGGGATCGCGCGCCATAGCGAGACGTTGGAGGAGATGGTGGTCTACCGAGCGCTCTACACCTCGGAATTCGGACCGAACGCGCTCTGGGTGCGGCCCAAAACCATGTTCCTCGGCACCGTCACGGTGGATGGCAAACAGGTGCCGCGGTTCGCTCTTGTCTCTTGACAACTTTTGTATCAGTCAGTTCGCCGATAGGAATCACTATTATATATGAGAGCGGACGCTCTTCCATAATCGTGCGGGAGTACGGTCGTTATCACTTCCCACTCCTGCTTCTCCTTTTCAGTCAAAGCGGGAGTACCAAAGCGGTCAACTGGGCAGGGCTTAGGACCCTGTTGCCTCGTGCATTCGCAGGTT
>DUGD01000035.1 GCA_013331575.1 Candidatus Woesearchaeota archaeon
AGCCAACCCATCATCGCACCTCAATAGCATCGATGGAGTTCACAGAGACATTTTTCGTCTCGCCATCCTGCACCCTCCGGACAGGAAGACCGTAGTACGTTGCCTCTATGTAATTAATGCCAGAGTCCTGCCGACGTTGCGCGCCGAAAATGGCGAACATGCCTTGGTTCTTGAGATAATTGACATCGCCGAGCGTTACAGTGCGTTCAGCGGACGGTAGTACTGTCAGGTTTCCTGATGGACTGAGACCGTAATATTTAAGCTCCTTTATCTCAACGCTCTTGTGGCTGCCGGGAACATCGATAATAGCTATACCGCCACCGTGACGAGCAGCGTACGATTCAACGCTCTCCGACGAAATAATAATAGAAGTAAGATACTCTGCGATCTCACGCTCACGCGCTATTTTCAGTTCATACTGTTCACGTTGTTGCGCAACGAGCTTCGCCTCAAGCTCCTTCGCATTAGCAGCATGGGCCGCGCGCATCCGACGACTCTCACGCACAGAATCGAGCCAACCCATCATCGCACCTCAGTCGTTGAATCATCCGGTTTCTGCACAGCCACCCTTATAGGTACGCCATAATATACTATCCGCGATAGAATGCCGAAGCGCGGCTCGGCGCCTACATACCCTTCAACATAGCGTTGCGCGCAAAGCAGTGCTACCAATCCTTGCTCCTTCAGCTCCCGCCAAGATCCTCTCTTGTTGCCTAGCTCACGCCACTCATCGTCACATCCTTCACGATACACGCGCATAGTCAATCCCGCGTTTGCTTTTAGCAGGGGTATTATCTCGTACTTGATGCCTTTCCGCGCCTGATAGTCGAGTGGCGGCTCAGGAGTGATCTCAACAGCGGAAAGGAACGCCTTCTGTTCAGCGCGCTCTTCTTGCTCTTTTATGTAGAGATTGGCTGCAAGTTCGGCGGCGACATCGTCTGCAACACGATTCTTCTTCCACCGAAATAGTTTCTCAATACCCATGTCATACCTTCAATTCAGCTTTGTATCTACACTCTACGTACCGGAATGCCGTAGTAGACCGACTCATTACTCCAGCAATATTTTCGGCCAAAAGATTCTGTGACATTGTATACCGCCTCTTGACGTTGCGCACCAACGAGCGCGACCATGCCTTGCGCTTTGAGATATTCAGCGTCACCGAGGACCATCTCGCGATGAGCGCCCTCTTCAGGATATGAAAATCTCGATTCTCGAATAGCAACGCTAGAGTGGTTGACCGGCGGATGATGGAAATGCGCGGGGTTGAATGGAGTGATTCTCTCAACAACATACCCTCGAGAATTTGCGTACGAATCGATACTCTCCGAAGAGATATCCACAGTGGCAAGGAAGTCAGTAATCTCTCTTTGTTTTTTCTCCGCAAGACATATCCCTTCCGCTACAAGCTGACGATTCTTGCGCCGCAATGCGTCCGCATTCTGCTCACTTACGTGTCGCTCCTCTGCTGCTTTCGCCCTGTTGGCACGGAACCTATCATACGTCTCAAGGAATCCCATTATCGCGCCTCGTTCACCGGCACATCTGATTTCAATTCCGATTTACGCGCCGGAATACCATAAAAGATGGCGTTGTTTTCCCAAGCCGATTCAGTCCGGCGAGTGGGACCTGCGGGCATCGTGTAGATCGCCTGTTGTCGTTGTGCTCCAACAATCGCGACGAGACCGCCCTCCTTGAGCTTGCGCCAATCGACGTTCATGACCTCGAACTTCTGTTTGGAAGTGCCTTCACAATACACGCGGACAACAACACCTTTGTTGTTACCGGGAAAGTCCACAAGTTCGTAATCGCCCTCTTTGCGCGATTGATACTCCACAGGAGACTCTGGCGTTATCTCCACCGTGTTCATGAAGTCAGTGCACGCATCATTGATTCTCGACGAAAGGTAATTATCCGGGCTGCCATCGATTATTCCTCCCATAGTTTCACCTTCAGACGTCCGGATTCTTACTAGAGATGTACGCGGGAAGACCATAGTATGTCACCATGCTCTTGCATCCAAGAGGCGCAGCGAGCGGAAATTTTATCATCTCCTCTTGACGCTGCGCGTTCATCAGAACAGTCATACCTCTCTTCTGAAGTGTGCGCCAATTGCCATACGCAAGGTCGCAACTCTCGTTTCGAGTTCCCTCGTCGTAGACGCGGATAGCAACCCCGAGATTCCGCCCAGACACCTTTACAAGGCCAAGCACTTGTTCAGTTCGAGACAGGTATACCACCGGATCTTCAGGCGTGATCTCTATGCTAGCGAAGAATTTCTGTTTGGCCAGTTCATCCTCAAGTCGCTTTGTCTTTGCAGTATTCGGTCTTGTTATTGCCATAGTTTCACCTTCAGATGCCGCCTTCGAACGGTCGGCATAATCTGCACGGAACAAGTCCGGCGTTGATGGCCTCTTTCTTCGTGCTGTACGCGACACGCTTTCCGCGCGGGATGCGTCGTGCGTTCATGCAGTACGGCGTGTGGACGGTATTGCCGCCTTTCATGCCGATGTAGACTATCTCGTTCACCTTCGCGCCCGGTACGGTCACGATAGTCGGTCCCTGCTGCGATGGCTGCGCCGGAGCGTTGACCTCGATGTTGACAGTCTTACCGTCCGATTTCGTCTCTCGTATCATGACTCCCTTCGCAGGCTTGCGCGTCTTCACAGTGACCTTGGCCCGCTTGGACGGCGCGTTACGCACAGATGCCTTCTTGACAACTGATGTTTTCCTGACAACCGCCTTCTGCGGGCGCTTGATCGGAAGCGCTGTACGCGTCGGCGCANNTTTCTTCACCGCTGTCTTCTTCGCAGGGGCTTTCGCCGTCTTCGCCACGGGCTTCGCCGTCGTCTTCTTGTCGTTGGGCACGTAGACCAGCACGTGGTCTTTCGTCAGGTCCTGGCGGCGCTCCTTTATCGTGAGCACTATCAGGAAGAGCACGAGCAGTATGGCCACCACGATGACGACCACGATGTAATGGCACCATGCGTGCAACCAATCGAGGAATCCCATAGTCTTCATCGGGATGACACGCAGGACGAACACTGGTGAATCGGTGACGCCGCCTTTGCTGTCGCTTGCGGTGATGACCATGGTGTTCTCGCCCGCGAAGTTGTGGTCGGGGGTGAGCGTGAGCTCGCTACCGTCCATGTTCAGCTTGATGTCGCGCGGCTGCGTCACAGTGTAACGCAAGTAGTCCAGGTCGGGATCGTCGAAGTATTGGTCCATATCGATAGTCTTCTGCGTGTTCTGGTACCACTCTATCACGGTCGAATCGGTCGTGTCGGCAACGCGCTCGTAGAGCACTGTGTCGCTTGGGGGCTGCAAGAACGCGATGAACACCAAGAAGAGCACGATGCATAGCACCAGTATCGTCTTGATGACGGTCAATGCGAAGCGGCTCATGCTCGGGAGGCTGATGATGCCTAGCCAGATGAGGATGAGCAGCACTGCGAAGACCAACAACGCGATACCGAGCAGGATGATGACCCAGCCGCACAGTCCAAGGCCGCCCCATGGCAGGCCGAAGAACCAGTCAGCGAGGCGCTGGAAGAATCCTTTCTCCTCCAGACGCACGCCGACGTGCTCGCGATAGTCGATGTTCAAGTCGGGATCGACCAGGTTGAACACCGGTTGCACGATGTAGCGCCCGCGCTCCTGGGCGGTCAGGTTGATGCCGTCCTTCACGATCATGTGGATCGCTCGCTGGTCGCCGGGGAAGAGCTGGATATCCTCTTCCTGCACGGTGAAGAGCGTACTGTTCGTAGTTATCTCGTACAACCCGCCTTCGGTGCCGGTATGCTTGACGATCACGGGAAGGACAGTCATGTCGTCCTTCACACGCAGCTCGTCATCGTCGATCTGCACCATGTGGCATGTGCGCAGCGTCTGGCTGTCAATGACGATAGTCGCGCTGTCATTCACGTGCTGCGCGTTCGTCGGCCAGACCGAGACCTCGGCCTCGTAGCGCGCATCGTTGCACGGCATGTTCGCGCGCAGCGGGACGTTCATGTTCTGTCCCGGCGCGATGCGGACCGTCGTCTCATCGAGCTCGAAGAAGCTCGGGCCGTCCACTGCGAGGTTGAAGAGCTGTTCGCGATCACCATCGTTGCGGACGTTGACATAGTAGGTCTTGAGTCCGCAGCAGGTGACGAGCGGCCCTTCGATCGCGTGCTCCGGCGTGTCGCGCAATTCGACCTTCGGGTCGTAGCAGTCCGCGAGCGTCACGGTGATGTCGCGCGTCTTCTGCTTCTGGCCGTAGCGATCGATCGCTTCGATGGTTATCGTGTGTTCGCCTTCGGCTCCTTCCGGCGCCGCTATGGAGAGCTGGACGGTCTTGTCTTCGCGGCTGTCGAGTTCGACAAGCTGCTCGGAGAGCGTCGCGAAGGACGGTCCTACGACGCGCAGCGACACTTCGTCATCCACGCGTGCGTCATTGCTTACCTCGATCGGCACGGTGGTTGTGGTCTGTGTGCAGACATTCACCGATGCGGGCAAGTCGATGCTGTACGAGTAATCGTTGGTTATCTCCATCTCGCGTTGCGCGTCCGCGCCGAATCCGTTCTTGCCTGTGAAGACGACGAAGGGGATGATCTTCGTCCCGTATTCGGTGCAGGGGAATGTGAACCCGACATCCTGGCTGTATGATTGCCCCGGCTTGAGGTACAAATCCTTCATCTCGGCATCGGCGATGCCGTTGTACGGTCCGAAATCGAGGCTGAAGCTATCGGCGAATGTACCAACGTTGGTGACGGTGACGTTGAACGTTCCCTCTTCGCAAAGGCCCACGGTGACCTTGGCAGGAGTTACGTCCAGGAGTGCAGTCTGACACATATCGACGCGGATGGTGCGGGAGAGCGTCTGGATACGGCCGTAGCTGTTGGTGACGGTGACGTCGTAGGGGAACGTCCCTTGCACGCCGCAGCTATCCTCGATATAGACGAGGACTTCCTTGAAGTGCTTGGGCGCGAGCTGGAAGCTCGATTCCGGCACCTTGATGCTGTTCGGGTACGCACTCTGGATGCGCACATCGAAATCGGCGATGAAGTCGCCTGTGTTCTCTATGATGATGCGATCGACTTTCGTCTCGCATGCGCAGAGTTTCAGCTGCTCGTTGTAGGGCGAGCTCGCGGCGAACTCGTTCGTGTACTTGTTCACGACGAGGACTGCCGACGCGGATTGCGCGAAGATGCTCGTAAGCACCAGTATCGTTAGCAAAAGGAAAACCGTGGTTTTGTGTTGGTTCATTGTTGCACCGTTGGATTGTGATGGAATGTTGTTATCGTGATGGTTACTATAGCGATGGTTGCGATTGTGATGGTTACTCAGCCGTCCTGCGGATTCTGCGGCTGTCGTCTCTTGCGGACTGGCGGGATGAGCCGTTGCTTCTCGAGCGCGAAATACTGGGACTGCGACGCTAAACTGACAGCGACGATTGCGGATGCCAAAGCTTTACCATACTGCGGAGGGTTTCGAGGATAGAGGTTGAGCACCGCAGCAGAGGCGCCTACAACTGCAAACCCAATGCACGCGTACTGTCCGAACGCGAGCACGCGGTACTTTCCTGCGTGTTCGGGCAGCGGACGCCTAGGTGACGTACTCACGCTTAATGTCTTCTCCGTCCGTTGCTCGAGTGAGTCATTTTCCATGGCGAAACCTATTGCTTGAGTGCATTGCCTTTTGCGACGTAAAAGTTATTCTCGTCGCGTTCGTTACGAAGATTGGCGAGTCTAGTGTGACAGAAGCGGACTTCTTCCGAAGCACGCTTGCACATGTCATGCTGTAGTTCATATAGGTCGTATGTGAGTTCTAAAGTCCTGGCCTTTGAAACGCCAGCAACGACGGTGCCTGCTACAATCATGCTACCGGCAATAAATGCAGGATTGCGATTCATTGGAACGGTAAACGAGTATCCAATAACACCAACCCCAAACAATAAAGAGTAGAGGTGTGGTTTGAAAGAGTATGCTTTCTTACGTAGCGCTCTATATGTCGCACTGCTTTCATCAGAAATTTTCTGCTGGGCAAGTAGTTGCTCTTCAGCGTTAACGATGCGTTCGTCCAGACTCTGCTCTGGTTGCCCGACGGGCCCTTTCCCTGTTCCAATCTTGTAAACCATGATACTCACTTTATCCGTCGTATGTCCCGCCGATCGTGCCGGGGTATGTCGCGCTGATATCGCCATCGGTGACGATCACTGATGCAGGACCGCCAGGAGTGCCGACGGAACGCTCAAGCAGCGACGCGTTGTCTGTATCCGCGATTTTCTGTGCGAGCCTATCCGATATCTTCGTGAGACTCGTATGATAGAGGCCCATCTTGCGGCGATACGTGGCGGCATCGGCCGATCCTGCGATAGCGAGGGCGACACCCGCTGCGCCAGTCACAGGTCCCGCCATGCTATCCGGCATGTGGAATGAAACGATGAGCATGGCGCCTCCTGCGATGGCAGTGGCGACCGATGATCTGAACTCCCTCCGTCGCGCCTTATACGAGCAATACGTCTTTTCAACCTCTTCGATGCCGTCGAAGTCGCTGAAGCGCGGGATGATACGTCCTCGCATCGTCGTGGTCATCGTCTGGTAGAGTCGATCGGTGTTGTCCATAGTAATCCTCCTGGAATTAAGGTGTCAGTGTCAATCTACGAGTATTTCGTCACTGTCGCATTGAGCGTCATCCCGGCAGGGATAGTCGTCGGTATCGACGGATCAGACGCTTGGAAACCCTCGCGCTCTTTGTTTGTCAGTTCGTTCGCGATCGATTCGATCTCTGAACGGGCGCGAAGATGTAATTTGCGCGTACGTGCAAAAAGGACTCCGGAACCTGTAGCCACCAGGGCCGAACCAACGATACCGCCCAGTCTATAAGCCTGCGACAAGTTCGGGTTGTATATTGCCGCGCCAACTGCCAGCATAGAACCGAAGAACGCTGCAGCGATCCCCCTATACTGTTGACGGGCACAACTGTACTCGATGACGGCACGATCGAGCGTTATCGTCTTCACAGACGCAGATACGCTTGTATAGCGATCGAGCAGTTCTGTGGCCGCAATATATTGTTTAATAGTAGTATCAGTCATGATTTCACCTCGGGATTTCTCGTGTATGTGACGGCAGGATTGGATGTGTGCGCGACGGCCGGATTGCCATCGTACACAACGGGCGCATTCCCTGCCGAAGCGGCCTTGCGCGAGAGTTCCTCGGCGATCGATTCGATCTCGATGCGTGCCTCTTTCCTTCGACGGCGAGGTCCTTGCGCTGCGGCAACGTTTATCGCCACCGCTGCGACGCCCGCGAAAGCGACGGGATACTTGATGAATGGTTGCCGGAAACTGACAAGTGACACTCCTACTACGTAGGCGCCTAACAGACTGCCTAACAGAGCACGACGGCAGTAGAGCCCGTTCAAGCCGTATCGTCTATACGCGTCGTTGAGCACGACCGAAGTGTCATGCGCATCATGGTCTGTGCTGTAAGCGAGTTTTTCCATCGCCGCCGCGTAAGTCTTATCGGTCCTTTCAAGCATGAGTGTCACCTATGGTTGTGGCGTATCGTGTCGCATACATGGTATCGTATGATGAATCCTGAACTGTGAATCCTGAACCGGTATATTTTCAGCGCCGCATAGTCATTCACAACAGCACATAGTCCCACATAGTCTCAGTAATACATACTCTCAGTAATATGTCTCCATATTCGGTTGCGCGCGTTCGATAGCGACGGTCTTCGCGCCAATCTTCCGCTTCGGAGATTGCGCCGGAATAGCCTCGATGCTGCCGATGGATTTCACGTTCTTGCCGGTATCGACAACGGTGGATGAGGCGACGTTCGCAGTCCGGTCGTGGTGATCGTCGTAATACGGCTCGACCTTGTGGTCGCCCGCGTCATCGCCGCCGGCGTTTGCGCCATTGCGACCGTTACCGTTCTTTCTCGCCGATCGCACCGCGATGATGATAGCGATGACGATGAGGGCGAGGAGGAGCACGATGAGGATGAACTGGAACAGTATCGCGAACACGGGGAATCCAGCGGCGAATTGCGTTCCCCGGACGTAGACCTTGATCGGGATGACGGTCTTCTGCGTGCCCGACGTCACGATAAGCTGCGCGGTATGCGTTCCGGGGCGTGTCCAGCTCTCAGTCTGGATGTAGAGGTATCTGGCATCATCATGTCCCGCTGCGATGATCACGCGAGGATTCGAATCGATACGCCAGCTGCCCATGCTCTCGGCGCCTTCCACGCTAAGATCGTATGTCGTCTGCTCGTCTCCGAGGTTGACGATGGTGATGGGCAGAAGCGCGCTCTGTCCGCGATCGATATCGGTCTCGCCGAAGACTTTGATGATAGTGGTGTCGAGTGGTCCTGAAGCGGTACCGCAGAGACTGGGATTGCTCTTCTCGACCGTTATCGACTGCCGCTGTATCTCCGTCGCGACATTGCCTGTGCGCGGGTCGTTGAACGCCGCGCTCACGGTGATAGGGTATTCCTGCGCCTTCGCGCATTTGGGGATGGAGACCCAGAAGTCCAGGACCGCCATCTCGCCGACGGGGATGAATGGCACGCGCTCTATCGCATCCACACCCAAGTCCTTGTTGCGTAGCGTGATGGCGACATCTCCTATCGCCGCATCACGGTTGTTGAGCACACGCACGGTGATGTGCGCCATCTCTCCTTGACGGATGTGGCTGTCGGGGCTGACGATTATCTCTTCGATGAGCGTGTCGCATGCGTCACCGACACCGTTGCGGTTCGTGTCCCACTGGTCGGGGTTGTTGACTGCAGCGCAGTTGTCGAGGCTATCGATGACGCCGTCGCAATCGCGGTCGGGGATGAGGCCTGCTGGCGTCGCTACTGCACAGCCCGCTGCGAATACAGCGGGTGAAGATACGCTGACTACTGAGAGCGCGAGAAGCGCGACGATGAGCATGACGATGAAAGGTGTAGCAATGGATGTGACGACGGATCGTGCCATGATATGTTCCCCCGAACGATTTCTATGACGGAGGGAGCACGGAGAGATTTATAAACATGACTATTTTGACTATTTTATAGTGGTTACTCAACTCGCTCGCTAGACGCTCTCGTGCAAGAGCAGGCAACGGACGCAGCAGGAGAAAAAAGACCTACACACAAGAGTCCTACAATCTACCCAACAGTCAAAGAACACCGCCACTACGAACGCCATCCAGAGCCAAGTATAAATAGAAGGCGAATAATAGGGGGCGAATAGATAGATGCTGCGAATAGATAAGCAAGCACCCGACATACCGCATACGGCACATCAAATACGAGAATCCGCGATAGGAAGGCACGCACAATGCTGGATGAAGAACACAAGAGACTGCTTCTCAGGCTCGCGAAAAGCGCCATCATCGACGCAGTATCGAAACGGGCGATAGAGGCACCGCGCGATGTACCGGGAGCGCTGCAGCAGATAGGAGCCTCATTCGTGACCATCACGAAGAACGGAGAGCTACGCGGCCACGCAGGCACGATATCGCCGCACAGAGCGCTATACCTCGACGTCATGGAGAATGCCCGCCGCGCGGCGTTCGACGACTGCGAATTCAAGCAGTTAAGCGCAAACGAACTCCGCGAGATAACGATAGAGATATCGGTGCTATCGACCGCGCAGGAACGCCACGCGCGCAGCACCTACGATCTCCTCGACATGCTGCGCGCCGAAAGACCCGGCGTCATCCTGAGGCACGGATACCACCAAGCGACACTCCTCCCCGCCGCGTGGAACGACACATCGGGGGCCGAAGGATTCCTCTCGCACCTCTGCGCCAAGGCAGGATTGCCCGCTCGCGCATGGGAAGACAAAACTATCGGGAAGAACATAACCTACTCTACGTACACCGTCGAGAGCATGAAAGAGTGAGCACCGTCCAGCATCCGATGGATAGCGTCAATAGCAATCTATCGATTCGTACTACCGACTATACTATCGATTCTTACGATGCCGCGTCCTACCAGAAAGATCACCGACAGGGGCATCGGTTCCGTCCAATGATTGCACCGCTATCCCCGCGACAATGAGCATGAGACCGACAAGCGACGATAGCAGTATCGCCTCGCCGAGCAAGAAATGGATGTAGACGAGCGACAAGAACGGCGTGAGGAAGACGATGTTCGCCATCTTCGCGGTATCGCCGTGCTTGAGCGCGAGGAACCACATGAGGAACGCGACACCGCAGGTGAGGACGCCGAGCCATGCGAGACCCGCCATCTGCAACGGACTAACTGCAGGGACCGACGAGAATAACAACACGGTGGGTATCGCGAAGAGAGTGCCGAACACATAGTATGACGCCATGGAGACGGTACTGTCGTATCTGAGCCGCACGCCGAGCACAGAGAAGAGGCCGTAGCACACCGCCCCCGCGAGCGCGAAGAGATCGCCAGTGACACTCGTGAACGACAACGCGAGCGTGCCCTTCGTCGCCACGACCACAACACCCAGGAAACTGAGCACGATGGCCGCAGCGCTCCGCCAGGTGAACCGCCGCTTGAGAAGCAGCACCGAGAATACGACCACCCACAACGGCCAGGTGTAATTGAGGATGAACGCCTCCTGCGCCGGAGCGTACGCGAGACCTCCGAGGAGGAACGCATGATATCCGAAGACGCCCAAGAATCCCATGCCTGCGAAGATTGCGACGTCACGGAAGGAATACCGCTTGAGGACGGAACTCTTGCCTTGCGCGAGAGCGATGACGATGAGCGCGGCCGACGCGAAGAGCAGCATGAAGAGCAGCGCCTGGAGGCTATCGAGGTCCTCAAGGAGCAGCTTGCCCACCGCCGCCGTCGACGCCCAGAGGAGTATCGAGACCGAGACGAAGAGATACGCTCTGCGAGGATCTTGTTCAGGCACCATGGACATCACGGGAAAACGTCATACAGTATTGTAGTTATACGGAAGTGTTCTGAGCATACGTTATACGAAGTACGCTGCCTTGGCGTCTTGCCTGAGGATGGAGTATGGCGAGGCGAAGTTCGTGTTCGAAGAACAAGCGATTCGTGAATCGCAATTCCCGAATTCCTCGGAATTCTAGGGAAGACGAACTTCCGAACGGAGTGAGCGAATGCCGAGCCATCTTGCGACATCCGAAACAAACATGCGATAGCACGGATGCGCCGCAGCGAAAGAAGCAACTAGCAGAGGAGAAGAAGCTGACGAAGCATCTGACTACGAACGAGAAGAAGTAGTTGCCGACGAACGGAGATGCCCGGTCGATGAAGAACGAAGGAATAGAGAACGCGTGGCGGTCGACAAATGATGCGATAGGTGCGCTGCCACATTGCGGACGCGAAGGCATGATATTCACACCACGCTGATAGCAGGTTTCCCGGGCAGGCCGTTTTTCGCCCGCGAGTCGGACGATGATGTCGCATCCACCGTGAGGATGACATCGCAACCGAACTCATCCTTGAGGCGGGCGATAACCTCGTGGAGGAGCGGCAGCTCATCGTCACGGGACATGTCGACCACCGGCAGGAGCTTCATGTTCTTGTAGACCGCGAACGTGAGCTGCGTGATGGCGGCAGGATCGGCAGACGCGACCTCCTTGACCAAGCGATCCGCTATCTCCTTCGGGTTCTTGACGGTCGCGAAGAGACGCTTGAACGCCGGCACGAAATCGTACTTCCAAGATTCCGCCATGAAGAGCTCGATGCGATTCGGAGAATCGATCTTCTTCGCGGAGAGCGTCCGGCGCACGCCGCTGATAGTCTCCTCGACGAACTCCGCGGCCGCTTCCGCACGGGCATCCATACGCGATGCATCCGCGGCCGGCCACGCATCGAGCGAGAGGAACGTCTCGTTGCCCAGACGCGCCCACATCTCCTCAGCGATATGCGGAGTGAACGGCAAGAGCAAACGCGCGAGCGTGTCGAGGCAGGAACGGTATTGTCCCGGGGAAACGTCGTCCTGATACTTGATGATCGTGTTCGCGAACTCCATGACTGACATCACCGCTTTGTTGAGCCGGAACGTATCGAGATGCGCGGTAGTGTCGCGGATGCAGACGTTACGCTTGCTCTCGAGGAGCGCGTCACGGGAATCGCTTTTCGGCTGGCGCGTCTCGAGCGCCTCGACGAGACCATAGACCTTGTTGAGGAAGCGGTACGCGCACTGTATGCCTTCGTCGCTCCATTCGAGCTCGGACTCGGGCGAGCTCACGAACATGAGGAAGAGGCGCGCGGTATCGATGCCGTAGTTCTGCGCTATCTCGTCTTGCGCCACAACGTTGCCGTAGCTCTTCGACATCTTGTTGCCGTCCTTCGTGACCATGCCTTGGTTGAAGAGATGTGTGAACGGCTCCTTCACCTTGACGAGGCCCATGTCGTGGAGCACGCGCGTGAAGAACCGCGCGTACAGGAGGTGCATGACCGCGTGCTCGGCGCCGCCGATATACTGGTCGACGGGCAGCGCGCGGTTAACGATATCGGAGTCGAACGGTTCGCCCATCGTGTTAGGCGAAGGATAGCGCAGGAAATACCATGAGCTGTCCATGAACGTGTCCATGGTGTCCGTCTCCCTGCGCGCAGGGGCTTTGCATTTCGGGCACTCCGTATTGACGAATGCTTCCGACGTCTTGAGCGGATTGCCTTCGCCCGTGAACTGGACGTCCTCAGGCAGCAGCACGGGAAGGTCGGCCTCGGGGACGGGCACGACGCCGCACGCGTCGCAGTAGACCATCGGGATGGGCGTGCCCCAGTATCGCTGGCGGCTGATGAGCCAATCGCGGATCTTGTAGTTGTACGTGCGCTTGCCGAGACCCTCTTTCTCCAGCCATTCAGCCATCAAGGGAAGCGCGTCGCGGTTGCTAATGCCGCTGAACGTTCCGGAACCAAAGAGGATGCCGTCGTCGGTGAGCGCATCGTGGTGATTCTTCGTGTCCGTCGGCTCGCCGGTCGGACTGATCACGAACTTGAGCGGAATATCGTATTTTCTCGCGAAGCGGAAATCGCGTTTGTCGTGCGCATCGCACATGACGATGCCGCTGCCGTACATGACCGCGAAGTTCGCTATATAGATCGGGATGCGTTCGTTATTGACGGGGTTGATCGCGTGGCGCCCGGTGAAGAATCCCTCCTTCTCCTTCTCTTCATTCGTCCGGTCGATGATGGATTGCCGCTTCATGCGCGCGCAGAATTCTTTCGCGCCCTGCGCGTGTTCCGATCCCTTGACGAGCGTCTCGATAAGCGGGTGCTCGGGGGCTATCGCGAGGAATGTGACGCTGAAGATCGTATCGCAGCGCGTGGTGAACGCGGGCAGCACCATGCCAGGTTTGCCGTGCTCTTCGAGCTTGAAATGGATGTCAACGCCTGTGCTCTTGCCGATCCAGTTTTCCTGCATGATGCGAATCTTCTCGGGCCAACCCTGCAGTTCGCTCAACCCCTCGAGGAGCACGTCGGCATACTCGGTGATTTTGAGGAACCATTGCTCGAGATTCTTCGGCTCGACGACCGAGTCGCAACGCCAGCACTTGCCGTCCTTGACCTGCTCGTTCGCGAGGACCGTCGCGCATTTCGGGCACCAGTTGATAGGCGCCTCCTTGCGGTATGCGAGACCTCGCTTGTAGAACTGGATGAAGAACCATTGGTTCCACTTGTAGTACTCCGGACGGCATGTGACGACCATGCGCTCCCAGTCGTAGCTGCTGCCGAGCTCGCGTTGCTGTTTGCTGATGCTCGCTATGGCGTTATCGGTGTATGTCTTCGGGTGCGTCTTGTTCTTGATAGCGGCGTTCTCAGCAGGAAGACCGAACGCGTCGTAGCCCATCGGGTAGAGGACGTCGAATCCTTGCATGCGCTTGTAGCGCGCGATGACATCGCCCATCGTGTAGTTGCGGCTGTGGCCCATGTGCAGACCATAGGCGCTCGGGTACGGGAACATCTCGAG
>DUGD01000047.1 GCA_013331575.1 Candidatus Woesearchaeota archaeon
TAGAGATCATCGGTGATGGGGTCATGACGCAAAAGGGCCACATGATCGATCGCTTCTTCACCGACGGGATAACGGACACCATCGCGAACATCAGCGGTGCGTGCATCGGTTGGATACTCATATCGAAGACGCGGCTCAACATGACAGAGACGCGGGCGCACCCTCGCATAGCAAGAGCCATACGCAACCATCTACTCTTGATGCTACCGATTGTCCCTATAGGACTGTGGTTGCTTGTCGTGCGGGAAACGAGCTATGATGCACTGGCCGTCGTATGGATAATCGTCGCGGCGCTCATCGCATACGGCATCATGATATCCGGAAAAGATACGGTCCGTGCGACGAAGGATTCTTAACGCCGTGCGCACTCGCTACTCGCATGCGACGATCACTCTATGCGTTGATACTCGGTTGCGCCCTGCTCACAGGCTGCTCCACCCCGGTACCAGGGGATGATGCGCCGGGGACGGTGTTCGTCGGATCGTGGAACCTGCAGCGTTACGGCGACGCGAAAGCGAACGACACTGCAATGCTCGAACGGTATGCTACCGTCGTGCGGGACTTCGATGTGTTCGTGGTGCAGGAGGTGACTGATAAGGACGGGGACGCGTTCGCGAAGCTGTGCGTTGCGGTCGGCGAGAACTACTCCTGCTTGCTCTCCTCGCGCGCGGGGACGACAAGCTACAAGGAGCAGTACGGAGTGTTCGTGCGCGACGGGATTGTTGTGGTCGATACCGTTGACTACAATGAACGAAACGCATCAGGATTCGAGCGGCCGCCGTACCGTATTGCGCTCAACAAGAGCGGCTATGCATTCACGCTCTATACATTGCACACGAAACCCGATAATACACCTGCCGAGATAGACGCGTTAGAGCGGATCGTCGAGGACTCGGGCAATGTTATCATCCTGGGCGATCTCAACGCAGACTGCTCATATTATAGACGAGGAAACGACTTCCCATCGTGGAAATGGACCATCTCTTCCGACACGACCGCAGGAAAGAGCGATTGCGCGTACGACAGGATACTCTTGAACAAGGATATGGCACGAGAATATCGGAATGCCGGCGTGTTGCGCGTGGGCGGTGACAAGATATCCGATCACAATGCAGTCTGGGTGGCGCTGCACTCCCGCGATAGAAAAGGATGGTGGTAACAGCATCTTTTCTCGTTGGGTTTAAATATCGCCGTGGCTGGACTGGCGTAGATGCACTACCTCTCCAAGTCACGGTACATGAGCGGGTTGGCTTGTCCTCGGGCACTATGGGTTTCTGTGAATGATCCTGCTCGTCTGCCGCCTATCGATAGCTCTACGCAAGCTGCCTTTGACATCGGGCATACTATCGGTGACTGGGCGAAGAAGAAGTATCCTTCTGGCGTGGAGATCGATCGCGGTTCTGGTGCTACCTCTGTGACTAAACGGGAGATGGCCAAACGCGTGCCTCTCTTTGAAGCGTCTTTCTCTTACAATCACGGCTATTGCAAGACAGATATACTCTTACCTGTTGATTCGGACGAGTGGGACTTGATAGAGGTCAAGGCATCTACTTCTGTGAAGGACGAGCATCTACAAGATGTCGCTTTTCAGAGACATGTTGTTTCAGGGGCGGGCGTCAAGTTACGACGCGCGCACGTCCTGTATGTCAATAACGAGTACGTGCGCGACGGTGCTATTGATGTGCACTCGCTTTTTGCGTCAGAGGACGTGACCGAGGCGACGGACTTGCTATTACCTTTGGTACCGGAGAACGTCGCTGCTCTCTTGAAGGTGCTTGAGGGTCACGAGCCGAAGACTACATTGGGCGTGGATTGCGTGGACCCGAACAAGTGCAGCGTTTGCTTGCCTTCCGCGGAGATATTGTCTTTGTATAGAATTGGAGCTCGGGCTTGGCCGTTATTAAACGATGGGGTGATGACGTTCTCTGCATTGCCGTCTTCCTTTAAACTGAACGAGAAGCAGAAGGTGCAGGTGAAGGCGCACTCTACCGATAAGGTGCACGTGGACAAGGAGAAGTTGGGGCATTGGCTGCGCTCGCTCGACTATCCCTTGCAGATACTCGATTTCGAGACGTTCAACTCTCCTGTTCCTATGTTCGATGGCGTTCGGCCGTACCAGAACGTTCCTTTTCAATTTTCTTTGCATATCGTCGAGAAGGACGGGGTCGTGACACATCATGAATGCTTAGCGACTGGGGGCGATCCGCGCGCTCAAGTGGTTGAAGGGCTACGCGCTTTGCGTGCATCTGGTTCTGTACTTGCGCACAACGCATCGTTCGAACGAGGTGTGTTGGAAGGCCTGGCGGAGAAGTTCCCGGCGGAGTCTTCCTGGTTGCATTCGGCTGCCGATCGACTTGTCGATACGATTGTTCCTTTTAGGGAGTTCTGGTTCTACCACCCGAAGCAGGAAGGGAGCTGCTCCTTGAAGAAGATCCTGCCCGCTTTGACAGGCGCTGGCTACGAAGGCATGGAGATCGGCAACGGCGGAGATGCTTCGAACGAATACGTACGGGTTACATACTCTCCCGATGTATCGCCTGAGGAGAAGGCGCGCGTCTACGCTGCTTTACTGGAATACTGCAAGAAGGATACTTCCTCGGTCATTGAGCTGCTGGAGAGGCTGAGAGAAGAGAGCAGACGTAAGAATCTAATGATAGACAATATTACCCCTTAAATTTTCTTTTGAAATGATAGTCAAGATATCCTCTCTGAACATGACAAACAGTTCCCACTAGAGGTTTATTATGATATTCATCTAACGGGTCAACATGTAGCACCAATTTACCATCAGGGTGGATAGTTAAGAGACCAGCATCAAACTCTGCATGGTGATTAGGACAAAGAGCTATGATATTATTTGCGGTATCATAATCGGAACTTTCATGGAATGGCCTAACATGGGCTCCCATCAATAAAGATCTTCCAGAAGTATTAATCCTATTCCACCCACACACAACACATCCAGCCCCACTTTTCCCCATTCCGACAACACTAGATTTTTTATTTCGGGATGTCATAAGTATTCCAGTGGCTATTTTTATTTACCTCTTTGTTCACGATTTCATATAGAATATACCAAATATTCGAATCTCTACTCATCTGCACTATTTCATTATGGTGTACAGTTCTGTGTGTATCCGATAGAGACTTAAGCAATTTTGGTTTTACTCTATCAAATAGTGCTTCTGGATCTTCATACCACCCTATTTTTCCTTCAACCTTGTCATAAAATACATTTGCACGAATACTCGCCAATAATGGCAACAAAAATTGTCCGGGAATTCCCCAATACATTTTTTTCCCTAAAAAAATAGTTTTTCGAGGATTTTCCTTCCAATTAATCATCACCTTTAATTTTGTAAATCCGGTACTGCCAACGTCTTGATGAACAGTGCTCAAGATATGTTCTTCTAATTTCAAAACATCGTTAACAAGAGGGTAAACTATCAAAAACTCATCCTGGTTTCGCAACCACATTTTGTAAACTGAAGTCTTACTCGAAGAAGATTTCGTGGGTTGTATCTGAGCATTCCCCGGAGGATAAAGTTTTACGTTGAATAAATTCAGTCTACTTATAAGGTCCACCGCATCCATGCCTTTTCCATTTGGAACGTCACGGTTTTCAAACCACACTATGTGTTTTTCAAAAACAGGATCCAACAAAAGTTTAAGCCTGCTATTCAAGCCTCTTTTTTCAGCAGTTGAATAAGGTTTGACATTAGAGGCAGTATTTCTACTGGCAGCTATCGTGGCGAGTCGTTCGTTACTAAAATTTCCTTCAATAACTTCCAAACGAACACTCTCTTGACCAATATCCTGTTCTTTTTTGGCATTTAGAATTGCTAGTTGAGTGTGCCCACCATTCACAATTCCCGTTTCAGGAGGAAATAAAAATATGACTTCTTTTCTAGCCTGATTCAGACGCACTTCTTTACAAATCACGCTAATACCACTATTTTGCAAAAAGAAATCTACAGAATCCTTAGTTCTATGTTTAAGCGTCTTCATCATTTCCTTATAGGGATACGATTCTTCAGATGGACTGCGCACGTTAGCATCCATAGGTAATGCAACGTAATCATTGCAATTTATGAAAAAGGTATAGATGGTGAATCCCTCCACTAGATTCTTAGAGTACTCTTTGTACTTCATTTTTGCTTCGCATGGCGTTCTTTTTTCTCCTTCAGGCATAGATCACCATTATCGACATTTTCTACAGTAGGATTGAGGTTGTTTTTTGCCATTCAGAATGCGCCAACCAAATTTCGCTTCTATTTCACTAAGACCATCTGCTTTAGCACCACAATGAGGGCAACTGGCAGTTATCGTGTGAGGCATGCTATCACCTAAGGATACTTGATGAATAGTTCTTTAAGAGCTTTTCGCCCTTCTCCATTGCAATTTATCATCCAACGTGCATCTACGTGAACTTGCTCAAATTCGTCATAGAGCCGACTAATAAATTGCGTATTGCTGTTACTCAAAAATAACTTTCTTCCAGACGTGGTCAACGCAGCAAACTTTTCTGCCAACGCCCGTTGATCTTCGTCTGTGAAATCATCTTTGTGGTATCCGGTGAATCCATTCACCTTCGGTTCCGCCCAATATGGAGGATCAAAATAGACGGTGCAATTTTTCGGATATTTGACGGCGCGGAAGTCTTTTTTTTCAAACGTCACGTTTTCAAATAGTCTACTGAGAAGCAATATGTGCTCAAAAGTTGGAAGAGATATTTTTTCGTACTTTCCGAATGGAACGTTAAAATTTCCTAATGAATTTACTCTAAAAAGTCCGTTAAAACAAGATTTATTTAGATAGATAAAAAGAGCCGCTTTACGGATTTTACTTCGTATATCAGTGTTGAATTCTTCTCTACGATCGTAGAAAAAAATGCCTTTATCTTTACTGGTGTTGTGTTCTCGCTCTAGCATTTCTAACGCCACTGAGAGCAGCTCCGGATGGTCTTTTATCTGGTTATATGTATTGATTAAGTCTTCATTTATGTCATACGCAAACGCCCGTTTAGGCCGTCTAGTCTGGAGAATGTGAATCAAAACCGCCCCACCCCCTAAGAAGGGCTCTACATAGCAGGTTATTTCCTGTGGAAGATGATCATCAAACTGGTTGAGTAACTGAGTTTTTCCGCCTGCCCATTTGAGAAAGGGTCCTATCTTTATAGTCTCCAGTTCCGCCACCCTCATACCCTCACAAAACGTTGTTCCGTTTATATATTCTTTCCAAGAGTGTCCTGTGTATTTAGATCTTTCGATAGTACGCTCTACAATAAAAGTCCAACGTGAATCGGCAACTCTCAATTGTTAATTGTGACCGATTCGACCTATCTACTCGATGACAGTAACCAATAGCCTGAATAAAATTTAATAGTTCATACGTGTTTGTACCTCCCATGAGAAACGGACAGGTATCTTTTCAATTCATCGCGAGATATCCGGCGGCAATACTGGTTCTTGGCGGCGTCGTTTGTGCGCTTCTCGATAAAACTGCGTGGGCATTTGTGCTCATAGGATTGGGCGTGATTCTTCACATATTGTGGCTAAAACGATAATCTCTGCGGCGCCCCCAACTCACTCCCCGGTCGCTTCGCTCCCGGTGACTGCCTTCTTCGAAGTCAGTCCGTTCCGTGGTTTTGCGTCGAGCCACCTGCACCAATCGGTGGCTCTCCTGATTCACGCCAAGGCAGAGCTAACCATCCTCCTCTCGCACCCTTCTCATCACCATGAAGATGTGTTCTGAAGGATGCCCGCTCTCTTCCCAATGGCGCTCCTCGTCATTCCAGAGATAGTCTAAGAGTTGTTGGATGTCGGAATGCATACTAACCACCTCAACAAGTAGTAGACTACGACTCCTCTAATCTCTTACGTCTAGAAGTCCAGTGAGCTCTCTTGCCAGTCCGTTGACAAAGACGTTCAGCGTTTCGCTTTTTGCGTCTTCTGGCCTTTGAGCAGCTCCTTCTCAATAGCGGTGAGCTTGCGCCGTGGCGACTCCAAAGCCAGCGCATTGCGTTCAGCCAAAGTCATGTGCCGTGGCGTAACCTTTCGGGCCGACGCGATAATCTTGTCAAGCTCAGTTCTATAGTAGCTATCCATATCCTGGCGGACGACTTCGCGCATGTACTCTTGTGTCGTGAGATATCCCCGATTCTTGGCCACAACCGCAACCCGTGAAAGCATCTCCTGATCCATCCTGACGCTCAGCATAGTATTCATGAAGGACAGAAGGCATGAAAGATATTTAAAGATATCTATAGATATCAAAAGTCCGCAGGCGTGCCGACATTCGGAAAAGGGAAGTGCCGGATATTCTTCGTCACAAATTTCTCAGCGGAACGTGAGAATATTGCGTAGTGAACGGCATCGGCATAATCCGTCGGGATGGAACGATCGGCAATGTTATCCGAACGCGAATGACGAACAAAAACCACTTTCTTGCTGTACATCAAGAGTTTTAGCAAAGTATCTGCTTGCAGTCCATACCCTATCCGCTCCAATTCTCCGATCGCCCAAGACGATATCACGAGCGTGTGCTGACACCGTAGCGAACGCAAGAACAGGTCGTACGACGCAGAGTCACGATTATCAAACAAGTCAACAATCACATTCGTGTCCAAATAGAGGCGCATACAAAGACGAACATGACAGCGTTCAAGTAGATGACGAGAGAAAATCCGGATATCTTCCGCACTCAGTGCGCTTGCATCGGATATCTCAAGATGGCCGCGATCTTTCCCATCTCCATGAGCTGGACGCCTTCGCGGGTCTCCACAGAGATCAGCTTCACGGTGGCGCCGGTCTTCTCGGCCTCTGCCTCGAACATCTCGATGACAGGCTCATCGAGCTCCTCCGACAACAATACCAGTTCGACGGCTCCATACCCTAGGTACTTCAGTATGTCGTCACGGCCGTACGCTGCGAGGCCGGTATCTTTCGACAATTCGTAGAAGAACTTCTGCATGAGTTTCTTCTCCTCGGCAACTTCCTGGTCGGCGAGTATGTCCTCGCTCTTCTCCAAGAGCTCCTGCAACCCGAACTCTCCGGTATACGACAGGTCTTTCGTGCCCAGTATCTTCTTGCGCACTTCGCCAGTGATATAATCGTTTTGCAGGAATAGGTTGACGGTCACGCCGGGTCCGCCGATGATGATGCCGTTGATATCCTGGATTATGGGGAGGAACTGGTCTTTCATATAATCCGCTATCTTCTTGAAATGCTCGATAGTGGCTCCTTCACGCAAGCGCTCGAAACGCACCGCCGACTGACCACCCGACTTGTGCTTTCCCGGGACTTCGGAGTGCGTCTGCACGAGAGGGATGATGGTCTTGCCTTTGAGTATCGCGACCATCGCGTCGCGTCTATCAAGCACGACCAGACCGTACGTGTTCTCGTGCTCCACTATCTCTTTCAAGGGGCCGAGGATGAACTCTTTGTCGCAACGGTACAACCGCTGCGTCGAAGGGATGGGCATCTCTATAGACCATACCTTGATGTCGGATTGGCCTTCGCGCTCTGCGACATTGCCGGAGAACGCCGCTAGACCATTCGGCGGGTTCTTCGCGACACCGCGTAAATGCACGATCATCCGTTCGAGCGCGTCAACGACGTTCGTGCGGGTCTGCTTCGACTTGATGTTCTCGGCAGTGCCCTGCTCCTCCTGCAATTGGCCGATGATACGGTTCAAGTCATACCCTGCAGGAGCGTACACCGTCACAAGCTCGGTTCCGCGACCGCGGAACTGCTCGAGCATCTTCACGAAATGCTTGATCTTGTGCCGCGTGGTCGAATCCAGCTTGTGCGTGTCGGAACCGATGACTGCCATACCGTCGATAGGGACGACAGGAGGTATTTAAATCCGACGGCCGAGACGAGCAAGGAACGGATTTATAAATTCGAGGTAGCAACGGAACAGCATGCGTACGCCACGATTCTCTGTCGTGATACCGACCTACAACGAAGAACGGTTCCTCCCGAACATCCTCCAGGACATAGCGGCGCAATCATGGCGCCCGCACGAGATCATCGTCGCCGACAACAAGAGCAAGGACGGCACGCGACGCATAGCGCGCAAAAGCGGCGCAAGAGTGATCATGGGCGGCCTGCCGGCGCGAGGACGCAACAACGGCGCTCGCGCCACGACCACAGAACTCATCTTCTTCCTCGATGCGGACGTACGTCTCCCCGAGCGGTTCTTCGAAAACGCCATCAACGAGATGCGACGGCGAAAGCTCGACATCACCACGGCGCCGAGCAGACCTGATCAAAAACCCGTCAAATACGCCATCACATTCCTCGCGACGAACGCATACACTAGGCTCTCGGCGTATACCATCCCCGTCGCGATGGGACTCTGCATCATCTGCACGCGCGCAGCGTGGAAGCGTGTGGATGGATTCGATGAACACTTAGAGCTATGCGAGGACAATGATTTCGTCGAACGCGTAGCGAAAGAAGGATACCGTTTCCGCGTCTTGCGCTCGACAAAGATCATCGCGAGCGTGCGCCGGTTCGAGCAGAGAGGGCACATCCGAACAGCATCGAAAATAGTCTACACCATACTCCGGAGGATAACGCGCGGGACATACCAGAACAACACCGTCGAATACGGTTGGGGATACGCCGAAACGAAGCCGGACGACAAGAAATCAATCGACAGGCAACGCATCAAACCGCTCTCTACGCAGGACCGGAACGCTTTTATCCGGAAGAGAACGCGGAGATAGCATGGCACGCATTCTCGTGAGCCCGCTCAACTGGGGCCTAGGCCATGCGACAAGAGACATCCCCATCATCAAGGAGCTGTTGCGGCACGGCCACGAAGTGACCATCGCGGGCGAAGGAAGATGCGTATCGCTCCTCAAAAAAGAGTTCCCCGAAGCAGAGCACCTGCGATTCCCGGACTATCCATCGCCGTACACCGCATCGCGCCACTTCCTGCCGAAGATAACGAGCATGCTGCCGAAACTCTTCGCGGCGTTCAAGGATGAACGGCTGCGTTTCGAAGCGTTGCAGCGCAAGCGCAAGTTCGACATGGTCATCAGCGACAACCGTTTCGGCGTCGCCGCGAAAGACGCACCCTCGTTTTTCATCTCGCACCAGCTACGCTATGCAACGCCATGGTATCTTCCCGTCGAGACGGCCACCGCCGCGTTCAACGCGACGTTCCACAAACGATTCACCGGCATCATCGTCCCCGACGCTCCCGGCTCGATACTCTCTGGCCGGCTCTCCAAGAACCCCATCACTCCGAAAGGGAAAGTGCATTTCGCAGGCATCCTCACGAGCATCGAGCGCCATGACGTGCGGCAGGACATCGACTATCTCGTCGCTATCTCAGGCCCCGAGCCGCAACGCACGATACTCGAGAAGAGGATGCGCGAGCAGCTCCCGAGCCTCTCGGGCAAGACAGTCATGCTCCTCGCGCGTCCCGACATCCCGTCGAAGACGGAACGCGTCGAGCATGATGTGGGCGGCGCGACCATCATGACGCACGCTTCGCGCGATGAGATGTCACGCCTGATGTGCCGCGCGAAGTTCATCGTCACGCGTAGCGGTTACACGACGATGATGGAGCTCGCCGAGCTGCGCAAGCGCAAAGGCATCTTCACACCGACACCCGGCCAGACCGAACAGGAATACCTCTCCATGTACTACAGACGCAAGGGATGGTTCCTCTCGCGCGACCAGGATAGGCTCGACCTCTCGAAGGATATCGACGAGGCACGCAAGTACAAGGGATTTCCCACGCTGCCCGGTTCCGCGAAGAACGCGCGCAAGCTCTACGACGATGTGCTAGGCCCGTCGTTGCGGCGATGACACACCGCGGGAGTATCTGCTGTCGCGGTCAGAGTGGCACTCCCGGACGCCATGTAATCTCCGAGTATAGAATCCCGAACGTCGAACCAAAACCCCGACCAAGTCGACAGCAGCGAAAACAAAACCATTACAACAGAGCATAGTACGATCACAAAAAAACACGAAACCCGTTGATGAACATGACGAACGATCTACCACGCGATGCGTACCTCAAGCTATACGGCAAGGAGCCCGACCGCGCGCTCTCCGTGAAGTACCATGGCAATCTCAAAGGGTACAACGCGAGCGTCCGCAAATCGCTCACCGGCATCACGTTCACGCTCAGCAGGCGTTTCGAGACATGCGAACCGGAGATCCAGATAGGCGTCATGCAGTTCCTCCTCAACAAGCTCAACAAGACGAAGATACGGACCGACGACATCGATATGTACCATAGCTTCCTCAAGAAGATGAGCGAACTCGCCCCTGTCACGAAACGCGACGAACACCTCGAGAGCTCATTCCAGCGCTGCAACGAACGGTTCTTCGGCGGCATGATGACCAGGCCGAACCTCATCTGGGGCGGCCCGAACACACACCTCCTCGGGACATACACATACGCGACCGACAGCATCATGATATCCGACATCCTACGCCATGCCGACGACGACACTATCGATTACGTCATGTACCACGAGATGCTGCACAAGAAGCATAAATTCCACCACACGGGGAATCGCACGCGCAGCCACACCAAAGCGTTCCGCGATGACGAGCGGTTGTTCACGCGCGCCGACCGCCAGGACCCGGAGACCGCGCTACGCAAGCACCTCTACGCCGAGAAACGGCGAATGCAGAGCACACGAGGCATCGTACGCGAGAAGAACTTCGTCGATCGGCTTCTCGAATGGTTCTAGAGTTCAGCGCGCAGCCTTCGACCCCTAGATAGATGGTGTCGCAATCACTGCCTTGGCGTAGTTCCGAGGACCGAATGCTCGACCGGGTCGAGCGAGATGAGGTCCGAGACCGAACGAGAGTATGAACGCCGCAGTGATTGAAAAAATATTATCGCCTAAGAACCATACCCTTCCAACGGTTTAAATACCAGCATCGCCTCCGATACTACAATGACGTCGCGCAAGAAAAGGAACACTGCGAAAGAGACCGTTGGTAAGGCCGCCGGAAAGAATCGCGCCACAAGACCGGAACAGGCAATGTTCGTGCTGCGCGTGTTCTTAGGCATCGTCTTCATCTGCGCCGCCGCGTACCGTGCGCTCCACTATGATGCCGCGGTGCGAGAGATGACAGCACTCGCGCTGCCGACACCGCTCATCATTCCCATCATACTCCTGGAAGCGGGCATCGGCGCGACGCTCATCGCGGGATGGCGCACGCGACACGTCGCCATCATCACAACACTCTTCTTGATATCCGCGATATCGGCAAGTATCATCGCCACGGGACCGGCTATCATAACATCGGCAGGAGAGCTCTTCGTCTTCGATCCGACGCCGACGGACATCTTCCTGCACGGCACATACATGGTGATCGCGCTGACGATAGCGATGCGATACCGCAACAACTGACCCCGTCGAACATCGAGACCGCCACCAGTAACCGTTATCGACAATAGTCTCCGAACATCAATGCTTCTCGAAGAACCGGTGCGCGACATCGCGGATGCGCTCTGCGTGCGCACGCCACCCTTCCACATACCAACAGAGCATCTCGGTGCTGAGGAAGTCATACGCCGGCAACCGCAGCGGACGCTTGATACCCGCAATCTTACCGGGACCGTCCCCGAGGATGTCGTGATATGCGTCTTCGATAGTCATGGTGCGGGACGCGGCAGCTATCCTATCCAGCTCGCTCAGAGAACGGGCATCCCCGCAACGGAGAGCGGCCCTGAGTCCGCCGTTGTAGAAGTTGATGCGTGACATCGCATCGGGCGGGCTCTTGCGCATCTCCTGGACGCAATCATTGCGGATATTGTACATGAATTGCACATAACGGCGGTCGCAGCACAGCGCATCGAGTTGCGGCACCACGATCGGGACAGTATCGCCATCAGGATCGAAGATTGTGAAAGAGGGTTTATCGGCATCGTCGTGTGCTACCATGGAAAGTCGGCATACGCCAAGGTTAAAAAATCTATCGTCAAAAATAGCGACATCACAGAAATATCACGAGCTGAGCGCTGCCCGCACGATAGCATACACCTGCGGATACGCGACGACATCGAGCATCTTCGAATGGAGTTCCGTGCCGAAGAGATCTTCGCACGATCCGCTCACCAGATGATTATCCGCGAAATCGAGCGCGACACTCTCGACGGTAGCGACACCGTCGGCATCCTTGCCGTTGACGGTGCAACCAGTGCCTGCGATCGTCGTGAATCGCACTGTTGCTGGTTGCATCGCCGGATCGTCGAGTTTCCGCAGGAAGACGCTGCCCGCTTCCATGTCGTCGCACTCTTTGTCCTCCCCCAGGATACCGCAGAGATTGCGCGTCCGCCCTTCAGTCCCATGGTTGGGTGTGCCGATGAGCACCACCTTGTTGACGGACTCCTCGCCGAAAAGCTGCAGGTACCGGCGCACCACGAGACCGCCCATGCTGTGAGCGACGATATTCACTTTCTTCTTGCCGGTGTGATGCTTGACGATATTGACCATCTCGTTGAGACGCAATGAGTAAGTCTCGATATTCTCCGATTTCTGCGCGATGAGCACATAGTCATCGTCATTGCGGTAGAAATTATAGTAGTAGGTGACGCGGGCCATGACGGGCTTGCCAGAGAGCCCCCACTCGCCCTCGGCGACCTCGGACATCGTCGATGAAGGCGTCACGATGCCCGCATCGATGTAACCATCACGCTGCAATGCTTGCTGCATGCTCGTGAAATACGCGCCCAAGGAGTACTCAGGAGTGTTGCCGCCGTTGAACGCGTGACCGTGCACGAAGATGATGGGATACGATGCTGGATCATCGGCGCAGGACGCGTCGCTGCAGCACGGATTGCAATCCCCGAACACGCAGCATAATGGCGATGCGTCGGGGAGCGTGATGTCGAATCCGCTCTCTACAACCGGATCGATCATCGATGCTACAGGATCGAGCGCGGTCATGTCTATAGGCAGGAGCGTCGCTTGGGTGCAATACACCGCTGTGAACTGCGCGGAGGAATTGTCGGACACATTGCCGAGCAGAGAGAGCGCATCGCACACCTGGGCGATCGAAACGATAGAACTGGCAGCCGAGGACGCATTCGACGAGCTGTTCGGGCTCAGCGAGATATTCGACGATGAATTCAGCGAGGCGTTCGACGTCGTGTTGCCGCAAGGCAGGACGGCGGTCATATTCAGCGCGCATGCGGCGGCGTTGCGGTCATCCACTATCGCCGCGCCTATCAAGAGGACCGCGCTCTCGCGTTGTGCGAATGACGCATTGAGCGTCGCGGTCTCAGAGACCAATGTCTCGACGCGTTGCCGCATATCGCCATAGCGCGAATAATCACCCGTAGCATACATCACGACGGTAGAGTTCAACCGCTCCGCGAGGGAGAGCATCGGCCCCGCGATGTAGGGATCGCGCCAGAGCGCTGCGTGATCAGTCATCAGCGTCGCTGCCTGCATCCTCGTGGCATGGAGCGCGTCGCGGAGCGCATTGTGCTCCGCAGGGAGTCCTTGCACCGCGATGCGCAGCGCCGCTGCCTCATCGCGCAACGCCGAGAGCATGGCGATATCCACGTCCGAACCGTCGAGCGCTTCCCGTGCTCGCAAGTACTCTTCTTGCGCCCACAGCGCGCGCACAGTCTCCATCGCGACACTCGCCATCGAGAACCGTTCGCCTATCCCTGCGAGATCGCCGAGGAGCTGTCCGGGCCGGAGCCGCGGCTCGGAGCGCAGCACCTCTTCCACCGCGAGTATCTCTATGTCGATATCGCGAAGCGATACCAGTATCGACCGCACTTCCTGCGCGAGATCGGTCTTGATCGTCGCTTCATCCTCGGAGAGGCCGTAATTGACGGTCAACAACACAGTGTCGCGCTGCTAAATGCCCGCAGAGGGGCATAGTAGCGACGGCGTGTTCGCGCAGCCCACTTCGACGGAGTAGACGACCTGTCCCGTGCCGCGCTCGCGCGGACGCAACGTGAAATCACGGGTCACCGTCTGCCCGCTGCGGACGATGAGCGATTCCTCGTGTTGGAGTATACCATCAGCATCGACGAGCCCTATGGTACATGCGGTGTCGCAGTAGAGCTGCTTGTTCGCGGAGAGCCGCGCCTGCACCGTCGCCGAATCCCTGTTGGTTATGCGAAACGACGTCTGGTTGGTATCGAGATCGATGACGAGGTCGTCACCGATGAAGAACCGTATCTGCAGCCATATGAAGAAGCCGATGACGCACAACAGGATCAGCACCATCGCGCCGATCACGCGTTTTCGGGTGATGTGCCGTCGGAGGTGCTCCTGTGCCGTGACGCGCGGAGTCGGAACGACAGGCGAACCGTCTTGGGAACTTGCACCGGGCGTTTTGTCCGAAGAACCATCATTATCGACGCGCGACCGATCAGGCGTGTGCTTGCTAGCGTGCTTGTGAGCAGCATGCTCGTGTCCGCGCGGCCGTTCGATCGGCGCAGAGCCACCATCTTTCTCGGACGAACCTACCACGACGGTACTCCCGTGTACGAGCTTAAAAAGGTTGCCATGGAAACAACGGACGTGCCAGCAGGCAGACTCCGGGATGCACGGGACGGCACAAAAAGCGATCGCCGAAGCATCGCTGCGTATAACGCGAGCGACGTAATCGACAGCAAGACCTGCCGGAATGGCTAGACAGCCCGATGATCAAGAAAAGCCATCTTGTGAACACAATAGACTTCGACCAAGCAACTGCGGACGGTTGCAACAGCAGACGGTTAGCAGAACAGTTATACGCAATACATCGCTAACACAAGTATACTACATGAAGATACCGCATAACTACTCACCACAGCCACACGACGCAGTCGTATCGCAGAACGCAGTATCACGACGAGAATAATAAAGCGCGCTTGGACGGCCGTCGTCAGACGTTTGGGGGTTGTGAGAATGAGATGCCTCTTCTCAGCCGCCAAGCGACGCTGTGTGTGAAAGATGATTCCACCCACCCTCACCCACAAGAATGAACGGTACGATGCGAATTATAAACGTTGTGATTCGGAGAGAACGCATCGAAAACGCGCTGAAAAGATACGATACCGGCTACACAACACTCATGCAAATAAGAGATACTACGTATAGCGCAGATTTCAGAAACGATAACAACAACTTTTAGGCGAAAACTTTTGTGGCGACCCGCGTATCGAGTGAATACCGGCCGGATGCCGACATACTTTTATAAATGCCACGAGGACACTGCCGCCCATGCACAGATTCAAGCACCTTTGCGGCACATTCGCCATAGATGGCACGCTCGCCCGCAAAGAGAATGATGCTGTTGGAGAGAGAGTCCCAGGGTCGGAAGGCGACGGGCTCGAAACACAGAACATACTCTCCACTATGACGGCGATGCGCAACGCGGTGGACATCGTGCAACTGCGCGAACGCAACATCGCGCTGACGAAATCTGCCATCAGCGCGAGCGTCACAAGCGACCTCATGATCATCAACGCCATCAATAACATCGATGAGATCGACAAGATCGCGAACACGCTCGCCAAAAGATTGCGCGAGTGGTATGCGCTCCACGACCCGGAACTCGAGCACAGCACGCCTGAGCACCGCGCGTTCGTCGAAGCGCTCCTCACCGCTCCCGCACGCAGCGCCGACACCATGGGCGGCACGCTCACCGACACCGACATCGCGATACTCAATGATCAGGCATCACGTATCCGCGACCTCTACGTGCAGCGCGACAAGCTCCTTGTGTATCTCGAAGAGACCATGCGTCAGCACACGCCAAACATCGCGGCGGTCGCGGGCGGCATGATAGGCGGAAAACTCATTGCGCTCGCAGGCTCGCTCCAACGCCTCGCCACAATGCCATCGGGCACCGTGCAGCTCCTCGGCGCCGAGACAGCGCTCTTCCGCCACTTGCGCAACCCGCGCGCCCGCCCACCCAAACACGGCATCATCTTCAACCACGTGCTGCTACAACGCGCGCCCAAACCCTTGCGCGGCAAGGCAGCGCGCGCCATCGCAGACAAGATCAGCATCGCCGCGAAAGTGGACCGCTTCAAGGGCGCGTTCATCGGCGACAAGCTCTATGCGGAGATAGAGAGCAAGATCATCGAGGCGATGAAGGTCGGCACGGCCAGAAATGAACGCGAACGCCGTGAAGCCGGAGGCCGCGCATGACACTCAACCCAACACCTATACCGAACACATTCATCGTGCCGGGCCGTTTCCCGCGCATCGTGACGCGCAATCTCACTCCCGGCAAGCGTTTCTTCGAGAATGAAGAGACATGGTTCGAGGATGGCATGGAGTTCAGGCAGCTCGACCCGGGCCACTCAAAACTCGGCGCGGCGATAGCGAAGGGATGCCAGCAGTACGGTCTGCGCGAGGGAAGCCGCGTGCTCTACCTCGGCGCGAGCCATGGTTACACGCCTAGTTTCGTCAGCGATATGGTGGGAAAGTCCGGCATGGTCTTCTGCCTCGATGTCGCGCCGCGTGTCGTGCGCGATCTCGTCTTCGTGTGCGAGGCGCGCTCCAACATGATGCCGCTCCTCGCCGACGCTAACGATCCCGGCTCATTCGCATGGCGCATCACGTCGGTGGATGTAGTCTTCCAAGATATCGCTCAGCGCGACCAGGTGGGGATATTCCTCAAGAATGTGATGGCCTTCGTGCAACCGGGCGGTTTCGGCATGCTCGCGGTGAAGGCGCGCAGTATCGACGTGACGAAGCGTCCTATGGAACTCTTCAAGGAGATAAAACGCACGCTCGACAGCACGCCGGGGATAGCGATCGTGGATTACCGCGAGCTCGATCCCTTCGAGAAAGACCACGCGTTCTTCGTTGTCAAGAGGAAGTAGGGATTCTACTAGTCGTCTAGTTGTTATCTGCTGCCGCGGAGAATTTCTGCTCCGTCGTCGCAGCACGGTCTCGCCGCTCGCACAGCTGCTGACGCAGCACTCGCGGCTCGGAACAAACTCCAAGGCGGCAGCCCTGGCTATTGCGATCGAGGCGGTGTCTGCACAACAAAAATTATAAACTCCCCGTCTCGGTTCTCCCACCATGGAGTTCGCGTTCACCACTAGTTATCTCGTCACTGTCTTCGCAGTCACCATCGCTACGCTCCTCATGATGATCTTCGGCGGTTGGGTGACGAACCGCATCCAGAAAGGGGGCTTGCGTTTCGGTTTCGCGAACAAGACCAGGTTCCATCGCAAGTTCTGGGGTTTCGTGCTTTTCATCATCACTATCTTCCTGCTCGGTTTCCTCTCGGAACGGTTGCAGCAGACGCTCTACAACTATTTCAAGATCCATTTCACGACGAGCATAACGGGCATCATCGTCATGTTCCTTGTCGCGTGGTTCCTCTATGACTGGCTCGTGTGGAAGAAGCACAACGGGTGAATCACGGGTATCGGCCGAAGAAGCATCGCTATCGGAACACCAAGTCCTGCTTGCTCTTCGGGATGTTGAATTTCTGCCGCGGCGGCGTGTTGTCATAATCCGCTTGCGAGAATCCTAATGCTTGCGCGGCCTTCGCTATCGCCGCTTCATCACCCTCGATCTCGAGGTACGCAGGGACANNCAGCTCCTGCAGCGCGCGCTCCATCACGGGGCCGTCCACCGCGGTCTCGAATTCATCCTGCACCTTGTGATTGCGTACGACACGACGCGCGGTCTTCACGGTGAAGACGGCGCTGCCGAACCCCTTCTCTTTGCTCGATCCGATATCCCGCTCATAGCGCACACGCACCGACATCTGGTTGCGTTTCGTGTGGTCGTTGCGGTACGCGACGTTTCGCTGCAGCACGTCTTTCGTCATCTTCGCGCCGAGCGATTCGAGCTTTCGCTGCACTGCCGCCACGTCGATGCCGTAGATCTTGACCTCTATTTCCTTCGCCATCAGAGTATCCTTCTCACTATCGTCAGGAATGCAGTATGCCCGATGTCCGCGGTGACGGGACGCACGGCGTCGCCCTTGATGCGCCAGTCGCGGTCGATGATCTCGACGGTACGCTCATGCAGGACGCCGGCGGAGATGGTATTCACGAACTGCGCGGCCTGCGTGATGCTGGGGGTGTACGCGANNCCTGCCACGGCTCGGGAACGTCCAGAAGGACGACGTCGACCTGTCTTTTGCCGAGCGCCTTCGTGACCGACTTCGCGTCGTACATGTTCCCCAGAGTCACTTTCGCGTTCTTGATGCCGAGCTTCGCGAGGTTCTCCTCGACGACGTCGATGTTCTTCTGCATGAGCTCGATGCTGTAGACCTGCTTGCAGATGTTCGCGAGGAGTATGGTCGCGGAGCCGCTGCCCGCGCCGCTCTCGAGCACCACACTGTCCTTGCCCAGCGCGCAGTAGCCGACGAGGAAACCGATGTCCTTGCGTGTTATTATCTGCGCCTCGCGCTTGATAGTCTTGTAGTTGTCGAGGAAACCCGCCGGGATGAGAATGAACTCGTTGTTCCCCACCTTGACCTGACCGGGCACAAGCTGCTCCTTGCGGATGATACCCGCGCCGCAGTGGAAATCCTTGGCGGAGTCCGAGCAGTACCATTGCTCGTGCTTGCTGATGACGCGGCGCACGCCGTCGACCACGACGACGCGCTCCGGCTTGTAGATGATGAGTTGCATGCTCGAGAGGATGCGTTCTGTTTTATAAATTACGATGCAGCGTCCGAGACAGGATGGCCACAGATAATTAAGCCACTATGAAGTAGTAACTGTTCGAAAGGTATATAAATGCATAATTATTCCTCACAGCATGGATACGCACCCACACGAGTTCGACAACGCAGCATTCGAAAGGCGGCTAAAGGAGCACTTCGGCCCCGTCGTTGAATATATGCGCGCAGTCATCCCGAAAAAAGAAGATACAATCGTGGCCCATGGCGCGGGCGAAGAGTGGGGACAAGAAGCACCAACGCGGTTCTTTGAGTTCATGGATCACTACCGCGTACGCGCAGATGACGGTCGTTTCGTGGTCGTGGACTGCAGATGGGCACGACAATCCACCGGCAGATACGGAAACCTGCGGCAAACCGTCGAATTCGTAGATCTCGCCAAGAACGAGTGCGAGAAACGCGGCATCGAGATGTGTTTCGGCAGCGAACTCCTAGCACAGGGACAACGATCACCGGAATTGGAGAGATGCATAGCCATCGGCACCACCGATATCGAGAACTACGCCGCGAAAGTGCCCGCTATTGTCGACACATACCTACTTCTCAAGAAAAAACTGGAAGACGACATCACGAAAGAGAACGGCACCTCTGCGTAGGCACACCCCGCAAGCATCCTTGAGTTGAGTCTTCGACCCGCCGCGATAGAAAATAATCAGTCTTAAATAGAAGTCGTTCCGCGATTATATCGATGAAAGTCATCATCCCGGTCGCAGGCAAGGGCACGCGCATGCGCCCGTTCACGCACACGCAACCAAAGTCGCTTCTCCCCGTCGCAGGAAAACCCGTCATCGAGCACATACTTGACAAAGTATTGCCGCTCGAGCCCACAGAGATCATCTTCGTCACCGGGCACCTCAAGGCGCGTTTCGAAGAGGAGATGCGTACGCGCTACCCGCATGTACGGTGCTCGTTCGTTGAGCAGAAGACACAACGCGGCACGGCCGACGCCATCTGGACCGCCCGTGAAGCGTTCGACGAGGATGTTCTCATCATCTTCAGCGACACCATCTTCGACTTCCCATTTACTGCTGCGCTCGACCGAACGGATAGCGGTTGTTTTTGGGCAGTCCGCGTTCCTGAACCATCACGCTTCGGCGTCCTTGTGATTAACAACGATAAGTATCTCACGAAGATAGTCGAGAAACCGCAAAGTTTCATCAGTGATCTCGCCAACATCGGGCTCTACTATGTGAAAGACACAAAGCTACTCGCGAAAGGCATCCAACATGTCATTGACACAGTACAGCCCGGAGAAGAATTGTGGCTCACCGATGCGTTCCAGTACATGGTGGAGCACGGCGCCAAGATAAAGATAGAGACCGTCACAGGATGGTTTGATACAGGCACGACGATGCAGACGCTGCAGTCGAACCGAGAGCTCCTCGACAGATACCCCGGTCACGCGCCAGCAATCCCGGGCGTCACCATCATCCCGCCGGTGGCTATCGACCCGAGCGTCACGCTCGAGAATTGCACGGTCGGGCCGCACGTCTCCATCGCACCACGCGCGCAGATCAAGAACAGCAAGATATCGAATAGCGTCATCGACCAAGGAGCGGTCATCCACGACGCCACGCTCACGGACAGCATCGTTGGAGTCGAAGCGCACATCCACGGCATCATCGCGAAAGTGAACCTCGGGGATCACTCACGAATAGATTGACAGCCCGGGCGAACAACACGCGACGGCAGCGTAGAAATCATCTTCGTTGCCTTGGAGCAAACCAGACCATCGAGGTGCCGGAGGTTCTCGGAAGCGCACTTCCGGAATCTCGAAAATACAGTTTTCGATGGCCTCGGTGGTCGTAAATGCCAGCAGGCGCCGGTAGATGCTCCGCAACGATGATTTCTACAGGACTACCGCGGCAAAACATTCTTATACGCGCATAAGAGGCGGAGTAGCATGGAACCGTTCTGCATCATCATCCGTGGACCGCCAGCTGTCGGAAAATCGACGATCGCCAAACAACTGGCTGCCGAAATCCCGAACACGGTGCATGTCGATATCGACCGTCTCAAGCACATGATATCGCTGCAATCAAGCGTCCCGCGAACGGAGATAGCGCACGACGTCGCCAAGTATTTCATGAAACGGCTGATACAGCACAAGTACAATATCGTGGTCGAGGAACTCTTCAAGGAGAAGCATCTGCGGCCGATATCTTCGATTCTCAAAAAAGCAGGGTACCGTACGACACAAGTCTTCCTCACCGCTCCGACCAAGGTGGCGCTCAAACGGAACAGCGAGCGGGAGAAGAACAAAGAGGAAGAGATAGTCCTCGCACTACATAAAGAGATCACGCCCCGGGATGACGATATCATCATTGACACGGCGAAAAGCTCAATTAAACAGAGCGTAGCGCGAATCAAAAGAGCAATCTAGAACACACGCCGCGTCGTTTTCCACTCAAGTATACAAGTCGATATGGTCGAAATCGCCGCGCGCATACGCATCTGGGAACATACGCATCACGAGTTCGCGCTTCTTCGGATCGGCAACCACACGTTCAATAAAAGGAGTCAATCGACGATAATCACGAATAATCTCCTTCATTTTCTGCAATCCGGGTTCTGCCTCCTCCCAACCACGCCACGGGCAGCCAATATCCTCGATGATGAGCTCGTACACGTCCTTGCAAAGCATCTTGGTAGTCTTGCGTTCGGGCGCCATACCCTCCTCCTTTACCAGCGCACGTTCGATTGCACGATCCATCTTCTTTTCTGCGCGCTCCATTTTCGCTTCAAGGCTCGCAGCGAGATCGTCCTCTTTCGATGAATGCAGCATCGCATCGAACATATCGTGTGTGTTAAGCGGTAACGCCCAGTAAAGCTTACTCTCATGCTCGACGAGAGCAGTAAGGCCGAAGATTGCGCGAAGGTCAGTCTGCAGCTTGCGCGCGAGCACGAGCTCCTTATGCACGACCGCCGAGAGCGCATGGAAGAGCAGCATCGCCTGCTCAAGCAGATGACCGTCTGTTTTCAGGGAAGCGCTGAGATTGAAAATACGATTATAGTCCATCTTTTTCACGAGGGTCTCCTCGCGTTCGGTCAGTTGCTCCTCTGCAGTAAGATCGACGAGTTCCTGGTCGAACATCGCAAGAAGTGCGTTGCGCTCCGCTCTAGCGACGTCATCAGCGTTCGCAGGAAGCGGTTGTCGTTCGCTCACTAGTCCGATGGTGTGCGCGGCCTTCGCTATCCTCTCGATGAGATCGCGTTTCGCGCGACAACTCTTGAGATATCGCTGGAAAACCGCTCTGCTATGCTCGATATCTCCCGCATAGCTGTGCGCGTTCTGCTTACGGATCTCTGCGGTACTACGGAAGACGTCGAGCAATGCCACACAACCCTAGAAAATCCTATACTTATAATTGTTTAGGTGGACGGCCGTAGGTGGACAATAGGATTGCATACCGATTATGCGACAAGTTTAAGAGCGTTCATATGCATCATACAAGCATGCGGCCATCAATGCGCTTCAGGGCAACAAGATACTTCGTCACTGCATCGATTACGCTAGCGATAGTGATAACGGCAATACTATCGATCATCCTCGCTGCACGAACGGTTAATGCAGAATCCCCATCAGACATCGTCATCGATCGCTATGTCACTGATTATGCGGGCGTGCTCAGCTCTGCAGAGGTGACCGAACTAGAACAGACGCTCGCGTATATCGATGAGACCGACACGGCACAGATAGCCATAGTGATAGTGAACAATCTCAGCGGGCAGGATATCGAGGGTTTCGCGCATACTGTCGCTGAAGGCAGATTGGGGAGCGCCGAAAAGGACAACGGCCTCCTCATCCTCGTGTCAGTGGAAGACCGCAAGTACCGTTTTGAAGTTGGACGCGGCCTAGAACCATATCTCAATGACGCTTTCGTCGGCCGCATCGGGAGAGAAACGCTCGTGCCCGCATTCAGAGAGGNNCGCCGCGATCATCGCCGCGTCGATGCTGCGCGGCGGCAGAGGTGGAGGAGGCCTCGGAGGAGGCGGTGGGTTCGGAGGGAGTTTTGGTGGTGGCGGTAGTTTCGGGGGCGGTGGCGCCTCAGGAGGATGGTGATACCCATGCTAGGTTTCAAGAAAATATGTTGCGACAAACGCATATCGACGAGACAAAGGACAACAGAAGCGCCGCTGCGGTGCCCGCGGTGCGCTATCGTGATGGACAAGGAGACAAAAGGCGATGTGACGATCGACATCTGCGGAACGTGCCATGGCATGTGGCTCGACGACAAGGAGATAGAACGCTTGCTCTCGCAAAGCAACGCAAACAATGATGCCGTATCGAGCACAGGACCGAAGAAAGGAAACGCGAAGAAGAGAAAGAATCGATAGCGACAATGGGAAAAGAACTGAACATCAGATAACCACAATCATCGGAGGAGAACACATGAAACAGACAACAAAGATACTCTTAGGAGTCCTCGGCGCGATCATCGTGCTCGCCATCATCATCGGGCTATGGATCGCGGGGACATACAACGGCCTAGTATCATCGGACGAGAACGTAGGGCAGAAGTGGTCGAACGTGCAGACAGCGTACCAACGACGCGCCGACCTCATCCCGAACCTCGTCGAGACGGTCAAGGGATACAAGGATTACGAGGGCGAGACGCTCACGGCGATAACGCAACTACGCAGCGAAGCAGGACAGGCGAAAACCGCGGTTGACGGCGCCACGACACCGGCACAACTCGATGCTGCGAAAACATCGATGGACGGCGTGCTCTCACGGCTCCTTGTCATCGTCGAAGCATACCCTGACTTGAAAGCGAACGAGAACTTCCTCTCGCTCCAAGACGAGATAGCAGGCACCGAGAACCGCGTGAAAGTGGAACGCGACAACTTCAACGAAGCGGTCAAGGACTACAATGTCAAAGTCAGGCGCTTCCCGAGCAACATCATCGCGGGAATATTCGGCTTCGACGTGAAGACAGGATTCGCCGCGGCGCCCGGAACGGAGAACGCGCCGAAAGTAACATTCTAAACGGATCTTTTTATTTTTTTAGTTCTTCATTTTTTCAAATTTTCATTCTACACCGACCACAAGTTATTTTGATAGCGCGAAGGAAACATCGGATCATCGTACGAGAACTATCAAGGTGCTGAATCGTCGTCGGACTCTGCCGCCTTGGCGCACACCGAGGGCGCCGTGTCGGGTACGGCCCTATCGGCCGGGGGACCCGACGGCAACGCGGCGCCCGAGACCAAACCGGGAGTATGTCCGCCGCGGCAGAGAGACTAGAACTCCAGCAGCGTCTTTCCGGATGGCGGTCGAACAGACACAGAAGGAATGATCGGCACCACAGGTTTTCCCAGATAGATCCCAATCTTGATCATGTCCGCCTCAAGCTCCTTGCGCAGAGGTGGTTTGTAGAGCATGGCCGCCGGATGATAGAGCGGGAAGACGACGAAACGCTCGCCATCGATATCGATATCTATCTTTTTCCCGTGCAATTGCGATATCCCCAATACGGACTGCATCCCATCGATGTCGAACTTCGCGAGGACGAATTTCGTCGAGAAGTTGCCCAAAGTGCAGATGACGCGCGGCTTGATGGCCTTTATCTGCTCGATGAGGTACGGCGTGTGCCTGCGGATCTCCTCGGTCGTCGGATTCCGGTTGCCGGGCGGACGGTACTTCAAGATGTTCGCGATATAGACCTCATCGAGGGTGAGCGAGATGCTGCGCAACAGCTTATCGAGCTCGCGGCCGGCAGCGCCCACAAAAGGGATGCCCTGTAAATCCTCCTTCTCCCCAGGTGCTTCGCCGATGAACATGATGGGCGCGTCAGGATTCCCCTTACCGAAAACGAGATTGGTAGCGGCCGTTTTGAGCGGACAATCCATCTCAGCCAAGATACGCGCTCGGATGGCGCCCAATTGTTGCGGCTTATCCATAGAAAGCGCCCGCCCGGATTCGAACCGGGGGAGTGATCGCTCTGCAGGCGATTGCCTTACCG
>DUGD01000077.1 GCA_013331575.1 Candidatus Woesearchaeota archaeon
GGTCGGAGCGCGCGAGGTGTACACGCGCATCTTCACCGCAAGCATCAAGCCCGATTTCATGTTCACGAAGCTCATGGCGAGCTTCCCGCGCGGCGCCACCGAGATAGCGAGCTATCACATCGGCGGCGTCGAAGTGACCATCTTCTCGCTCGACAACGACATCCAATACCTGTACCACGTGACGCCGCCCGAGTTCAAGATGGACGAATCCCGTTACGAGATCCTGGATCAGGCGCGCATGATACTCGCGGAGCACAAACCCGACCGTAAGGAGTTCGTCAATCCGCAGCGTATGCGCGAGGTCTTCACGAATGTGGGCCGCGATCTCCTCCTCGACTTGTCGAACATACGGCATATACGGCTCAGCGAGGAAGAACTGCACGACCTCACGCAGATACTCATCCGCTACACGGTCGGTTTCGGCCTCATAGAGGTGCTTCTCGCGGATGAGAAGGTGCAGGATATCACCGTGAACTCGCCGCTCGGACAAGTACCCATCCACATCGTGCATGAGGAGTTCGGGGAGTGCAAGACGAACATCTTCCCGAGCATCGCGGACGGGGAATCATGGGCGTCGAAACTCCGTATCGCAAGCGGTCGACCGCTTGATGAGGCGGACCCGGTCCTCGACACCGAGATAGTCATCCCTGGCATCGCGAGCGCGAGAGTCGGCGTCATCTCGCCGCCGCTCAACCCCACAGGGCTCGCGTATGCGTTCCGCAGGCATCGCGACAAGCCATGGACGTTGCCTCTTTTCGTCGGACGCCACATGATAACGCCGCTCGCAGCAGGCCTCCTCTCGTTCATCGTTGACGGCAACCGCACCATGCTTGTCGCAGGTACGCGCAGCGCGGGTAAAACAAGCCTCCTCTCGGCTATGATGGTCGAGATAATGCGGCGCTATCGCATCATCACTATTGAAGATACCCTCGAGCTTCCTACGGACGATATGCGGCGCCTTGGGTTCAACATCCAACCGATGAAAGTGGCAAGCGCGCTCTCCAAAGGCGCCGCGGAGGTCCCGGCGGACGAGGGTATCCGCACGACGTTGCGTCTTGGCGATTCGGCGCTTATCGTCGGCGAAGTGCGTAGCACGGAGGCGAAAGCGCTCTACGAGGCGATGCGGGTAGGCGCACTCGCGAATGTTGTCGCAGGCACCATCCACGGTGATTCGCCGTACGGCGTCTTCGATCGTGTGGTGAATGACCTCGGTGTTCCGCGCACGAGCTTCAAAGCGACCGATATCATCATCGTCGCCAATCCGGTGAAATCGGCCGATGGCATGCATAAATCGCGTCGTGTCACGCAGATAACCGAAGTGCGCAAGGATTGGGAGGATGATCCGGTGCGGGAGAACGGATTCGTCGATCTCATGAAGTACAACGCAGTGACCGACCAGCTTGAGCCGACGGATGCGCTCCTCTCCGGAGACTCGGATATCCTCAAGGCCATCGCATCCAGCGTCAAGGATTGGGCGGGGAATTGGGAAGCGGNNTGTGGGACAACATCCAACTGCGAGCCCGTATCAAAGAGGCGATAGTGAAAGCCGCGCAAGACGAGAGCGACCCCGATATGCTCGAGGCGCCGTTCGTCATCCTCTGCAATGACATGTTCCATCAGACGAGCGAACGCGTGAAGGAACGCGATGGGAAGCTCGATACCGATACCATCTTCTTCGAATGGCACGAGTGGCTCGAACGCGAGACGCTCAAGCGACGCGATCTCAAGCGGGCGACCGCGCCGAAAGCCGCCCAACAACGAAAGAGCAAGGTGCAGCTACAATGACCGACCAGCACGGCTATCCGGCCGGCGTGGATGATGGTGCGGGCAGCGATCGCGATATCGATGATCTGAAACGCAAGTACCTCGCGCGGATAAACGGCGAAGAGCGCGCGCGAAGCGGCAGGGACAACAACATCGGTGCGAGTGGTAGCGGTGACGGTAGCTACGAGGATAATGATCCGGACATCGGAACGCGGCAGTACAAGGATTTCAAAGAGCAGTACATGCCAAAGACCCTCACCTGGTACGAGCGATGGTGCAGCACAAGCGCGCGACTCCTCAACATCAGTCCTGATCCCGCGCAGCGGCCGAAACTCGAAGAGGCCATCCGCATCTGCCACCTCGAGACCACGCCCGAAGGCGTCACATCGTTCTCCGTGCTCGCACCCGTAGCATTCATCCTAGGCGTCGTGTTCATCGGGTTCCTGCTGCCTATCATCATCGCCGCGGTGAACGGCTCCGAAGACCCTGCCGCCGCAGGATCGACGTTCATCCTACTCTTCGGCGTCGTCGCGGGCGCGAGCATGATCATCCCGCTCCAGCGCCTGCCGTTCTATCTCGCGAACAATTGGCGGATGAAGGCGAGCAACCAGATGGTGCNNCGTCACGTACATGCGTCATACGTCCAATCTCGAGCTCGCGGTCGATTTCGCGGGAGAGCACCTTGCGCCGCCGCTCTCGATGGACATGAAGAAGGTGCTGTGGGACATCGAGACGGAGAAGTACGACTCGATACACGATAGCCTCGACGGATATCTCGAGACGTGGAAGGAGTGGAACCCTGAGTTCATCGAGAGCATGCATCTCATCCAAGGGAGTCTGCTTGAGACTGCCGAATCGCGGCGGGTCGATATGCTCGATAAATCGCTGACCGTGATGCTCGACGAGACGTACGAGAAGATGNNGAAGATGCTGCATTACGCGCACAACCTCAAATCCCCGCTCACCACGCTCCACATGCTCGGCGTCATCCTTCCCATACTCGGTCTCGTGATACTCCCGCTCATGGTCAACTTCATCCCGGAAGTGCAATGGTACCATATGGCGATTGTGTACAACGTCACGCTTCCGGTGCTCGTCTATCTCATTGCGAAATCTATCCTGAGCACGCGACCTTCCGGGTATGGCAGCGCCGACATCACCGAACTCAACCCCGAGCTCCGCAAGCTCAAGTACATCAACATCCCGCTTGGCGGCAAGGACAGCATCCAACTCTCTCCGGCAATGCTGGCAGTCACGGTCTGCATAGCCTTGCTCATCGCAGGATTCTTCCCCTTTATGTACCACCTCGCGAATCCCAATTCCGATTGGGTGATCGCTTCAGGGAGCTTGCGCGAGGTAGACACTGGTTATCCTGAGGAGTACCAGGATGCGAAGTTCTACTTCCTCGACTATCGTCCTGAGGACGCGAAGGATCCTGGCAGCCCCCGAACATCGGGGCCGTTCGGTATCGGCGCAGTGCTCCTGAGTCTGCTCGTCCCGCTCGCGTTCGGTGTCGCGCTCGGCATGCACTACACCATGCGGAGCCGTGGTGTGATGAAGGTGCGTGAGGAGACGCGTAAGCTTGAGCAGGAGTTCGCGAGCGCTCTTTTCCAGCTCGGCAACCGTCTCGCTGACGGCATCCCGGCAGAGGTCGCGTTCCCGCGTGTCGCTGAAGTGCTGCAAGGCACGGCGACAGGNNTCTCATGAGCGATGTCATCAGCAGCATGAAATCGCAGATCAGCTTCCTCACGCCGGTCATCGCGGGGATAGTCATCGGCATAACGAGCATGATAAGCAACATCCTCGGCACCATCGCGGGGAAGATGGGCGTTCTCAGCGAAGAGGTCGGCACGGCGGGGACCGGCGCTGCCACNNCCTGGGGAAGAACATGCTGCGCGCGACGCTTCTTTATGTCGTCGTCAGCGCTATCACCATCATACTCTTCAGCTTCATCTCGGGCAACATAAGCGGGATGTCATAGTACCGACGTATAATCAGTATTGTTGACGGAAGTGGTTACGCTTAACTGAGAGATAGTCTGCGGCGTAGAAGGGAATGTCGATTTCGATAGCCTATCTCGTTGTCAAGATACACGCACGACCTGGAAAAGACTTCTTTTTCGCCTAACGTATCGGTGTTGATGGTCCAATCGAACACGCCGTGGTCGAGTGCGATGTCGAAACCGTACAGCCGAATGAACAAGTGTCGGGTATCCTCGTCTTTCTCGGCGAGTATCCGTGCGGCGTCGGCGTGGCGGATACCGTCCCTCGCGGAGACACGACGCGTCCGCACGAGCGTATCGGCTTGCAGATAGACGCAGAACGCCGGTATGCCATGACGCCTCACGTGCCACGGCAGACTCCAGCTGTCGATGACGACATCGCCACGCCGAGCCTCATCGATGAGCATACGGTCCACCTGCATGTCCAGCGGTACTGCGTCGTGCAACCGGGCTTTGAGAAACGCCATACCGCCAGGGCTTTCCCAATAGCCTGTGTTCTTCGCGGCGCGTTCCATGTCGTATTCCGCAGTCGTATTGCACCCGGAGAGGATGTCTCGCATAATGCCGGACGGATGTATGACTCGGAGGCGGTAACGCGCGGCTATAGCCTCTGCCATTGTGGACTTTCCGGAACCGGAAAAGCCGAAGAGTATTATTGGCGGGATGGGTTGATCGATCATCCTGCGACTCCGGAACGGTATTCACGTTCCTTCGATCTTGATGCTGGAGAGAAGAACATTCGCGCCACCAGATCACGGTACTTCAAGCCATCAGGGTTCAACGCGATAATAGATTCGTCTATATGTGCGATACCTGACTCCTGCAGCTGGCGTAACTCTTCTGGTAAGCGCATTTCGAACGGTCCGAATGAACGCGAAAAAGCGGCTCTATCGAGGGATTCTATGTGCCCTATAGCATACTGCCGGGCGCGCTCGTCATCATCCACGACGAACGTCGCGGTCACCGCGTTGCGTCCCGATGATATGGTCGCGATGTACTGCGCTATGGCAACACGTCCATTAAGAGAGTGGACATTGCGATATTGGATATTCCTCGCGTAGCTTCGCGCCCCCGCGCCCAGACCGATAACGCTCATGCCATCGAAGAGATAGTCCTCTTGCAGGAACCCCCCTCTACACGGGATCGCGTATCGGTTGTGGCAATCCTGCACGTACCCCGCCTGCGAGAATATCTGTTGGCCGATGCTATAGCAGCGGTAAATATCATCATTGCCCATGAGGATGGCATCGTCTCGCGACGATGCGGTGCGGGGGGAGATGCCGGGAGAAATATCAGAGGAGATGCCGGAGAAGAACGCTTTCGACAGTCTTGTCTCCGGCATAAGGCCGAGTGCGTAGAGCTCGACGGTGTCGGGACGCAGCGATGCAAGTGATTGCGCTGAACGCTCGAAACTCTTCACAGTCTGGCCTCCGATGCCTATCATGAGATCGACCACGACATTCAGGATGCCGGCATCCTGCAATGACGATATCGCGCGCGAGGATATCTCTTTTCCGTTCTTCCTTCCCGAGAGTGCGATCTCTCTGTCGTCAAGCGTCTGCACGCCGATGCTCACACGGTTGAATCCCAAGTCACGCAGCGTCTCGAACCTCTTTTTTTCGATACGTTCCGGCGTCGATTCGATGCTCACTTCCGTCGCCGAATGCAACAGGCGCGGATTCGCATCAGTTAATGCACGAAGAACACGCTCTAGTTGGTGATCTGAAATTAGCGTCGGCGTTCCGCCGCCGAAATGCAGCGTCCTCACCGTCTTCTCGCTGAGAAGCGGGGCATAGAGCCGTATCTCGCCGATAAGCGCGTCGATGTATCCGTCCTGCAACGTTCCGGCACGATCAACGGTCTTGAGATACCCGCAGAACGAGCATAGTTGGTTGCAGAAAGGGATGTGGATGTAGATATTGGCCTCGTCCGTGAACTGCGCGTCACTAATAGAGAAGGTATCTGTTGGCATCAGCATCCTGGGCGTCGGGTACGCATATACCTCCGGTGCGAAATCTCGGCGTTCGATGCGTTCTGCCAGGGATGCTGTATCCATCGTACGGAATAGCACACCACGCATATCAATATATTCTACCCCTAAAAGAGGTAGTTATTTATTTGCGCGCGGAAACCTTTATATTCGACCGCAGACAGGGTTACATGCATGGCGACTACCACCACAGGGAGAGATGCGCTTGAGCAGATGGGGCTCAAACGGCGGGAGGCTGCATGCTACATAGCGTTGCTCGAACTCGGGCCGTCGGGTACCGGATGCATCGTCAAGAAGACGGGCATTCCTTCATCGAAGATATACGAGATACTCGACCGCTTGCTCGCGCAAGGGCTCGCGTCATGTGTAACAAAGAACGGGAAGAAAGAGTACCGGGCAGCGGACCCGAAGGCGTTGCTGCGCATCGCCGACGAGAGACGACGCGCGCTCGTGGAGGCCATGCCGGTGTTCGTACAGCACAGGAGTATATCGAGCAGCAATGAGGTCGAGATCTTTGAGGGGAGAACTGCTGTGTTCCGCATGTTCACAGCGATGATCGATGATGCGAGGGCGCGAGAGCAGTATCTGGTCTTCTCGATTGACGAGGAGAACAAGGACGACTCAGTGAATCTCTTCTTCAAGAATCTCGCGGTCCGCCGCAAAGAGAAACGCCTCGACACGTTGCTTCTCAAGAATGCAAGGCGCGTGCGCAAGGAACGACATACCAAGCTTCAACTTCGCTACACGGATCTCAGCCTCCCGCAGGGCGTGACGGTCTTCCGTGATAATGTGATATTGCTCTCGTGGGCAAAGGAGCCTGTGGCCGTGAGGATACGGAGCGAGCAGTTCGCCAGTCAGATGCGGAAGTTCTTCTTGGAGCTATGGAGAACGGCGAAACGAGAATAGAAATATCGACGATTATCGCTGCGGCGTTCCAACAAGCGATACCGTGTAGACGATATTCTTCGCATAACCTTTGTGGACAATGTCGTGGGACGGAGGCATGTCCATGAGAGCTCCACGCGAGGGGAACGATATGTTGTTGGAACGATGACTTTTTGACTCAAAGACTGCGGAGAATCGCTGCGTTTCGCAGACTGGTTTCGCCGCTCACAAGGTGGGCGGAGCCCACATTCGCGGCTCATCGTCCGCGGTCGCTAACGCTCCGCGGTTCGCATTCGTCGCCGATCTCCGAACGCGAACTACTCCAAGGCAGTCTTTGTCATGTCTAAACACAATGTGTCTGCGAAGAGAAAAATGATGCCGAATACCGTTTTTACAGCCTAACTCCTTAGGAAACACCACTCTGACCCCGAACCTATGCTTTTTTATACCGGCGCTGCGATGGGGGTGTCGGTGATTCCAATGGTAGAAGCATACTGCATGAAGTGCAAAGGAAAGACGGAGATGAAGGATCCGAAGCCGACCAAGATGGCGAATGGCCGCGATGCCATCAAGGGCGTCTGCCCGAAATGCGGCACCGGGATGTTCAAGATCGGCACGAAGTAGGAGCCGTCTCCTTTTTTCATCCCATTTTTCTTATCTCTTTTTCTTTGTGGTCTTTTTTGCAGTTGTCTTCTTGGCCGGTGCTTTTGTCATATCGTGCAGCCCGACCGTGTTGCCTTCCGTGTCGACGAAGAGCGCGATAGCGCCCATGGTGCCGATTGGCGTCTTTGGCAAGCAGACTTTCGCGCCGTTGGCGACCGCTTTCTTGAGCGCGGCGTCCACCGAATCCACAGTGATGTAGAACGTGAGCGGTTGACCGGGCGCGTGACGCTGCATCATGCCGCCGTTGATACCGACGTCCTTGCCTTTGTGCTTGCCATTTGTCTTGATAGAGAAGTAGTCGAACCCTTTCAAGAAGTCTATCTTCCAGCCGAAGGTCTTCTCATAGAATTTCTTCGCGCGAGCGGTGTTATCGGCAGGGATCTCGAAATGGACTACGGGGTCTGACATGGTTGCACCTCTGTGCGGCTCGAAGACGCGGGGTTCTTATGCGTTTTCCAATATCCAAAATTATTCACCTATGAATGTGTAGATACATCCATAGATAGATTTATATAGGTCGATGAGGGTGGACGATGAGACGTCGAAGTGATACATGGACGATGAGCTCTCCAAGGCCATCCTACACACCCTCTCCGCAGCGGATGAACCGCTCGAGACGAAAGAGATAGAGGCCAATCTGAAAAAAAGCGGGAACCACACCCGCACCAAAGTATTCTATCGCCTCAACATGCTCCGTGGCGACGGCAAGATCAAAGGGAAATTCTCAGGGCCGGGCAAAGGAGTCTGGATATGGTGGCGCATCGACGCATTCAGGAGGGGTGCAAAATGAGAATTAACAGCACACCCCTCATCGCCATCCTAGCCATCCTCCTGCTCGGCACGCTAGTTATTCCAACAGCGTACGCCGCAAACGTGCGTGATACGCTCCCCGTCATCGTCGCGCCGGAGAACAGCACGGGCGGGCTTACACCGAACACGCTCTACCACTACAATTTCGTCTTCGCAAACAGCACGGATTGTACGCCACTGCTCAACATCAGCGTGAATATCACCACGAATAGCCGTGGCGTCGGCAATACTACGCTCAATATCAGTGCGCTCGGCGCCACACCGACGCACATCTGCGAATATATCAATGGAACACTGCGCAAGACGCACGCAGTGTTCAGCACGATGTTCGACAATAAGACGGCCGACGTGGACATCACGGCATATGGATTCGACAAGACGAGCACGTTAAACACTGTGTTCCTACGCAACACATCGCTCCCCACGTGCGCAGGAGGCCAAGTCCTCACCAGCGCAGGCAACGGGGTATTCTCCTGCGTCGCAGATGCCGTTGGAAGCGGAGGGAACACCAGCTGGAACGAAACACGGGCGAACACGCTCTACCTGTTACTTAACGATCAAAGATACAATGAAACAACAATCATAAACACAATACAGAACCTAACATACGCACTCATAGCCGCAAACATAGGGAACTTCAGCGCAAACAACAATACCATATGGAACGCGATAAACGCAGGAAACAACCTGACGTTGACACAGATAGCGGCAAATATCGGGAACTGGTCAAGCGCAAGCGCAAACTACTACACCACGACGCAGGTAAACACGTTAGGGAACTGGAGCGCAGACAAAAACAACTACAACACAACAGCACAGCTCAACACACTCTACGCGCCGATAGGAACCGCGGGAGACAACACCAGCTGGAACGAAACAAGAGCAAACACACTATACGCAACACTCGGCCAAATAACATCAATACAAAACCTAACACTAGCACAAATAGCAAACAACATAGGAAACTGGACACTTGACAAACCCAACTACGCGACAACAACACAAGTCAACACGAGCTGGAACGAAAGCAGAACGAACAGCTTATACGCAACACTCAGCCAAATAACATCAATACAAAACCTAACACTAGCACAAATAGCAACAAACATAGGAAACTGGTCAAGCGCAAGCGCAAACTACTATACAACAACGCAAGTAAACACGCTAGGAAACTGGAGCGCAGAAAAAGCAAACTACGCAACGACAACACAAGTCAACACCATACAAAACCTCACACTAGCACAAATATCGACGAACTTAGGAAACTGGAGCGCGGACAAACCATCATACGCCACACTCGCGCAACTCAACGCGGGAGTGGGCGATAATGTAACAAGAACATACATAGCAAACGCAGTAGGACAAAACCTAACACTAACACAAATAGCGACGAACATAGGGAACTGGAGCGCGAACAACGCAACAATATGGACCGCAATCAACGATCTACGCACCGCAAACAACACACTCAACACGAGCATAACAACCATCAACACACAAATAACAACCATACAAAACCTCAGCCTCACAGACATAAACACAAACCTAGGCAACTGGAGCGCGGTGCAAAACCTCATTTGCTACACCAACGGAACAGGATGCCCGCCCGGCACAAGCAACAACAGCTGGAACCAAAGCCACGCCGACACGCTCTACGCGCCGATATCGACGATAAGCTACAACACGAGCTGGAACCAAAGCCACGCCAACACACTCTATGCACCCATAGGCGTAACAGGAGACAACACCAGCTGGAACGAAACACGAGCAAACAACCTCTACGCTCCAATCAGTAGTGGAAACGCATCGTGGAACGAAACAAGAGCGAACACGCTCTATCTCGGCATCGGTGCAACAGCCACAAATAGCAATCAACTAGGCGGACAAGCCAGCGATTACTACTGGAACACCAGCACCGCACTCATAACAACCACACAAGCACTCGCTGCACTAGGCAATGCCTCAGCAGTAAACACCACCCTCAATATCCAAACACTAGGATTCAACACAACAACGCAACTCAACACACTCTACGCACCGATAGGAACTACAGGAGACAACACCAGCTGGAACGAAACAAGAGCGAACAACCTCTACACCACCCCAGCATACATAACAGGAGCAGTAGGACAGAATCTAACATATAATCTCATAACAACAGCAAACGGAAACTGGAGCGCAGAAAAAGCAAGCCTACACAACCTCACACTAGCACAAATAGCGACGAATATAGGAAACTGGTCAAACGTAGCAGCAAACTACTACACTGCGACGCAGATCAACACGCTGGGCAACTGGACACTGGACAAGAACAACTATAACACAACCGCACAACTCAACACGCTCTACGCGCCGATAGGCGTCACAGGAGACAACACAAGCTGGAACGAAACAAGAGCAAACAACCTATACGCCCCGATCAGCAGCGGAAACGCATCATGGAACGAAACAAGAGCGAACAGCCTCTACCTGCAGACCAACGACCAAAGATACAACGACACAACAACAATAACAACACTACAAAACCTAACACTAACACAAATAGCAAACAACATAGGAAACTGGA
>DUGD01000034.1 GCA_013331575.1 Candidatus Woesearchaeota archaeon
TACTGGACCATGAAGTACCCCAACATGAAGGAGAAAGACCTCCTCGAGACGTGGGGCATGCAACCGAAGACCTCGGACATCACGATCTACATGCCGGCAGGATTCTACAAGAGAGCGAAAGAGGAAGGGATACCCGTCGACAGACCGTTCGCCATACGACCAGCGGAACTTTTGGGCAGCGATTGGAACACGACGTTCGGCATCGCGCCGGAGAGCGCTGCAGGAGTGCTCCTCGAACAAGTAGTGCACGCACTGCGCGAACGAGAATCGGACACCGGCGTATCGTTCTCCATAGCCGATATCCTCGTCGGAGTGGACGCGACGAAGGATGTGGACACCACGACGAAATCATTCGTGCGAAACCACTTGCTCGCGGCGCAAGGATGGGGCATATTCAGCGACACGGGGACGAGCATCTCCGAACTGGCACGACCAGGACAGGTGACGGTGCTCGACCTCTCGCCATACTCATCGGCCGAGCACGGCTGGGAGATAAAATCACTCGTCGTCGGCATCGTCAGCCAAAAATTATTCCTCGAACGCATGCAATCGCGTAAAGAGGAGGAGTTCAAGCAAGTGCACCGCGATGTGAATTACCTCGCGGTGGACGAGGCAGCCGTGCAGCAAGAGGATCCGCTCGTCTGGCTCGTCATCGACGAAGCGCACGAATTCCTGCCCAACCAGGGGAAGACGCTCGCGAGCGACCCGCTCATCACGATACTCCGCGAAGGTCGGCAACCCGGCATCTCGCTCATCCTCGCGAGCCAGCAGCCCGGCAAGATCCACACCGACGTCATGACGCAAAGCGATATCGTGATATCGCATCGTATAACAGCTAAGATAGACACGGACGCGCTCGGCACGCTCATGCAGAGTTACCTGCGCACCGGGCTCGACAAATTGCTCGACGGACTGCCGCACCTCTCCGGCGCGGCGCTCATCATCGACGACAATAACGAACGCATGTTCCCCTTGCAGATCCGGCCGCGCTTCACCTGGCACGGCGGCGAATCCCCCATCGCGATAAAACAGGAGAAGAAGCTGTTCGATTTCTAGCGAGAATTGTTACGCGCAATGAATCACCGCGGCCTAATGGTCATAGTATCTACTCGCATAGCTCGAGGAACGCGGAGCATCTAACTNNTAACATACGAAAAGTCGCCTGCATAAATCGGCGACTTTTCTGGAAAAACTCCAAGGCGCGAAGAAATCAGAGATTTCTTGCGCAAGGAGAGCTTTGCTCTCCTTCGCGTTCATCCTCGAGCTGAAGCACGAGGTATTCAAATAGGATAAAACAAGAACCTACGCCGACTGCCGACAAGCGACCGCGCGATTCTTCGGACGATATGGATCGATGCTCCGCACGCAGATAGCGCACTGCGAGAAACTTTTATATACCACTTCATAGTCGTTACAATATTTTCCCGAATCAGTACGACGAAAACCGCAAGACAACAGCACACAGCAAGCAAAGAGAACAGACCGCACAGAGAACGCACGAGACTTCCGATGAAACCCGAGATCACCACACTCAAGATCGACATGGCCTCCGAGCAGATCGAAGTCCGAAAGACACCAACGACTGCGCTCTCGCTCGAGCAGAAGATCGGCGGATTCGCCAAAGCGGTGCACGACCAGGAAGCGCATCTCGCGGCGCACCCCGACCTCACTGACGCGTACGATCCGCGCAACATGCTCAACATCGATATCGGGTTCACGACGGGCAGCAGCCTCATGACTGCTCACAGGACTTGCTTCTCCGGACTCAGCCCGCTCAAAAGCAGCAAGATATCCGCAGGCACACCGACACCCGGAGGCCCAGCACGATTCACCAACGGCCTGATGTACTCAACCGCGAGCGGAGACCTCGGAGCGGCGATCCGACAGGCCGGCATCGATTCGATCCAGATAGTCGGTAGGCATGCGACACCAGTCTACCTCCACATAGAGAACGGCGAGATGACGTTGTTCGACGCAACAGACCTCATCGGCAAGACGACGCACGAGAAGATTATCGCGCTCGCGAGCAAACACGATGGCGCGGCATACGCCGCTATCGGCCCTGCGTCGGAGCACGGCGTGCGGTACGGCGCGATAGCGTTCAGCACATCGGACCAGCTCAAGAGAGGCAGCAAGCACATGCGCTTTGGCGGCCGCGGCGGATTCGGCGCAGTCATGGCGAGCAAGAACATACTCGGTATCGTCGCCAAAGGCGATCCGAAGAACAAGCTCGACCTCGGCAGCATAGCCCCCTGGAACAAGGAGATAGCGACCGGCCCGAAGACGGAGAAGTACAGGAAATACGGCACGTACGGCTACAATATCGAGGCGGCTGACGCCAACAAGGCCGGCATCTACGATAATTTCTCGCACAACAAGGACGCGCGGGTGATGTCGCTCGCACGCGAACAGATTAAAGAGCAAGGCATCAAGGTCAACAGCAAAGGCTGCACCGCGTGCGGCATAAAATGCTGGAAAGAGGTAGAGAAGGACGGCAAGGCCCTCGGCAAGATAGACTACGAACCGGGATCGCTGCTCGGACCGAACCTCGGACTCTACGATATCACGCAGACGATGGAACTCATCGAGATCACCGACATGCTCGGCATGGATGGGATATCCGCAGGCGTCAGCCTCGGGTTCGAGATGGACCGGCAAGGGCGATTCGGGGACTTCGCTTTCGCGAAAGAACTGCTGCTCAAGATAGCGAACGGAGAGCACGACTTGAAAGACGGCGTCTTCCGCTACGCGCCGGGCGCCCCGAACGCGATGCACGCCAAAGGGATCGAGTTCCCGGCATATCTCGGCAACTTGAATCCCGGCTACGCGTTCGCTATCGGCGGCGGCCACATGACGATGGACACCTACAACAGCTGGTGCTACCGCGACGAGAAGGGCAACGCGACGAACTCGGTCGAGGAATGGATCGAGAACATCGTCCGCGGACCGCAGATGATGTTATACGACATGAACGGCATCTGCAAATTCGCGAAAGTTGATTTCTCGCAGGTCGCAGAGCTCTACAATCGCGTGTACGGGGAGAGCGTCACGCCTGACGATCTGCGCACCGTGACGAAACTCACCCAATTGCGCGTACGCAGGATAGACGAGAGCAGGGGATTCGGACCGGAAGACGATGTCCTGCCGGCGGCCTGCCACAAAGACCTCGGATTCATGATCCCGCATTTCAACACGCCCGAGTTCTTCTCGGCGGTGAAAGAGGGCGTATACGCGCGATACGCGCAGATGACGCGGGAGTACGCCGCGAAAGGATGGCTGTAACAGATAATATGATTATTACAAGAACCCTTCCGTCGAGAATATGAACCAAGGACCACGATCTACTTTTTCAGGCTAACAGCCCATAAAACGTCGAAATACGTTTTAAAACTTTCTGCAACCAACGCGTTGTTGATCACTATTGACATAGGCGTTTTGTGCTTCATCACGATAGCGACGGTGCTCCCGTAAATCTCTATCCAAGCATGTGTATTCCCCGTTTTTGGAAGGTATCTAACGTCCGTGTATCGTTGATGTTTTCTTCGTTCTCCGTATTCTTTTGCATCCCGATTGTATATTATTTTCGCAGTAATTTTTTTCTTAATCCTCCTGTCATTCCAATCATCCCAATACCCTAAAACATGCTCGTGACCAGAAGCCGGATTCCCGAAATACAGCATTGTTTCTCCGCGACGCATACGGCCCAACGCCATTTCTCGAACATTCTTTATGCCATCCATCCCTTCGAAAACTTCAGCTTCTTGCGTAACGCCGGTTTGATTCAGGAATTGTTCGAAGAAAGATATTTTCTTCTCAAAGTCATTCTTTTGACGATGCAGCTCTTCTTCTTTTTCTTGAAGGTATTCCACAATTCGTTTTGGATGCGCTGCTTGAAAATAACTCACATTATTCTTTTTGAAATGGCTCACAACACCTTTTTTGCTGAGTTTTTCGAGTATTTCGTACAGTTTTGATCTCGAGACACCCGCCTCTTTCGCTATCGGCCCTGTCGTGGAGGAGCCTATCTTAAGCAGAGCAATGTATACTTTCTCTTCTCCATCAGTGAACCCTATCCGTCTCAGATTATTAACCACAAAAATAGTTACGCATCAGCGTATATAAATTATGTTATTGTAACCCAGTTGGGGGGCAACAATAATTATCTACATCAAACACCGCTCTTCCCCCATGGATAGTGAGACTACAAAGAACTTAGAGGAAAACATAGAGAGATGCCCTAATCGCAAATATCGGTTTGGGGATATAGTGAAAAGCTATTTGGTGGATACAACTGCGAAAGTGGGGACATATGCGATTCCTATGGGGATTATGGAAGCATCGAAAGGAATGGATCTTGATGAGATACTACAATCAAGAGCGACCGTCGCCTTAGCAGATTCCATCCTGGCCAGAGCATATGGAACGTCATTAGATTACACGAGAAAAAAACTCAATCCTGAAAATGTACAAGGAATAAGAGGCTACTTCGTCGACACAACCACTATGATAGCCGTTTATGTTCCGGCATACGCTGGAATATTGAAGGGGATTGAATATTTCAATGATAAAGACCTTGACATACCATCTGCATGTTTATTCTTGACAGGGATGTTAATCGTAACAGCGAGACCGTTTAGCAAATATATCTTAGATCCATGGAGAACGCTTTGGAAGACGAAGCGATAAACAGAATGAGATAACAATAAAAAAATGATTCCTTGCGTCTATCCGATATCGTACACTTTCAAGTGTTCGCCGTGGAATTCGCCGTGGATCTCCGCCTCGAGCGAGAACTTCCGCAATTCCGCCTTGGGGTCGTTCGCGGCTTTCTCGATGAGATCGAGGTTCGGATAGAAGAAACGGCAGATGGTCGTCTGCGTGATGATACCCACCATCTTGGTGCCATCGACCACGAGAGCCCGGCGCATGTTCTTCTCGAGCATGAGCTTGTTCGTCTGGAACACGCTCGTTTCGACGGGGACCGCGCGGACGTATTTGCGCATGTAGTCCTTGATGTCCTTGAGCTCGAGCTGCCCCTGCTGGTCGTAGAACTGCATGACGATATCGTACTCGGTCATGATCCCGAGCGGTTGCGGATCCTTGAGCTTGTCGACGATGATGATGACGCCGATGTCGTTTTTCACCATCATGTCCTTGGCCTGCGCAATCGTGCCGTTCGTGGGAAGCATGAATATCTTCTGGCTCATCACATTGCGCACGGAGAGATCAGGGACCACGGGGTACGCCTGGAAGTTCTTCGCGATCGCCTTGGTGAAATCCGTCTGCGTGATGAGGCCCGCGAGCTTCCCGTTCTCCACCACCGCGAGACGGCGTATGGAGTTCTTCGCCATGAGCGCCATCGCCTCGGGGAGCGTCATCGTCGGAGGGACTGTGAGGATGGGTTTACGCATGACTTCGCTCACCCTCATCGCGAAGACCTTCTTCGAGAGGGGGACGCGTTTGAGGATGTCACGCTCGGAGATGATGCCGACAGGAACCTCGTTGTCCACAACGGCGATGCAGGAGATATCCTCCGCTATCATCTTCGTCGCGGCCTTGATGACCTCGTCGTCCGGGCGGACCGTGATAACATAACGGCTCATGACCTCGCCGACGGTGAGATTGCGCAGCGTGCGTACTCCGTTCAATATCTTCTTGCGTCGGTGCGCGCGTATGAAGTGATCGAATAATCCCATGGTATCACGGCTCAAGCATCATGTCTCGTATATCATTTCTTGTGGTGCGCCGCGAGGGCGTCGATGTGCTCGTCCTCGGTGGTCGCTGCGGTCATGGTCACCATGCTCGCGATGAATATGATGATGAAAAAGAGCATGAACGCCATGCCCCACTTGCGGAATGCGACATCGAGCGCCAGTCCCCGGTGACCGAGGTCGCCGTAGATGAACATGAACGACACGAAGAACCCTATGATGCTCGCTATCATCCACTCATGCGGAAGCGGGGCTGCGTGGAACTTCATATCAACACCTCTGATGATTCCATAGAAGACGCTATTTATAAGGGTTGTGCTCGGGGATAGACGGGAGAAGAGACGTGGGCAAAAGCCTGATTCCGAAACCGGCTGGCCGCTGCTGTAGTCACTCCGTTCCTACTCCTCGCCTTCTGCGAAGTCGAGTCTTGGCGTCAACCCGAGGGCGGAACGCCTCGCCGCAGGCGGGCCAGGGGACGCCCGAGACCTTTCCGAGAGTACGATCGCCGCAGCGGCAAACATCGAGACGGGCCTACAAAGGACAAAGCGGCGCATCCGGCGGCCGGATACCTGTCACGCCAGTATCTTTCGCACGACCTCTTCGGCGCGCTCGATGGTTTTTGGATACGCGGCGACAGCCGCCTTGATAGCGTAGCAATCGCCGGTTGTGGTGAGCGATACCTTGCCGCGCATCAGGTCCCGTTTATCGAAACGGACGACGAGCTTTCCCTCATCATCGAGGAGCATGGTAGGATCATCGGCGCATGCTGCGCGCCGTTCAGGCGACATGCTTTCGCGCAGGAGTTTCGCGAAACGGCTCGTATCGTGCAATCCGCGGAAGTAGAGCGTGTACGCTTGCATCCTCCCGTCATCACTCTCCAATTCCTGGACGGTGAGCGTCACGTCCTTGCCGCGATAGTGGTAGGTGCGCGGCCTATCGGGATCGAACTCCTTGTCGAGCTTGAGAAGCTCGGCCGTAGGAATAGGCGAGATAGTATCGAGGCCGGCGAGGACCTCTTCTTGGCGTTCGTACGCCTTGCAGAATACCGAGACGATGACATGATGCAGGAGACGCTCTTTGGTCTGGGGCATACCGTCCGGAGGTGCCAAACGCTTATATAAGGATAGAGGTGAGAATGCCACATGCCTCGTCCGATGAAACCAGATTATAACGGTGGAAGCATCGTTAATCTCATGGCGAGCATCGCTAAGCATTATGGCGTGTCCACCGGGTATCCTACGCTGCATTCACTCCCGCCAAGCCAGCTACAGAAAAAGACCGTTCTCGTCATCATTGACGGCATGGGGTATGATTTCCTGCGCGAGCATGGAAAAGATACATTCCTCGCCCAACACATACGGACTAGCATGACGAGCGTTTTTCCACCAACAACCGCGGCAGCAATCACGACATTTTATACCGGGGTCGCGCCGCAGCAACACGGCTATACTGGTTGGTTTATGAACCTGAAACAGGCGGGTGGAGTGCATACCATCTTGCGGTTCACACCATGGACCGACGGTACTTCACTCGCGGAGCTGGGATTCAGCACTAAGAAGGTGCTCGGTGTTAAACCACTCAGCGACCGCATGAGAATCACATCTGCAGCGATAAACCCCTCATATCTTGTTGATACAGCATACACAAAGTATGTTGTCGGACGATCAAAACAGTATGGCGCGAAGAACACGCCAGGCCCCANNCATATGACGGTACGCAAGCATCTGCGCGCCATCGATGACGCGTTCAAAAAATTTGTCGTGAGCTGCAAGGACACCACCATCATTGTCACTGCTGATCACGGTCAAATGATGTCGACACGGGCGATACACCTCGTCGACCACCCCGCACTCGCTCATTGTCTGGCGCTACCGCTCTCAGGCGAACCTCGCGCGGCATACTGCCATGTGCGCGCGCACAAGACCGGGGAATTCCTCCGGTATGTCAAGACACACCTATCGAAATACTGCACCGTTGTGCGCAGTGACAAGCTCATCAAGGACGGGTGGTATGGTCTTGGAAAGCAACATCCTTTCCTCGAGCACCGTGTGGGAGATTATGTGCTCATCATGAAAGAAGGCTACGCCATCTACGACCGGCCGCACGGGGAACGTCGCGCTCATATCGGCAACCACGGCGGCGTGAGCAGGGAAGAGATGCTCGTGCCGCTCATCATCGTACAGACCTGAACGTTCGTTGTGACGATCCCATACACCACGCGAAGAAATCGCTAGTTTTCTGTCTCAGGAAGAGTATCTCCCTCGTCTAGTCAATTACTATTTCAATTACTATTTCAACTACTGGTTCATGTTCACGGTTGCTGCGGAGGATATGCTCGAGAGAGGTTTCGGGCGCCGTGTTGCCGTCGGGTCCCCCGGCACAATGGCCGTACCCGACACGGCGCCCTCGGTAATGCTCCAAGGCAGCAATACATTGTTGTCTTCGCCAGCATGTCGTTTGCAGTATTGTCCCTGCTAAATCTTATATAGTGCGTGGATGTTAATGATGCCATGAAGCATCCGCTCTCCACGACCGCGCTCCTCATCTTCCTCTTCGTGTGCGCGCAGCTCGTTGGCGTCGCGCTCCTCTCGCTCAACATCGGCGATATCACCACCGATCAAGACGGTGTGCGGTCCGTCAAGCATGACACGACTGTGGTCGGCGACCGGCCGGAGACGTCGGGCGGCGGGAGCCTGCTCTACATCGTCATCGGAGTGGCGGTCGGCACTGCGCTCATGCTCGTCATAATAAAGTTCAAGCTCATCAGGTTCTGGAAGGCGTGGTTTCTCTTCGCTGTGTGGCTCTCCACATCCATAGCGCTCGACGTCATCATCCCAGGGACCATAGCGCTCATCGTCTGCTTCATCGTCGCGGTATGGAAAGTGTACTACCCGAACGCGATAGTGCACAACATGACGGAGATATTCATGTACGCAGGGATAGCGATCCTCATCGCGCCGCTCTTCACGCTTTGGTGGGCCATCGCGCTTCTCGCCATCATCAGCGTGTACGACATGATAGCGGTCTGGCAATCGAAGCACATGGTCGTCATGGCCGAGGCGCAGCGGGAGAACAAGCTCTTCGCCGGGCTCTACATCCCGAGACGCGATACGACACCACGTCCGACGAAGACTCCGACGCTTACAGACGCAACACGGACAGACACGCACAAGCCACAACACGCCGCCCCCACGACAAGAATGGTGAAAACCACGGATGCGGCGGGCAAACGCGTCACGAAGCATATCGTTATGGACGAACCTCCCGCACCGCCGTCGACGACGAGGACTGGAAAGGATGATGCTGCAGGAGGCACGAAGTCGGGCGCTATCTTGGGCGGCGGCGACATCGCATTCCCACTCATATTCTCCGGCGTGGTCATGGACTGGACCATAACGCAAGGCACAAGCCAGATGCTCGCGCTCTACCAGACGCTCGCGGTGACTATCGGCGCGACAGCGGCGCTGACGCTCTTATTCGTCTTCGCGAAGAAAGACCGCTACTATCCGGCGATGCCGTTTCTCAGTGCGGGGTGTCTCTTCGGTTTCGCGATAGTGTGGCTATTGCAGCTGCGCTGAAGAAAATTACGCAACATATTTTAACTGCACGCAACAAATGGAATCATGTTCGATCGTAACGAGACAGACGACCTCAAGACACGCGTGCTCAACATGAGGAGTCATTACGATGCACAGATGACAGTCCCCTCGCTACTTGGCGATATATGCTGCGCAGTGCAGCACTTCACGAATGACGGAGAGAAGAGGCACTGCAAAGAGGCGTATGACGGCATTGAAAATCTGACCGCGCTGTACGACAGCATTCCTCTCGTTGAATCGCATGGATGCGATGACTACGCTGAATTGTTCTCGATCCGTGATCGACTACCGCGCTTCAGGGAGATAGTAGACAGCTCATTGGAGAATCCTTCGGAACAAGGCACGGTTGCGGTAGTGAATGCGGCAGTAAGCATTCTGACGCTCAAGAACGCGTATTGCGACCGGATGACGCGATTTCGCGAAGAGATCGAGCAAGGGCACCAACGCAAATAATGCCGGAACTACATCGTGAGATGTCAAAGGTGCGGCATCGTTTCTCAGGTTCACCGTTTCATATGCTTGCCATGACGCGCCAGATATTTATCGAGCTTGAGCATCATCTTCTCCTTGCTCGTGGTGCGTAGTTGTCGGGAGAGCGACCGGTTGCGCAGCTCGGTCTTGACCCATGCGGCGATCAGATTGTCATCGGTTTTGACCACCGAGTCGAACTCGGCCCGCGTCATATGGTCAAGGCAATCGAGGAGCTCCACTTCGTTGTTGACATGCTTGCCTGCGATGAGGAGCGGCGAAGGAATGTGCGGCGCAAGCAGGCCGCCATCCTGGCGGAAATACTTGCGACGGTTGCGCCGTTGCACCAGTATGGTCAATGCGAGGAGCACGATCGCGAGCACGAAGATGGGGGTGAGATCGTGCACAACCTGGGCGGCGCTCACGCCGAAGAGCATGCTCTTCTTGAGCAGCTCTGAGAGCACGAGATAGGGATTCAGCCCGGATATCACTTGTGTCGCAGAGGCCATCCCCTCGATAGGTATGAGGAGATTGCTCACGAAGAGCAGGACGCTTCCCACGCTGATGCTCGCTATCATCGCCGCTTCCTGCGTGCGGGAGAGATATCCGATTATCATGCCGATGAATGTGAAGATGACGATACTGACGCAGACAATGGTCATCATTGCCAGAGTGCCCACCAGGAACTGCTGCGCCATGATGACTGCGCTCACGAGCAGTATCGCTATCGCCTCTACCACGAGTATGGCGAACGCTGTCACGAACGAGACGAAGACGTGGTACCCGTCGGACGTCGGCGTGGTGAAATTGCGGAAACGCGCACGGCTGGTCTTGTCAACAACGACAAGCGTGCTCGCGAGGAGGAGCCCCATGAACATCATGACCATGACGAAGAGATACGGATAGGTGAACGTGGATCGATCATCCGTCGAAGCGACATTCGACACCGACACGGAGATAGGCATGGTCATGCTGGCCGCGTCCGTCCGCTGCCCTGCGAGCAGATCGTGGGTGTAACGCAGGCTCGCGTCCACCTTGCGCAGGTCCGAGAGCGCGTCCGAAGCGTCATCGGCCGATGCAGCGACGCTCGCGGCGATAGTCTTGCGGGCGGCGCTGTCCTGCGCAAGCCGTGCGGTGAGCGCATCGATATCGTCCATCGCCACATCGAGCAGGTAATCGGCGTCCCGTAGTTGCGCGGCGGTCTGCTCTTCGGAGAGACGCGTGAGGTTATCCTGCACGAGCTCCAGGCTTTCACGCAACTCCTTCGCCGCATCGATAGTGCCGTTCGCGCACTCTTCGCAATCGCGTTCAAGCTCGCGTATCATATCGACGGCATCGCTTATCGCATCGTTGCCGGTCTCCACCGCGATACCCACCTTCTGCGCGAGGCCGAGCTGCATGCCGCGGACGCCTTTGAGCGAGATATTCACAGGAGTATCCGCGATGTTCTCGAGTGATCGTTTCGCCACGGAAAGATTGGCGGAGACCGATGCGAGACGGGAGAGCATCGCGTCAGTAGTATTGATATCGGATGCTATGAGGCCGCGTGCGGTGCCGATGCGGGTGATGGCATCGCTCGCCATGGCGAGACGCAGGCTGTCCGATTGCACATCGATGACCTTCGAGAGCGTGGTCGCGATACGATCCACGAGATTTATCCTGCTCGGATCGAGATAGATGGTCGCGTGGGGACGATTATCATCGGCGGCGCCAGTGCCTGCTGCGTCCGCAGTCGTGAACGCGATGCATGCGTGAGCGGCGCCGTCTTTGACGCTTTGCGCGCATTGCTCCTTGGAACCATAGACGTTCACCATGAAACCGTCGTCGCCCAGCGCCGCGATGGTGCGTTCGGCGAAAACATCGTCTGCGGCGGCGTGGACACCGACACGGATAGCGAGGTCGTCGCTCGATCCCATGAACGCGAACCCGACCAGGAGGATGATGAGGATGGGGCCGAAGATGACGGTGAACGCAGTCTCTCTGCTACGGAAGAGCAGCTTGAGGTTCTTACCGAACGTCGCGGAGAAACGCCTCATCGCCGCGCCTCCTTGCGTTTCAGATCCTGTTTTTTTTCATCTTGCCGTTTCCCGTCGTGGGGTTTCCTATTCTCTATAAGCGGTGATTCGCCGCGTTTGCCGACCGTATCCTGCGAGCCAGACATCGTATCGGGTTTTCGCTGTTTGTCCGTCACACCGCCCATGAGACCGCTTGTAAGGTCGCTCGTGAGACCGCCGGCCAGTTTCTTCGTGAGGCTGTGCAACCTATCGAGAGGCGGCAGCTTTCCCGCCGGAACAGCACGAGGTGGCGCTTGCGGCCGTATAGCAGAAGGCGTTCCCGCAGGCATACTGGAGTGAGCATCACTAGTATGAGCATCACTAGAGTGGGCGTTACTGCCTGCATGGGCATTGGAGCGAACGGAACCGTGATTGCCGTTGTGCGCGTTGTTCTCCTTGAGCTGATCGACGATGGTGCGTAGCGCGTTATCGTTCACGGAGTTGATGGACTCATGATCATCCGCGTCATCGGAGCGCAACCGGTCATCCTTGAGCTCGGCGCGACGATACACCGTCACGAAGACGTCGTCGAGGCTCGGTTTGATGAGCTTGAGGTCGACGAGCGATTCGCCCATACGATGCAGGAGCGTGAGGAGGAGCGTGATGACGTGCTCAGGGTTCTCGCTCGTGATCGTGAGATAGGTCCCTTCGCGCTTCACTTGGCGGATGTTATGCGAATGCAACCGCTTGATGACCGAGTCGTAGCTGCCGGGGAACGTCTCGACCATGATCTGCTGCGTCTTGCTATATTTGCTTTTGAGCGTCTGTGGAGTGTCGAGATCCACAAGCCGCCCTTCCTTTATGATGCCGATACGGGAGCAGAGCGTGTCCAGCTCGTTAAGATGATGACTCGAGAGGATGATGGTGGTGCCACGCGCGTTGATGCGCTTTATGACTTCCCAAATCTGGGTGCGCAGCACGGGATCGAGGTCGGCCGTCGGCTCGTCCAGGATGAGGAGCGGGGGATTGTGGATGAGCGCGCAAGCGATATCAAGACGGCGCTGCATACCGCCCGATAGGTGCGCTGCGGGCAGGTGAGCGCTCGCTTTGAGCTCCATGAGACGCAAGAGGACCTCGGCATTGCGGGCGATAGTCTCTTTGCTCAAGGAGTACATGGCGCCGAAGTATTCGAGATTCTCGAGGACGGTGAGCTGCTCGTAAAAGCTCGGGCGCTGGCTCGCGAACCCATAGTGGGAGTTGACTATCTTGTGGTGTCCGAGCACGTTGCACTCGATCACGCCCTTGTGGGTGTACGCGTGGAAGAGAATGTCGCCGGAACTGCTCGGGATGAACCCGACGAGCATATGGAGGAGCGTCGTCTTCCCCGCGCCGCTCGCGCCGATGATGCCGAGTATCTCGCCCTTGCGGACGTCGAACGTGAGATTGGAGAGTATCTCGCGCGAGCCGTAACGCTTGCTCACACCACGGACAAGAAAGACTGTGTCCCCCACCATACCGATAGCCCTACGAGAGGTGATTTATAAAGGTTAGGGAGGAGACGGGCGTAATTGAGCAGGTGACATAATCGCTGCCTTGGCATGAAGTTCGAAGGGCGAGTGCTACGAGGCAAGAGCCGAGTAGCGTTGCGAGCCCTGAGACCGACCCCGGGCATATCCGCCGCAGCGAAGCCGGTTACGACGAGCGAGAAGGAGTAGTTGACGACTATGCAGAACGATACATCGCAGCGAATGCCTAATAGAGACCTAATGTACACCCTTATTTCAGTCATCAGCACAATAATCATCACACGTCTGGGCATAACGGTTAAAAGCCCGACGTAAACTGTGACATCATGGGATTTTTGCGTTCCGCAGGATTAACCCTCGCAAGTACCATTCTTGCTACATCGCTTGGATTGGATGCTCAAGCTGCGAGCGCAAAGGTAGCGCACCTCCCTCCGCACCCGGTCAAGACGCCGCTCGAGCGTATGGCCGATCAAACGCTGCTCATCAAAACCGAAGGCACTTACAAATCGATAGATGAGACGCTCGTATCAAGCGAAGGCACGGTCTTGGCATACAAACGCGACGATAGGTTCACCTACTTCATCACGAATTACCATGTCATCCAGCCCACATTGATCGACTTCAAAAATGAAAAGTACAGACTAAAACTATCGTTCGAGCCCACGACCATGCGATACTCCCTCCTCGACAACGGCATAGAATACGGCCAAAAAGGAGACGCGTGCGTCCTCTACGCCGACAAGAAACTGGACGTAGCAGTCGTCTATGCAGAGAACAGCGAGCTGGCAAAGAACGGCGTGTCATTCACACAGGTCAAGCCCCTCATGCGACCAATGCACCTGGGAGAGCAAGTGACCATGGTCGGCTATCCGCTTGCGGTGCTACAACAAGCCATGACAGGCATTGTATCTTCGCGCGGCACCTACAACTCATCATCAGATGAGAATCCCGTACCAGGATACAATCTCGACATCATGAATAATGGCGGCGTAAGCGGCTCAGGAGTGTTCGTGCAACAAGGAACGGAGATATACTGGGCAGGTATTGCGCAATCGGCGTACACAAACCTGCGCGTATTGCAGATGGTACCGGTGACGAGCTTCTACGATAGGATAAAAGACCTAACAGCACCATCGTGCGGTTGCGCGAAAGAGGGACAGACCACTGCCGAGATACCGAGCGAAGGGCTCACCGTTCCGGTGAACTGCCCCCCGAAAGAGAAAGCGGAATAAATAACCAGTCGAGAACTATCCTGCAAAGACCGTTCTACGGTTGATCCTTCATTTATTTCTCGATCAGTTCTTCCCGCGTTTCGCGCGCAAGTAAGCTATCGTCTCCGCGATGACGAAGATGCATAGTACGAAGAGGGCGCCTGCGATGAAGTAATCTATCGCGTGCGATTGCCACCAAGGGACCGATTGTTGCGCGGAAGGGTCGATCGATGGCACGAACGCGGCATTCGCGCTGTCTTGAGTTACTTCATCGACAACGTAGTCCATAGCCTCATTCACACCCTCGTTCGTCGCGTCGGAAGCCATTTTCGCAGTCGCGTTAAGCATCGCATCACCGGCGGGTTCTGGCGCTACCATCGCCATCGTACGCGCACCCTCCGGTGCGACACCGCCCGCTCCTGAAGAGATCGCTGCATCGGCGACTCCTTCCATCATGGAATCGACGCCTTGCTCCAGGGCAGGTGCCGCTGCGGTCTTGAGCATGGGCGCTGGAGACGGTATCGCATCGGCAGCGAACGAATTCATCGACAGGTCAGATGCAGCGGACTTCCCCATCGAGAGAGTTCCCGTGAGGAGTTGGGTGGTTTTGAGCACCGCAGCGAAACCGAGCGTGATAATGGTAATGGGAATGAACTTCTTGAGGCGCTCCAGGAGCGCGGGATCGTCGTCCTGCGGCGCGATGATAATATACTTGTTCGCGAGCTTGTAATGGTTGACCTCACGCCCCTTCTCGCTATAGTGGAATTCGTCGACGATGACGAGTTTCGCGGCCACGAGCTGTTGGATGTTGTAGTGGACGGTCGAGAGCGGCAGTCCCAAATCCTTCGCGATAGCGCTCTCGGTGGCATCCTTTCCGGCAAGATGCTCGAGTATCTTGATACACGTCGGATTGTGCATCACCTGCGCTAGCTTCTTCGCCTTGTCCTCATTGAGACTCACAAGCATGAACGGTTCTTTGGGCATGTTGGGCACCTTGGTATCATTCGGAGAAGAACGCACGACCGCCTTGGGACAATCCTGGCGTGTGAGTGCTGCGTCAGCGTGAATGCGAACACGCCAGCAAACCACGGAACGGAGTGAGTTCGATTCCCCGCGGTCGGAGAAGAGCGATGGGTATATTTAAACCTCCTGATAGGTCCGGGTACACTTGCAGTCATGATAGACGCCGCGACAGTAGACAACAAGGCCGACGATAAACGCGCGATACGCGTCGTCTGCACGATCAGTTCGTCGTGTCTCGGACGTACGCTTCGAGCGCGAATCGCAAGAAAGCATCCTCGGGGGCGTTCATCCCCGCTATGACCTGAGGGAGGTACGCGTGCAGATACAGTATATCCTCGAAGAGTTCCGAAGACGGGGAATCGCACAGTATCGATCTCTTATGGAACTCAGGGGTGCCATCCGCCACCATCACAGTGAGCTCCTCGAGAGCGTTCGCGCGATGGTGTTCGGGAGGAGCCTCGTATGTGATGCGACAGAGCGACCGCGTCGGGTGCACGCGCGCCGAAAGCGTCGCGCCATCATCGAGGACAGAACAGTAGATGAGCTCGGTGGTCTCGCTCGGTTTCGGACGATTGAACGCGTCCGACGGCATCTCTGAAGGCATGGAGCCTGGATATAGCGCGCAGCATAAAAGCGTTTGCGCAGAGGGCACTCCCGCAGCGTCATCGCAGCCGGCTTGAAGGGGGGCTGGGACCGCGAATGAACCTCTCCGGGCTTTAGCCCGGGGTATCTTCCCTTCAACGCGAGGGACGCGGAGCAAGCACTGCTCGTCCCTCGCAGCATCGACGAAAATCGGCCTGCATGAATCGGTCGATTTTCTGGAGATATTCCAAGGCGTCCCTCCTCGCGCTAAAGCACGAGATATCACTCAATTAATGAATCGAGCGGACCGCCTCGACGACGTCAACAGCGAACTACACGCGTGACCAACCGAGGCTACACCGCATCAATTGAGAAGCGAACGATAATGATCATCGAGGATGTCGCGGAACTGCACGTGCGCGTCTTTGAGTCCCAGCACGTCGATGAAGTACGGAACATGCTCCACGATATTATCAATGCAGGGTTCAAGCCGTGGTGGACCGGCACGGTGGAATCCTACATCGGTCCTTCCGCCTTCAAAACGAAGAAGTATCTCCTCATGCACGTTTTTGTCCTGATAACCGACTATACAGCAGCGGCGTTGGCGCTCCACGTACGCATAGAGCGAGTAACCTCGTGGGTGCGTCATACGGGAAATCATGCGGAATCTCGCATCTTCCGGCATATCGAAGAGAGGCTTGAAACCGAGAAGCGCATCTTGGTCATCGAGGGCCATGCGTTTGTGATTACGCATCCGCTCAAAAAGGTTATGGTCATCATGTAACTAACGTCTCGTTGGCGCCAGCGACTCGTCGTATGCACTCCTCGCAAAGGAGAGCAAAGATCTCCTTGCGCAAGGATTCGCATAATGCCGGCGAATCCTTTGCGTCCGCTCGTCGCGTGTTAGCATCATGTTCTTCGCTTCAGCTCTTTGCAGCTCCTCGCTTCAAGCTGGCGCCAACGAACGAACCACCGTGATTGTCTCCGCCGCAAGGTTTTATAACCCTCCAGGCTCTCCAATCACTGTCAGGTGCCGAGTCGATTGACGCTCCGCAAGGGGTGAGGAAAGTCCTGGCACAGAGTATGGCCGCTCGCGAAATGCGAGGAGGGGAGACCCTACGGCAACGAACGGACAGCAACGTACCGATCGCGTCATACGGAATGATGCGCTGCAGCTCCCGGCGACGGGGGTGGATGCGCTGACATCGGCGCGAGGCGGATGAAACGAACGTCCCGGCCTGTGCAAGGCCAGTATGGCCGCTTAGTTGAATGTCGATAATCGTGGTCCGAGGTCGAACCCCGGCACGGTAGCAGAACCAGGCTTACCTTCACCCGACACTTTTCTTACCGCTTGGTTTGGCTAATCATGGCATGCTGCGCGCACGTATCGCGGAGCACCTCTTGCCCCTCGCAGGATTTAGACAGACGCGTCAATGTCTTTGCTCGCAAAGTCGCCGTGCCCTTTGCAGATACTCCAAGGCGATA
>DUGD01000040.1 GCA_013331575.1 Candidatus Woesearchaeota archaeon
GAACCATCCTGATTGCGGATCGCCGTAACGGTGATGTCCCCCCAGAAATAGCTTCCATCCCGCCGTAAGTAGCGCTTCTCGACACGGAATGCATCGATGGCGCCCGAGGCCATTTGCTGCAGCAGTCTCCTCGAGGCTTCCCGGTCCTCGGGATGAGTGAGCTCCAGAGGGGTCTGAAATATGACCTCTTCCTGGCTCTCATACCCAAGCATTTCGAGGAAATGCCGGTTCACCTGAACCAGGCGGCCACTCGGATCCGACAAGGCTATGCCGACCTCCGCGTTGTTGAAAATCGCCTGAAGACGAGCCTCGCTCTCACGTAGGGCCTGTTCGTTCCGCATCCTTTCTGATATATCGAAGACTACCCCAACCAGCGCGAGAATCGAGCCATCCTGATTGCAGATCTCCGTGACCGAGATATCCACCCAAATATGACTTCCATCCCGCTTTAAGTAACGCTTCTCCATACGAAAGGAGTCGATAGCGCCCGAAACCATCTCCAGCATAACCTTGCGGCAGGCCTCCCGGTCTTCCGGATGGGTAATATCCAGAGTACTCTTGCTCAATAGTTCTTCCTTACTATCGTACCCCAACATTTCCACCAGCTGCCGATTAACCTGAACCAGGTGGCCTTCCGGATCCGTTAAGGCTATGCCGATCGCCGCATTGTTGAAAATGGCCTGAAGATGGGCTTCGCTTTCTCTCAGGGCTTTTTCGGCGAGTTTTCTCTCCGTGATGTCGGTAAACAGTCCGCAAAGTCCCTTTGGACTGCCATCCCGGGCGAAAATGGGGACCTTGGTGGTAAAATATATCCGGTCATCGTCCAGCCGCAGACGCTCCTCGGTGACCACCACCTTACCGGACTCGATTGTCTGCATGTCATCCCGGTGGATATTTTCGGCAATTTCCCGGGGATAAAGATCGAAGGGAGTCTTACCGATTATCTCCTCGCTGCTTTTCCCGATTACCTCAGCGGCCTTGCGATTGACCAGCAGGTAGCGGTCCTGGAAGTCCTTGACCACGACCCCCGAGGTCAGGTTGTCCAGCAGGGTCTGGGTCAGCTCCTGCCTTTCCCGCAGGGCCTCCTCGGCCAGCTTGCGCCCGGTAGTCACCTCGCTGTAGAATATGATCCCGCCGATGCCTCCATCTGTCTCGTACCACGGACGGCACTCCCAGCGGTTATAGACGAGCGATCCGTCGAGGCGCAAAAACTGGTCCTCCTCCATTCTTTCCACCGCCCCGGCCAGCACCCGCTGGTAAACCTCTTTCATCCGCTGCGGGGTTTCGGGAAAAATCTCATCGTGATGCAAACCGATAATTTCCTTGCCGTTAATGGCATACTCGGTAAGAAAAACATCGCTGACCATGATAAAGCGCAGCCCGGTGTCTAATACGGCGATCGCGCTGGGGTTATATTTGAGGATGTACCGGAAACGTTCCTCGCTGGCCTGAAGGGTCTCGAGCGACAGCCTGAGTCCGGTGATGTCCTCAATCATCGTTAACAGGTACATATCTTTACGCGCCTTGACCAAAATCATATTCACCAAGCCAATGAAGGTCGAACCATCCTTGGCCCTGAGCGAGACCTCGTGATTACGGACGAATCCATCGCGCCTCACTTTTTCCAGCAGCTCTTCCCGGTCCCGCGGAGACTGATAAAATTCAGCCGCATTGCGCTTCTGCAGTTCCTCCAGCGTGTAGCCGATTTTGTCCGTAATCGCCTGGTTGATCGAGATTACCTTACCTTCCAAGGTCGTCAGCGCAATGCCGGCCGGGGAATGCTCAAAAATAGCCCGCATGCGCTCATTGGTTTCGCGCAGCTCCTGTTCGGTGCGGCCCCTTTTTTCAAGCTCGGCCTCGAGTTCGCTTATCCTTTTCTCGAGTTCCTCGCAGGAGGGTTTCATTCCACTCATCTTCATCTCTCCGGTGAACTTTGAGAAGCTAAGCTCAATGTTTGACATAATATATATTTAATCCGGACATGCGCAACCCGAAATATTGCGCTTCGCAATAGCTGTCCGGGGAAAAAAATCCCCGTCCGGTCTTGGCGACCGAACGGGGAAAAGGAATGCAGAGGATCAGAAAACTGTAATTTATTTCTTGTTCTTGTCCTTATCCTCGTCCACCACCTCATAGTCCGCATCGACCACCTCGCCCTCGCCGGCCGAGGCCGGGCCGCTTCCAGGCTGGCTGTCGGCGGAGCCCTTCTGGCCGCCGCCTCCGGGCTGCGGCTGGGACTGGTAGAGCTTCTGGGCCGCGGTGTTCCAGATATTGGTCAGCTCCTCATTGACGCTCCTGATCGCTCCGATATCGCCGCCCTTGAGCGACTCGCGGACCCGGTCCACCGCCGACTGGAGGCCGGAGCGGGTGCTCTCGTCCAGCTTGTCGCCCAACTCCTTGAGCTGCTTTTCGGTCTCATAGGCCATCTGGTCGGCCCGGTTGCGGGTTTCGACATCCTCTCTTTTCTGCTTGTCCTCCGAGGCATGGGACTCGGCATCCTTGACCATGCGGTCGATCTCCTGCTCCTTGAGCCCGCTGGAAGCCTCGATCCGGATTTTCTGTTCTTTGCTCGTGGCTTTGTCCTTGGCGGTCACATGCAGGATACCGTTGGCGTCGATATCGAAAATCACCTCGATCTGCGGTATTCCGCGCGGCGCCGGAGGAAGGCCGGTGAGCTGAAAACGGCCGATGGTCCGGTTGTCGATAGCCATCTGGCGCTCGCCCTGCAGGACATGGATTTCCACAGTAGTCTGGTTGTTCTCGGCGGTGGAGAAAATCTCGCTCTTCTTGGTCGGGATAGTGGTGTTGCGCTCGATGAGCTTCGTGAAGACGCCGCCGAGCGTCTCGATGCCCATGGAGAGGGGAGTGACGTCGAGAAGGAGGATGTCCTTCACTTCGCCGCCAAGGATTGCCGCTTGGATGGCCGCACCAAGGGCAACGACCTCGTCAGGGTTGACGCTCTTGTCGCCTTCCTTGCCCATGAGCTCCGTGACCATCGACTGCACAGCAGGGATACGGGTGCTACCGCCAACGAAGATGACCTTGTCGATCTGCTCCTTCGTCAGGTTCGCATCCTTCATCGCTTTGATGGTCGGCTGCTTCAATCGCTCGATGATGGGAGCGATGAGCTGCTCGTATTTCGCGCGCGTGAGCTCCATGTTCACGTGTTTCGGGCCGTCCTTGCTCGCTGTGATGAACGGCAAGTTGATGGTCACCTTCGCTTTGCTCGAGAGCTCGATCTTCGCCTTCTCCGCCGCCTCAACGAGACGCTGGAGGGCAGTCTTGTCCTCACGCAAGTCGATGCCGTACTGCTTCTTGAACTCGCTCGCGACATGATCCACGATAAGGGAGTCGATGTCGTCGCCGCCGAGGTGGTTGTCGCCGTTCGTCGATTTCACTTCGAAGACACCGTCTCCGAGCTCAAGGATACTGACGTCGAATGTTCCGCCGCCGAAGTCGAACACCAAGATGGTGTGCGCTTCTGTCTTGTCGAGGCCGTACGCGAGGCTTGCCGCCGTCGGCTCGTTGATGATGCGCAGGACTTCGAGGCCTGCGATGACACCGGCGTCTTTCGTCGCTTGACGCTGTGCGTCCGTGAAGTATGCGGGCACGGTGATGACCGCGCGCTTGACTTCGCCGCCGAGGTATCCTTCGGCGTCTTTCTTGAGCTTTTGCAGCACCATCGCGCTAATTTCTTGCGGTGAGTACTCCTTGCCCCAGAGTTCGACCTTGAAATCCTCGCCCATGTGACGCTTGATACTGCGCACAGTATGCTCAGGGTTGCTGACAGCTTGGTTTTTTGCCACACGGCCGACCAGGCGTTCGCTGTCCTCAAGGACGCTCACTACGCTGGGCGTTGTGCGTTCTCCTTCCGCGCTGGGGATGATGACCGGCTTTCCGCCTTCCATCACTGCCACCGCGCTGAAGGTGGTGCCTAAATCTATGCCGATAATCTTGTTACTTTGTGCCATTGGGTGTCACCTCGGTGGTGTTTGTGGTTTTTGTAATTGGCCCGTTACCGGGTCGTTGGTTCTGTCGTTGGTAGCATGCCTTGATGGGCCGCTAGTACTATGATCACTCATATTGTGATTGCGTATGATGCGAGTAATGCGATGGGTTGTCTACTGGCCCGCCGTACGTGGTGGATGATGCGTGATAGCCGAATGACGGAGTGCTCGTCATCGAACCTCCGTTCGCTGAACCAGCAGCATACGACCCGCCGCCATACCCGGAGCCCCGCCCGTAGGACGGAGTATCATTCCTCTTCGCGTTCCCTGCGCCGTAAACACCGCGATGCAGTGGGCAGGAACCGCAGGTGCATGATGTCGCGCTGTAACCCCCCGTCTTGTTCTTCGATGTGTAGGGACCGCCCGAGTTCATGCCGGCTCCTTGTTGGCGCGCCATCCCGGCAAGCGATGCGACGATAGGGTCGATACTCTGTTGCGCGCCTGCTCGCGCGTTGCTAAACAGCGATACGTATCCCATCGTCATTCACCTTCGATATACCGTATTAATCATAATCATGCAAGGTACAGTTTTTGCGTGTTCATTTCGTGCGTGTTCATTTCGCCACACTGACTTTCGCCGGACGAATTATCTTGCCGCCGCGTTGGTAGCCGGGTTGGAGCACCGTGACTATCGTCCCTCTCGGCACGCCCTCTTGCTGCACCATCATGAGCACTTCATGCATGCGCGGATTGAACGGGCCTGAACAATCTATAGCAGTGAGACCTTGGCTTTCGAGGAGGTGTTTGAGCTGGTCATGCAAGAGGAGGATTCCTTGGTAGAGATCCTCTCCGCGTACCGCGCCAGTATCATCTTTCGCGTGCTGGAGCGAGAGCTCGAAGGTATCTATGATGGGGAGGAGCGCTTTGAACAGGTTGTCTGTCGCGCCTGCGCGTTGTTCTTGCGCTTCGCGCTCTACGCGTTTTCTGTAGTTGTCGAATTCCGCCTGTATCCGTTGCGCGTGCGCGATGATATCCTGACGGTCATCGGTAGGGGATGGTACGCTTGGTGCATCAGTGGTTGTCGCGCCAAGCGTAGTACCATCATTTGCGGCAGCATCCGCATTCGTAGCACTATCAGCTGCGTCCGATGTCGCATCTGCTGCATCAGTTTGCGCATCAGCGCGCGATTCATCTAGGCATTCATCGCCCGCATTTGGCGGCACAGTATCATCGTTGTCGTGTCGTTTACGCATCATCGTCACTCAGCCATTCAGTTTACATGAATTCAATTCAGTTCATCTTAACTCAACGAAGTTGGTGTAACATCTACTTATTTATATAGTTTACGCAGACCATATTTAAACACACAACTACCACCACATCTACATTCAGTAGACTTTAAATAAACAAACCGCTTTACGAATGTAACAATAAATTACGACTATAACAATACAGGACATAACAGCAAGACCGACACAGACGTGACATCTATGCGATTCACCAGCATCACCATCAACCGCGTCGAGTACAAACCAGTACGCACGCCAGACATGAACGATGAACTGCAGTACCTAGGTGGGTGCCTAGGATTATTCAACCTCCGGGACAAGGACAAGAGCCGCTTTCGCATCTTCATCGCACTCCTCAAAGCGCTCAAAGCAGGAGAGGGCATGAGCTCAGACGAACTCGCGGATCATCTCGGACTGACGCGCGCCACAGTCATCCACCACCTACGCAACCTCATGGACGCAGGCATAGTGGAGGAGATACGCGGCAAGTACCAACTACGAGTCGACAACCTTGAAGAGCTGCTCGAACTGGTGCGCGGAGATATCGATAGGACCATAAGCGAGCTCAAAGAGGTGGCGCGCAACATCGATAAAGAGCTAGGACTCAGCGCCCCACGCAAAGAGGCGAAGAACAGGACGCCATTCTAGGAGAACAGACCGCGAAGTTCACCGCACCACATAGATGCTTAGCAGAATAGGTTCTCAGCAAGGAACGCCCGCCAGCCTGAAGGCGCTCGACCCCGAGCACCACAACACCACCGGACGCTGACACGCAATGTCGAGCGCCGGACCACCGAGGCCGGAGTCAGCAAGACGAACGGCAAGCGAGGTGGTCGCTTGCGGGCGTCAAAGAATGAAACATGCAGAGGGAGATACTCTACGCATAACACTAAAACTCAAAACTCTTAGCAATAATCTCTTCTCCTGCCGCGGTGGAACTATTGCTTGCGCAACACGTGTTTCGGCACTCGCAGTGGCGGGGGCCCATCCCCGCACTCGCGCCTTAGATATCGCACCAAGGCGGCAGTCGCATATCGGGGTCGTGCACTGTTTACCTAAGAATTCACCACAAGGTACATTTTTAAACCTCCCGTCAATCCCCAGAAAAATGGGGCTTTTACCATTCGAACGCCGCGATAAGCAGACCCTCGTGCGCACGCAAGCGGAGACTTCGCCGAAATACGGCAAGCCACCCGAGACACGCACCACCGACGAACTCATCAAGAGCGGCATCGTCATCATCGACAAACCAGAGGGCCCGAGCTCGCACCAGGTCTCGGCGTACGTCAAACAGATACTCAAACTCGACAAGACAGGACACTCGGGAACGCTCGACCCTGGAGTCACCGGCGTCCTGCCTGTCGCGCTCGGGAATGGCACGCGCATCGTACAGAGCCTCCTCCCGGCAGGAAAAGAGTACGTCTGCCTCATGCACGTGCACCAAGAGGTTCCTGAGGAGAAGCTCCGCGCAGTCATCGCGCAATTCGTCGGTAAGATAAAGCAACTACCTCCCATCAAATCAGCGGTCAAGCGACAATGGCGCTATCGCAAGGTCTACTACATCGACATCCTCGATATCAAAGGACAGGATGTCCTCTTCGTCTGCGGCGTGCAAGCAGGCACCTACATCCGCAAGCTCTGCCATGACATGGGCGAGATGTTGGGTTGCGGCGCGCACATGGCGGAACTACGCCGCAGCAAGGCCGCGGGTTTCGTCGAGGCACAAGCCGTGACACTGCAAGACCTGGCGGATGCATTCCATTACCACACGCAGGAGCATAACGAGGCACCGCTACGCAAGATGCTCCTGCCAATAGAAGCAGGAGTATCGCACCTGCCGAAGATATGGATCCAAGACAGCGCCATAGACGCACTCTGCCACGGCATGCAACTCAAAGTACCGGGCATCGTACGCCTGGATAGCGATATCCAGATCGATGACCTGGTCGCGGTCATGACGCTCAAAGACGAGCTTGTCCTCGTCGGGAAAGCGCTCATCGCGAGCCGCCAGATGCTCGGAAGCAAAGGGATAGCGGTAAAGACAGAGCAAGTCTTCCTACCTCCCAGCACATACCCGAAGCAGGAACGGCAAGAGCAATCCGACGCGGTGAAACGATGACTGACGCGCACAGCAAAGCGACCAACATCGTCACGCCCGAAAAGCTCGCCAAGTATTTCGCAATCACCGAAGAGGCGCTCGCCATGGCGAAAGGCGCCGTCATCCCCGAGCGGCACGCCCAAGCGCTCGAGGCGCTCGATATGGCGGAACGATATGTCTCTGACGCGCACCACTTCCACGACAACGGAGATGATGTCCTCGCGTTCGCCGCGCTCAACTACGCGCACGGATGGCTCGATGCCGGTGCGCGGCTCGGCCTCTTCGACGTGCATGATTCACGGTTGTTCACAGTGGATGACCGATAGTCCCCCTTCTTTGTCACACGACAGCTAAAACTGCGTGATGACGCTCGAAAAGACGAGACAGGACGGATCACAAATATAAGACTTGAGAAAATTGAAAGGAATCCACAACTCAGCTAAGGAATCTACGTCTCCTCTATCTCGCTGAGGATGCGGTCGCAGAAATCCACCGCGCTAACATAGTAATGATCGACCGGGTCGCGATCGTTCGTCTTGAGCACATCGATGATGCGATCCTCGCCGTCCTTGTTGCGCGCGAGGTGTTTTATCGATGATAGCTCGCTCGGGTGGAAGACATCCTTCTCCTTCTGCGCGAACAACGCCAACCGGTCGCGTATCTTGCGCAGGAGCACAGCCGCCTGGTCCAGTTGCGCTTGACGGTCCTCTTTCTCGAGCGCATTGAACGCATTGAAGTCGTTATACCACTCGCTCGGTATCCGCAGGCGCTCGCGCATTTTCGCAGTACCACCGTTCGATGCCCTGTAGACGCGACCGATAGCGAAGTTGAGGGCTTTCGCCTTATCCTCAATAGCATGGACGTACTCATCCAGCTTCTCGGGTTTGAACTCTACCGTGCGCGAAGACTCATCGTGCGCATCTTTGACGCTCTGCTTCACACGTTTCGCGTCAGCGAGCGTCACGATGACCGTGATGACTGCAGTGAAGATAAGCGATGTGCTGATGCTGCCGGCGATATTCACCTGCTCGACAAGCGTAAGATTGAGCAGCCACAACACTCCTATCGCGACAAGGTGCACGACCAAGAGCACGATCCAGAACGTGACCACCTTGTAATGCCGCGCTGCTAAAAGCGCATCGATGATGAGCGTGATAAGAAGCGGCGAGAGACCGAGGAGCACGTTGAGCATAGGCGATTCGGAGAGCACCGCGATGATGGGAATGCAGATGACGAAAGCGATGATCGCGACGACGAGAAGCGATATCACGCGCCTCTCCTGCGCATCAAGAGAGGGATGAGCGTCGCCACGCGAGAGCGAATCCGTCATCGCAGCATCGGGGCCGACGTGCGGTTGCGCATGAGGCGTCGCTGCAGTGCGATCTCCTTCAGAGTGCATGCGCGAGCCGCGCCCATGAGAGTATATAAATGTTGTGCGTGGAAAAGCCATGCAGAAATCATCGCTGCAGAGCGCCTACTGACACGTACGACGATCATACTACGGAAGTAGACTACCAAACAAGAATAGAAAGAAGAATAGAAAGACTAACTGGCGGAAAGCAGTCTGCCAACATCACAATGCCCGCAGCATGCGCGCGAATTGCTCGCGGGTGATACGCGTCTCCGGCGCCCACAAATCAACGCGCGATTGCAAGCGCGCCATATCGCCCTGCTTGACGACTGTCTTGAACATCGACAATGAGTGCTTGACGCGTTCGACGACCGACGCGACATCATGTTCGATTATGGCGAGCGCGTCGCGCAACTGGGCGACCTCAACAGCGATATCCGCCATCGTGCGATCGAACTCCTCATGCGTATGGAAGACATCCTGTCGCACCGTTATCTCTGCGCGCTCGGTGCGCTGCACCCGTTCCGATACGCGATCGACATACGCGGGGTCAAGAGGTAGCATACCGGCTCCCGGGTGGACCTCTGATGGCTGACCGCCTTGTGACATATCCGCCCATCTACGTCCCCCTCATCAAAAACCCTTCGTTCTCTCCGCAGAATAGTGACGAAAAATATATAAGGACTCCGACGTGGTTTGCATGGTGTGGACCGGGGAGCGCTCCGAGACACCATCAAGGAGAAAGAGGGGGGAGAATGAGCGACTTTGATCTGACACCGCCATCGCTGCCTGGCGAAGCGCCCGTGAAACGACGCGGATTCTTCGGCAAGCTATTCAGGAAAGATAGCAATGACGACCCGCAACAGCACTATTCGACACAAGCTCCTAGCGACCCCAAAGACTCTGACGCACCAACACAACTCCCCGCGACAGAGTTCGGCAGCGCACCAGACCCTACAGGCATCAGTGGATCGACCTCTACCCCAAATATCGATGAGATCAGGCGTAAGCTCGGCATCGATACCGAACAGAACAGCCTACCTGTGAAGCAAGGCGCCTACCAGGATGATGATCATCATGAGAACAACAGCGTAGCGCAGCCAGCGGCGGATTCGACGGTGAACGTCGGCGATTGGACGCAAGACGAAAGCGCCTCCACCATCACACCGATCACTGCGTCTGCGGCGACGCCATGGAACAACGAGATATCGCTCGACGATGTCGCGTCGCAATCATTGCAAACGCCTATTGAAAAGGAAGAACAAGCACAATCCACCCATCCAGCGGCAGACACCGGTAGCGAACACAGCGATGCAAAAAGCGCTGTCGCAGATACTGCAGACCAGAGCACCACACCGCCAGCCGCGCACCAGGAAGACATGGCAGTGCCGCTTGTCATCGAAGGGACGCCTAAGCACCACGAACTCATCGAGCAGCACCTCGCGACGCTCAACCGGCAGCACGAAGAGATCGAGAAGAGACTCTCGGAGATAACGAACGAATCACCGCGACTCCCGGAATGGAAACTTCAAGAGCGGGAAGTGACCCCGGATAAGTATTTCTTCCTACGCAACGGCCAACCCCTACGGTCGCTCCCCGAGCTCGCCGACGCGCTCGAGTACATCGATGACATCACCTTCGAACACCATGTGAATGAGTACCGCAACGATTTCGCGAGTTGGGTACGCGATGCGCTTGGAAACCAGGAGCTCGCCACACAGCTCCTCTCCGCGGAGAATCGCGCCGCGATGCTGCGTGAACTCCTCAGCCATAAACAGGCTGTCGCGAAAGGCGCCATCAAGGAGCACCGCGAGCTGCAGAAGACCATCGCCAAACGCAAAGAGGCGGTCCTTACGCTCCTCGAAGCCGAGAAAGAGATAGCCGAGCTCCAACGCAAAGTGACGCAGAAGAGCAATGAGCTGATGGGCGAACGCAAGCGCAGCGCCAAGATGATCAAGGAACGCCTCGACGCGGAAGTGGAACGGCGACTCAAAGCTGAACGGAACGCGATGCTCAAAGCGCGCGGCGATCTCGCAACCGCCAAGCGGGAGTACGATGCGAAACTGAAAAACGTCGATGCGAAAGAGAAAGCGTTAGCGCAGCGCGAGAAACGCGTCATGATCGACGAGACAGAAGCGCGCAAGGATATCGAGATGGTCTCGCGCATGAAGCAGGAGATCGAGCCGATGCTGCGCGATGCCGCGAAAGTGAAAGCGGATATGGAGATAGCGAAGCGGGCCGAAACGTCCGCGAAGAGCATGCTTGCGCAAGTCCAGACGACCGAAGCGACGATCACCCGCAAGGAGGAGGCGCTCCGCATAAGAGAGAAGAAAGTCGCGGAGGACATAACGAAAGCATCGACGATGCGCGAGGAGCTCCGTGCGCTCAAGGCAGACCTCGATGCGCGTGAGACGGCAGTCCGCAAGACCGAAGTCGATGCGAAGAACATGCTTGCCGACGCGATGTCGCGACGCGATGCGGCCCTCACCGCAGAACGGACCACGCGCGAACGCATCAACGCAGAGACGAAAAGGCTCACCGCACTCAAGGCGAAGATCGAGAAGGAGCTCGCGAAGACGATAGACCAGAAAGAGAAGGTTACCCGTGCCGTAGGCTTACGCAAGGAGTACGCCGAGGCGCTCGGGAGCGCGAAACGCGGCATCACCGCGGAGCGGGAGCGCTTGGAGAGCGAAGGGTACGCGTCGTTCATCAAGGAACGCGTGGAGACCACCCCCGCAGGGCAAAGGATAGAAGAGAACGCCGAAGACGCGCTCAAGGCGAAACACGGCGACATCTATGCGAAGGTCGAATCCTGCAGGCAAGCGCTCGAGACGGGCGACCTCGAGAAAGCGAAGACGGCGTACAAGGAACTGCGGGAGGACTATGTCCGCGCGAAGCTCGGAGCGACCGAGAAGGAGGCGCTCTACAACGACATCCGCGAGATCTACGACGACATCCACCTGATGATGCTCGCGAAACAGCAGTAGATATTGCGCTCAACACATTATCTCTTATGTAGTATTTCGCCTAACAACAGGAAGTGCGCTGCCTTGGTCGGGCTTTTCGGTTGGTGGACGCGTCCGAGCAATAGGCTCAACATCACCTAACCATGTGCGCTCTCTGACCGCAGCGAGACGACGGACAATAAGACGTAGTTGACTACGCGCAAGGGCGAGAATGACTGACTAGATAAAATCCAGCTCGTCGGGGGTGAGCGGTTCGCCACGGGCGAGTTTCTGCCGGACGCGATCGCGCACCGTGCCGCCGACCATGTACTGGCCCCCCTGCGACGCAGGTCTCGATGACGCAGCATCATTCGCGCCGGTTCCGCTCAACACCTTGCGTATTGCGTCGCCGTTGGCATCCATCATCTTCGCGAACGAGACTGCGCCGCAGCTCATGCAGGTGTAGAACACACCGAACTTCGACTCGCGCTGGTCGAGCCAGCGGCCGCAGATGCACTTGAGGTCGGGAAGCCTCAGGGCCTTGTGTTTCGTACAACAGGGTATCCCTTGGTCGTTCTTCGCGAACGCCTGGCCGCCGCAGAACGGGCACGCCGAGACGGAGGACTGGCCGTAGCGTTTGGGAAGATGCATCAATACACCGAATGCCATCGTCAAATAACCCTATTAAAAAGGTTTGGATTACCGTAGACAGGCAATATTTAAACTCGAAGACAAAGCTTAAAACACGCCGCTCAATTCCACCATCATGACCACGCTCCCCCCAGCACTCGAAATATTGGCACAATCCAACGTCACATTGAGACAAGGAAGTTTTCCGCCTTCTAAAGAAGCATTGTTGCATGTAGTACAGCCAGATGCAAACGCTATTATTTACCACATTGAACCTGTCAATGATGGAACTATTGGCCTAGACATAGCAACAGACAAACGAAGAAAATACATGGCAACAGATATCAACATCTCATATCTCGACGACCGTGCCGTTGAGATTAGATTAAGAAAACCAAGACTGTTCGGCCCACCTGCACTAACATCTGGCATATTCAACATCTACAGAAACCTCGGAACATACAGGCTAAACTTTCGTCAGGCCTGGCCTCAAGCCATTGAACATACCCTACCATTCCAAGAGTATGTAGACAGAATGAATGAAATCAGAGGAGAAAACAAAAAATAGCAACAAAAAGAAAAGTAAAAGTATCTATTGCTCCAGTTCGTAGCTCATACTCACTGTCACACTCAAGCTCACTTTCTGCGGGCTTATCTGTGTAGCACTGCCCGCTGCAGCAGATTCGAGCGTTGTTCGAGCATTATAGTACCACGGTTGGTAGTCGCCCGATTCGCTGATGGATATCACGTCGCCGAGTTCAGCACCGGCCGCGGACGCGAGCACCTGCGCCTTCTTCTGCGCGATAGCGGCCGCCTGCGCCATCGCCTCCTGCTTGTATCGCTGCTCAGTCGCATCTTTTAATTTGAACGCGACATCTTGCACGCTATTCGCGCCCGCGCCGACAGCGGCATCGACCAATCTCCCGACCTTGTCGAGATTCTCGGTCGTTATCTTGATGCTGTTGATCTGCTCGTAACCGAGATCCTCGTTGATCTGCTCCTTCCCATTCCACTCGTTCCAACGATGGAGGGAAAGACCTGTCGTCTCGATACTACCGGGTGCGACGCCTTGTTCTGCGAGAGCGACCATGACCTTGTTCACGAGCGCCTTGTTGTCCGCGCTCACCTGTGCAGCGTCTTTCCCGCGAGTGCTCACATCGAGCATGATGACCGCTTGGTCGGGAACGACCTCCATCACTTGCGTACCGGAGACCGAGATAGTATCTCTTTGCTCATCATCTCGCTCAAGCGAACCATCAATAGCGACGATCGAGACGACGAACATCGCCGCCACTACAAAGAACAACAACCCCAATAATCCTTTATTGACATCCATGGTTTCACCTTGAACAATCTATGCTATGGCCGGCGGATTCCGCATTTATAACTGTTCGTAAGAATGCAACTTGAATAGAAATCTCGAGACGAGAAAGCCATCATGCAGAGAGTATCTGCGATGACGTGGATGAGAGATAAAAAAAACAAGGAGTAGCTATCAGTACGCCCGTCCGAAGTAGACGTTGTACTTTGCTTTCTGGCCGCAACGGATGCAGACCGCGCCCGCAGCCGGCTTGTCGCCTTTGAATGGGATGCAACGTGTGGTCACTCCCTTCGTGACCTCTTTTATCTCCGCTTCGCATTCTGCTCCGGAGCAGTGCGGCGCGAGCACGAGCTTCTTCCCGTCGATGCCTGCGATGAACGCGTTCCATTCCGAGGCCTCGGTCGTGCTTGACTGCAGGAATGCCTTCGCCTTTTCGAAGAGATTGGCCTGCATCGCATCGAGCGCATGGCGCACCTCGTCGAGTATCTGCGCGTTCGGCACGAATTTCTTCTCGCCCGTATCGCGGCGCACGAGGACGACCTGCTCTTTCGCGATATCCTTGGGTCCGAGTTCGATACGCAAGGGGACGCCGTGCAGTTCGTGGTCGTTGTACTTCCAGCCCGCGCTGTAGCCCTCCCTGTCGTCGAGGACGGGATCGTAGCGCTTGAGGAGCTTCTGTATCTCTTTCGCTTTCGCGATCGTCTGCGCTTTCGTGTCGTCGAAGATGATGGGGACTATCGCTATCTTGTTCTTCGCGAGGCGCGGCGGCAGCACGAGGCCTTTGTCATCGGAGTGCGTCATGACCATCGCGCCGATGAGGCGTGTCGAGAAGCCCCAGCTGTTCTGCCATGGCGTCTGCGTCGTGCCGTCTTTGCCGAGGAAGCTGATGCCGAAGGATTTCGCGAACCCTTGCCCGAGGTCGTGGCTCGTGCCCATCTGGAGTGACTTGCCGTCGGGCATCAGGCTTTCGATTGCGTACGTCGCTTTCGCGCCGGCGAACTTGTCGTTGTCCGTCTTCTTGCCGAGGATGACGGGCACAGCGAGGAGTTCCTCAGCGACTTGACGGTAGAACTCCAAGTACTTCATGGTCTCCTTGTGGCATTCGCGTTCGGTCTCGTACACGCAGTGGCCCTCTTGCCAGAGGAATTCGCGGGCGCGGATGAACATCTTCGTGTCTTTCGTCTCCCATCGCACGACGCTGCACCACTGGTTGATGCGCAAGGGGAGATCGCGCCATGAGCGCACCCACCTGCTGTAGCTATCGTACATGATGGTCTCGCTCGTCGGACGGATGGCGTAGCGCTCCGGGTCGTCCGGGTGCTTCTCGATCCACGCGACCTCGGGACTGAATCCTTCTGCGTGCTCCGCCTCTTTCTTGAAGAAAGACTCTGGGATGAGGAGCGGGAAGTACGCGTTGCGCACGCCAATTTTTGTGATTTTCGGGTTGAGTTCGTTCTGGATGCGCTCCCAGATGAGATAGCCGTTCGGTCGCAGGACGATGAAACCGCGCAGCGACGAGTAATCGGCGAGCTCTGCCTTGGCGACGACCTGGCCGTACCATTCCGCGATATCATCATTTTTCTTGACGGTAATGCCTTTCGTATCCGCTTTCACGTCGTTGTTCGGAGACGGGCGGGGAGCGGCATGATGATTACTCTGCTGTTGGTTCCCGTTATGTTGTCCGTCTGTCATAATGCATAGCACCTGCTAGGTAGTTTTTAAACGTGTCGCCGGGGCGGTATTACTTGCGCTCGCCCACGACACGTCGCACGGTAAGCGGCATGACGCCGGCGTCGAACTCGAGCTTCGCGATTTCGACCGGATTGTACTTGATGGCGATCATCTCCTCTTCAGAAAGCTTGACGAGGATAGGAGCGCCCTGGCTGAGCTGCAACGCACGCGCACCGATGATACGGGCACGTTCATACTTGGTGTAGACGTCAGCGGAGCGTTCGACAGTTAACATACCCCGTGGAACAGGGGAGGGGTTTAAAAAGGTTATGGTCGGGACATTTGTACAAAAAGACAACTTCTTATTTCAGAGACGATTCACAGTCACATGCCTGAGTTACGAGGATATCACTACACCAACTCGCGAGCCTACCGCTCGATACAAACCAAAGGCATAGAGGGATTTTTCACCGGTAAATACGACGAGTTCACCGGACTCATCCCTCGAAGAAGATTCGTCTATATCGGTGACGGGCACGGATTGCCGAACGCCGCGCACGACGGCGTGATTGAGGGACTTCTTGAACCTCGACCAACATCGTGGATCGAAAATCCAGAGTTCCCTGACCTCTGGCGCTATCTCATGCACGATATCTGCAGGAAAAAAGAGGTGATGCTTCTTAGCTTTCCCATCCTGCGTAGCGACAAAGCGTATGTTGTCGAACGCGCCCACGTGGAACGAGAACTATACCGGGAGGCAAAAGGATTGGGGAAGCCTACCAAAGAGACGCGCGATGAAGCGTTCAGGAGATATTGGGAGTCGAGAGTCCGCGCACATCGCTACGATGGTAACTATGCGGTGCCGCAGCTCGCCATCTGGTCCGGCATCCCGTTCGAGCGTTTACAAGTGGAATGGTCGCGCCCGACGGACGATGTCTGGAACGAAGTACTTGCCGAAAGCGAATCGCAAAAAAGTCACGTGCGCAAGAAGAATGCGAAAAAGATTGCGAAAAGTTCTTAACGACCCGAGATAATGGAGGAGTTATGAGGCGTATATACATCGCACTCGCGATGCTTATCATCTGCATCATCGCTTTCGCGTGCTCGACGGAGAGCACAGATAACGCGCAGCTTGCCAATCCCGCATCGACACATTGCGTCGAGAATGGCGGGTCGCTTGAAATCGTCGATAGAGATGACGGACAAGTAGGCGTCTGCACACTGTCTGACGGCACACGATGCGAGGAGTGGGCATTCTACCGCGGCGAATGTCCGAAAGCCTGCGATCCATGCCCTGAGTATGTCATGCCAGGTCCTGAGTTCTGTCCGAACGGCGCGATCATCCAAGGCATCCCCGACGATTGTGGTTGCGCAGGACCGCCGATATGCATGAAGAAGTAGCCATCGATGAATCGCCGCAGCATCTCCTCATAACGCTTAAGGAACGCGGAGCATCTAACTCACTCCGTTCCGGGCACATGCGAAATCGTGCTTGCATGAATCAGCACGATTTCTGGAGGAACTCCAAGGCGTTCTTCCTCGAGCTGAAGCACGAGGTATGTCAATAGGATTAACTAAACAAGTTCAGAAAGAATTTATAAACCCCATTTTCTCCACAAAACTATGCGAACAAAACAAATCAAAGTAGTTCTTTGGGGCCTCATAATCACATTTGCTATTCTCACTGCGATTTATGCGTTCAGAGTTTTTGCTGATCAGATTGCTCCATTTCCGGATCCGTACTCGCAAGAAACAGCCATACTAAATGATCCGATAGAACTTGTAAATGCAGTACAAGGATTTTCCATCACAATATTGAATATGCACATTAAAAAAATCAATGATGAAAATCGCACCGTAAACCTCATCACATGCATCGGATATGGCGCAAGCATGATTGCATCAATAGTTACTCTTGTAGAATCCAGCAAGAAACCAAAGAAGCATAAACCAATAAATATTGACAAAAAAAGAACTAAAAAAAAGTAATCTATCGGATCGCTTTCTTGAGCAATTCGCGGAGCTCTTCGGCTTTCTCCGAGGCGAGGTCGAGCATCTGGCTGACTTCCTCGAGCGAAAGCGCTGCGTCGCCGCCCTTTTGCATCGCGCAGAGGCGGCCGTCCTCCATCGTGGTGACGGTCAAGCGTGCGTCAGCCGTCTTGAACTCGTCATCTGACGGGTCCACGAGGAGCGTGTCGCCGATCTTGACGATGGTCACGGGGATGGGGATGCCACCAACGGGCAATCGTACATCGGTCGGCTTGCCGTACACGACCTTGTCGCCGTCCATGGAGGGATAGCGCGTGCTTTTGAGGGCCGCGATCGCCGCCAGGGCACCGACATCGATCATGTTGCCGTCCGTATTGAGCGGGCACAGATCGACGTTGACCATCCAGACGAGCTCGCCCGCACGGATGCACAGCGCATGATCATCGATGGTCTTCGATTCGCGTACGCCACGGTCGATGACACGAGCGACCTCGATCGATTCTATCGACGGCGGTCCTTGCTCGAAGTCGGGGTTGCTGATGGAGAGCAGCTCTGCGTTCACCATGAGCACTCCGCGGTCCGGCGTGTCGGAGTAGGGCTTGCCCACTGCCATCTTGACGCCTGCGAGCACTTCCGTGTCGCCGACTTTCACGCGTGCGCTGCCTTCTGCCGTGCTGATGAATCCGGTCTCGATCGTTATCGGGCGGAACTCGAGCGGTTTTCTACCGTCGAGACGGACGCCTTTCTTGAGCGACGAGATGATGTGTTCCTTTGATGTGTATACCATCGTGTCACCTCACTCCTCGCCGCGTCCCCAGCGGTCGAATTTATCCTTGATGGCCTGTCGTTGTATCTCCGCTATCTGCGCGAAGATCGGACGCGCTTGGTCGATGGCCTTGATCAGCTCTTCCTTGCTGATTTTACCGTCCATCTGCAAGAGCGTTATCTCGCCCGTGCTCGGCACCATAGCGACCGGGACGTCAGCGACATTGCCGCTGTGGCCGCCCCATGCCTCCTCATCATAGTCGAGGTCCACCATGAGCTTGTCTTCGACTTTGCCCACGGAGAACGCTGATACCATGTCTTTCATCTGGATGCCTGCGTCCGCGAGCGCGATGGCTGCGGCGCAGATGCCTGCGCAGCGCGAACCGGCGTCGGTCTGCGGCAACTCGATGAAGACGTCGACTACCGCATTCGGGAAGTCGTCGAGGTTGACCACGGGAAGGAGTGCCTTCGCTGTGACCATGCTTATCTCCTTGCTGCGGCGGCTGGGTCCGGGCTTGACTCTTTCACCAGCGCCCGAGAAGGGCATCATGTTGTAGTTGCAGCGCAAGACACCGCGCTTCGGGTCTTGCATGAACTTCGGGTGCAGCTCGCGCGGGCCGTACACTGCCGCGTAGGCCTCGGTCTTGCCGATCTTGAAGTAGCCGCTGCCGTCGGCTTTCTTGATGACGCCGGCTTTCGCGATGATTGGTCTCGGTTCGAGCCAATCGCGGCCGTCATGTCGTTTGTCGTATGCCATGTGTTCACCTAGTTAGTATCGTCGTTCTTGAACGCCTCTCCCTGGGGAGGTCGTGGTGCTGCGTCGCTTCGCGGCGGCCTGTCGCCGTCGCGTCGGGGAGGGCTTCCACCGTCTCTTGGACCGCCACGGAATCCACCACGGTCACCGCCGCCGCGGAACCCGCCACGGTCTCCACCGCTGCGGAATCCACCACGGTCACCGCCGCGATCGCCGCCACCGCGGAATCCACCGCGATCGCCGCCACCTTCGCTACCGCCCTCTTCGCGGCGCTCAAAGCGCGGGAATCGGTTGCGCTGCTCTTGGGCAGCCGCATCCTCGGCCTCTGCTTCGCGTGTGATAGCTTCCATATCCAATGTCTTGCCCGTGCGCTCCTCAAGGAAGACCTTGACGCGCTCGGTGAGACCGGAGATGTGGCCTTCGCGCTCTATCTTGCGGACCGCATTGACCGCGATGACCTCTTGGTCCGGTTCGCCCGAGATCCAAGCGAGGCCGTTTTGCCCGACGACCATCTGGCAGCCAGTGGCGTGCTTGATCATGGTGATCATGCTGCCCTTACGGCCGATGATGCGCGGTACTTTCGCGGCGTTCACTGTCATGAACTGGCCGCCGCGCAGCTTGCGCAAGCCCGGTCCTTTCATGCTGACGTCGATCAGGTTCTGACTCGTCACCTGCGTGATCTTGCAGACCACATAGTCTTCGAGCGCGAAGTAGTTCGTCAGGTCGTCGCCCTTCTTGATGAAGTCGAAGGTTGCGTCCTTCAAGGGGATGACCGCGCTGTATGGGCAATTGATGT
>DUGD01000010.1 GCA_013331575.1 Candidatus Woesearchaeota archaeon
ACGAGGTATCACTCAATTAATGAAGCACCGAACATTAATCACATAACGACATCGAAGGAGACTACTATGACTGAGAAACGATTGCGGGACCTTGAGAAGCCTAACCGCTACAAGGACTTGCTGCGGAAGATAGCCCACATACAGGTACGGCACCCGTTCCTGACGCTCGCAGGAATCCTCGCGATAACGATCCTGCTCTTCGGCGGCGTCACGCAAGTACGCACTGTCGCGTCGCTTGAGAAGATGATGCCGACAGACATCGAAGAGATAGAGGCATTCAACACACTGCGCGACCAGCATCTCGGGCAGGATATGCTCGCAATAGTCGTCGCTATGGATAGCGATTCAACAGTGCCACTGCAAAACAGCATCCTCGATTATGAATATTATACCTATGTCAAGGGGCTCAAAGAGACAGTCGCTGCGGAAGATAACGTCATCGCGGCCTACGCATTCACGGACATCATTGACGGAGCAGCGCGGCAACAACGACCTCCCGGACAACCGGCAACGCAAACACAAGACATAATCGTGACACAAGAGGCGTACGAAGCCATCATCAACGACGCACGCGTACTCGAGCAATTAGGCAATTTCGTCAATGACGACCGCACCAACACCATCATCATGATAAGCACCGACGTGAGCGCGGATGACCTGCGGATGAACCTTCTCGCCACCAAGCTACGCGATGATATCGACAGTTNNTTTCGGCCGGCCCCGATCGACAACAGTCAGCATCACCGGCACCCCAGTCATCCAACAAAGGCTCGGCGCAGTGATCGAGCACGACCGAGGGCTCACGGAGAAGCTCTCCGCGCTCTTCGTCTTCATCCTGGTCGCGATAGTCTTCGGCAGCATCATCGCGGCGTTCGTGCCGATGGTGAGCATCCTCCTCAGCATCGTCTGGCTCTACGGCATGATGGGATACCTCCACCTACCCATCAGCACGCTCGCCGGCGGCGTCGCGGCAATGGTCATCGGCATCGGCGTCGATTTCAGCATCCACTTACGCAACAAATTCGAGTATGAACGCAAAAAAGGCGAATCGCTCGAATACGCGGTTGAAGAGACTATGGCCAACACCGGCTACGTCCTCACCACAGTCACCATCGTCACCGCGATAGCATTCCTCACATTCATGCTCGGTCAGATGCCGGAGATGGGACGCTTCGGACTGCTCATGGCGATGGGAGTCACGCTCGCGTTCATCCTGAGCGTCATCGGGCTCCCCGCACTCTTCATCGTCGAGGAGAAGGCGATCTACTACGCGAAGAACAAGATGCGATTCGGCATAGAGAAAGAGCTCGTCCTCGCGGACGCGAATAGCGCAGCGCGTAAGACCGAGCGAGAAGTCATGCAACGCGGAAGCTCAGTGCGCCAAACGAATACACCCCAACATAGAACGCACAGCACCCATCAAACAGATCCCGCGAGGCGAGCACGATGATGATACGACGAATGGGCTACAAGCTCGGCAAGATCCAAAGCGATAGACCGATGCTTTTCGTGCTCCTTGCGCTCATCATCACAGCGGCGACGCTGCCAGGCATCCCGATGCTCCTCGGCAATGTAGAACCAAGCCTCGAGAAGGTGCTGCCGCAGGACCTTGCCGAAGTCAAGCTGATGAACGATATGCGCAGCGAATACGGCGCGGACATGCTCTACATCGTGCTCACCACGCAAGGGATGAACACCGACGTCTTCGAGACAGCGAATCTCAAGTACATCGATGCGCTCTCAGAGAGCCTGCGCGGCATAGACGATGTCAGGCAAGTCATGTCGGTGACGGATATCATCAGGGACGAGACCGGCACCATCCCGCTCGAGAAGAACCGCGTGATAACGCTCGCATCGAACGACCCGCGAGCGGCCCAATACGTGAACGATGACCGTAGCATAGCAGTCATCATGATACGGTCAGACACCGGCGCGTCCGCTGCGACAGTCAAACGGGTCATGAGCGACATCAAATTCACGCTCATGACGCTCGAACACCAGAATCCTGGACTGCGGGCGCAGATCACCGGTTTCGGNNGTCATCAGCGATTTCGCCCGCATAACGCTCATCAGTTTCGCGCTCATGGTCGCGTTCCTGCTCGTCCACTACCGGTTCGATATCAAGAAGACCATCTACAGCATGGTCATCATGATGCTCTCGCTCATCTGGGCGCTCGGCGTCACAGGATATGCGGGGATAGAGCTCAACGTCGTCACGATGGTGGCCGCCGCGATGATCATGGCGCTCGGCAGCTCGTACGGCATCAACAGCGTCTACCACTTCTACGATGATTTCCTGGTGCAATACCCGCGCAAGGAGGCGATAGCGAAATTCCAGGAATTCCTCATAGTGGGGCTTTCCGGCAGCGCGCTCGCCGAGATAGCGGGATTCATGGCGCTCCTGTTCGGCATCATGCCAAGCATGCGCAGCCTAGGGATCATACTCGCCATCGGCATATTCTTCGCGCTCTTCGTAAGCGTAGTGATACTGCCGGCGTTCTTCGTGCTCCTGGAGAAAGACGCGCCATCTAGCGACGGAGCGAAGAGATAACGATGATGACGCGGCAAAAAGCAAGATGAAAAAAGCAACGATGAACTAATGGTGAAATTATGCAACACATCCATAACGAACAGAAGAGCGATGACAGCAGAGAACAGAATATCCAACGCTACATGCGACGCATCATCGGAACGCTCGTGCTAACATCCGCTGCACTAGCGTATTTCGTCTCGCCATACTGGCTGCTCCTCACCGCATTCATCGGACTCAACCTGCTCCAATTCAGCTTCACGGATTGGTGCCTGATGCAGAGCATGCTCAAGAGAATGGTGAAGAGGTGACTTCATGAGACGAGGACTGAAGATGACAGGTATCGTAGTGATATCGACGCTAATCATCGTCGCGGTAGCATCAGCCATCTTCATCACTGACAAGAGATCTACCGAGCGCTTTCTCGACGATTTCAACGTGATGAATGCGCATTACAAACAGGCGCTTTTCCAGACGGGACAAGGGAACCGCGAAGCTGCGCGATCAGAGTACGCAGCATTCATCAGCGCGTTGAGTGAGTTCCGCGGCACATACGAGATATCGCGTCCACGCAAACTGCAGCAAGACATCGCGTTCAACAGCGATCTTGGCAAAGCGCACGAACTCGCCGTGCAAGCGAGCGATGATATCGACGATGGAGACCTGGGCGAGGCACACACGACCCTCGAAGGCATCAGACCGATATTCAACGAACTCCTACGTAGAAACGATCTGTCACTGCTCAGCGTTGCGCTGGTGGATTTCCATGACAGCATGGAACTGGTGATTGAGGCGGGAGATGTAGAGAATAGCGAACGCGTCATAGAACACTATACTATTGCAGATACGAAACTCAAAGTTGTAGAGACGGAACTGAACAATGAGGGCGTGCAGGCGATACGCACGCAACTCGACACCATGCTTGATCTTGCGACAGAGGGAAAGACCTCAGAATTGCCCAATCAAGCCGCCAAGCTCAAGATGAGCTATGTAACAGTCTATCTCACGCAAGAGTAACAAGACTACATAGTAATAGTAATCACCATAGTAATCAAGAGACTGTGGGAACGGCAAGACTGGCTAACAAACCATACAAACACATAAAAAGCTCATAATCAGCGAGGAACCCATGATCGACTTCGCATGCAAACAATTCAACCTGCGCGATATCATAAAATGCAGCCTCGGGCTCACGAAAGCGGATCTCGCTGTCTTCGAGTATCTGCTCGCGCACCATGCACGCCACCGTACGGAAGAGCTCGCGAAAGAGCTCGATGTCGACGCTAGCACGGTGCAACGCGCCGTCAAGAAGCTACACCAGAAAGGCCTTGTCAAACGACTCCAGACGAACCTGCAAGGAGGCGGCTACCTTTTCGAGTATCAAGCGAACGACAAGAAAGTGCTCCGGGCGATAATTCTCAAGACAGTGCAGGACTGGACGGCCCGCGTGGAACAAGAGCTCAACACGTGGTGACAAGAGAACAGTCTAGCCATCAGTCTATCTGCACCGTCGCTACCACAATCCCCATCTCGAGCGCGCGATGATGATGAACACGACGAGTATCGTCGCGAACATGAGCACGAATAGCATCGCGTGCACTTCTTCGCAATGGAGCAGCGAGAACTTGCGCAGGCGGTCCTGTGCCGCGATGCGCCGCTTGTAATGCGATACCTCGATGAACGACATCTCAAGGAGCTCTGCGGAGTGTTTATGGCACGATTTGCAATCGCCGCTAACACCATCGAGGTCCAATTTGACGTCCGTGCTCGCACAGAAAGGGCATACCTTGCGGATGCCCGCCTTCTGGAGCGCTTGCTTCACCATGACCGCAGTACAGGGAACGCCCTTTTTCAATCTTCCGTATCTACACATACACAACTGGCACCACAACAAGGCACCAGAGCAAACAATGATCGCGAATTCTCATCAGAACAAGTCTATCTCCGCCCGAGAAACAATCCCGTCGATGAGCAATCACCACCATCATACCCATCATCATGGCCGCAGTCTCTACGTAGAAGCCTTCGCTATCTGCCGTTTCGATCGGCGCAGGCGATGGAATGCTATGACAAAACGGTGTATCTCGTCGCGTATACGCTGCAATAGTAGCGCTGGTGCACTCTTGCGATCGATAACGAGCGGCACCGAGAGACCGGGGACGAAAACCTCCTCTTCACGTTTCGCGAGACCGATGATGGGGACGCTCACCCCTATCGCGCGCAGCGCCTCATACGCAGCGGAGAGCTGTCCCTTCCCGCCATCGATAAGGATGAGATCGGGGACATCGTCTTTGTGCTGCGCATAACGACGGGTCACCGCTTCGCGCATCGCCGCGAAATCATCGTTCCCCTCCACCGTCCGGATGATGAATCGGCGGTATTTCGATTTCTCCGGCTTGCCATCAGTGAAACGTACACAGGCGCTCACCAGGTCTTTCCCCTGGAGGTGCGAGTTGTCGAACGCGTCGATACGCCGCGGCAACGATGGCAATCGGAGCGCCTCCTGCAACGCGACGAGTGTATGCTCGCGTTCATCGATGCGAGCCGCGATATTGCGTAGCGCCATCTCCAAGAGCGCATGCCGCTGTCCCGATTTCGGCACACTGATGGAGATGGCCTTTCCATCGTGCGATCTCGCAAGGAACTCCCCGAGCGCCTCATCTTCGAGCGCATGCTCGAGTATCAGCTCATCAGGGATGGGCCGCTCCAGATAGTAGGCTTTCAAGAAATCATCGAGGAGTTCCGGTGCTGTCCCGCGCTCGAGCCGATACTCCTCGGTACCAGTCACAAGCCCGCGCTCCACACGCAACACAAGGACCATGGTGCCATCGGCAAGCGAACGCGACACTATCACATGTTCATCGAACCCTCTGATGCCGGCGACGATGGGCCGTGCGGCGCTCGCATCGACCGCACGGATGGCATCACGGAGCCGCCGAGCCTCCTCGAAACGCCGCTGTGCGCTCGCCGCGACCATACCCGTGCGCAGTTCTGCAACGAGCGCCGATGATTCGCCGCGGAGGAGCTTGCGGGCCCGTTCGACATTCGCGAGGTACTCCTCTTTCGATATCTTCCCTTCGCACGGACCGCTGCATTGACCGAGATGGTAATAGAGGCAGACCTGCCGCGGCATCTTGACGCATGCGCGGAGACCGAAGAGCTTTCGGGCCTGTTGTTGGAGCTGCACACGAGCAGTCCCGTCGCGGAATGGACCATACAAGTCCTTGCGGTCCTTGACACGCGCCCCGACGGTCCGCACGGTAAGGATGCGGGGGTATGCGTCGGAGGTCAACTGCAGATAGGCGTACCGGGTGTTCTCTTTGAGCTCGATGTTGAATGGCGGTTTGTGCTGCCGGATGAGCCGCGCCTCGAGAAGGAGCGCCTCCACCTCATTCGCTGTCGCTATCCAATCGACGTGACGCGCACGCGAGAGCATCGCGAGGGTTTTCTGGCCTATCGCTCGTTGAAAGTATTGCGATACCCGCTTACGCAAATCCTTCGCCTTTCCGATATAGAGTATCGTCGCATCAGGATGGTCCGAGTCCTTGTAGATATAGCAACCAGGACTATGCGGTATGCGCCCGAAGTCAGGTTGCCATCGTACAGCAAGTACCCTGGGCGGCGATGCCATCAATGCCATAGGACATGACACTCTGCAAAACGTATATAAAAGCTCTCCAAGATACGACACCTAGACAAATAATCATCATAGCGCTGCTGCCTTGGAGCATTTCAGGCCAGAGAGGTGCCGAGGATTCGCAACGGCGAATCCTGGCACAGGGAGAACATCTCCCTCGTGCTGAAGGCCTCACTGGCCGTCAAACTCCGCGACGCGGACAAATGCTCCGCAGCAGGAGTGTGTAGTACACCAAATCACAATAATAAGATGTTAGTAAACCAGTAATAAGCTACGCGCTAGCGCGGGAGTTGTTCCATGGATCAATCACACAACTGCGGGCTCTCATGCCTCGAACAATACAACGGATTCGCACCGCTCGTGCTGCGCATCATCCTCGGCATCGTCTTCCTCACGGCCGCATACAACAAGATCTTCGTCTATGGCGCGCAAGGATTCGCAGCGGGGCTTAGCGCATTCATGCCGCTCCCACTCTTCTTCGCGTGGCTCGTCATCATCGTAGAGGCGGTCGGGGGGTTGTTCCTCCTGCTAGGCCTCTGGGTACGATGGGTGAGCGTGCCACTCATTGTGACGATGATCGTCGCGGTGGGAACGCACATCGCGGGCGAAGGATTCGCAAGCAGTTTCGCCGCGCTCCTCGCGCTCGGCTGCGCGCTCGCACTCTTCATCCTCGGCGCGGGCAAGTGGAGCCTCGAACGGGCGGCGTTCGGCAAAGAATGCTGAGACGCGCCAGCAGACACTCATCCTCTTCTTTTCCTTACCATTTTTTATAATATCACCCCTCGTGGATAACTGGGTGGGATCATGAAAGACTTTTCATTAGAAGTACGTTCTACGCTCGCAAGCGGCGTGACGGACAGATTCTTGCGGACGTGGAACGCCGATCCAGCGCTCAGACTACGTCTTGACGAGAGACCGGTCGGCATCTCGCGCAAGGCGATGAGCGGCAACGGCAAACACTCGCTCGAAAGCATCTACGCCGACGCGCTGCACACCAAAAACGACATACCGTTCGCAGGGATCATCGACAAGAAGAACGTCGTGCGTGAGTTCATGCGCGGCGACACCGGATGCGCAGGATACTGGGATTGGAGAGCGGGGACTCTCATTTCATCGGCGACGACCCGAGCACGGACGGCCGGAGGACGGATAACACTCGGCCACACCCACCAGAAAGGATACGGCGCGATATGCTCCGACGCAGTCATCAGCGCGGACGAACTCCTCTTCTCGAAACGGGCCATCATAGAGGAGATACGGATGGAAGGTACCTTCACGCGATACTGCGCAGACTACTGCGAACTGCACGCGATGACGAAACACGCACCGATGAGCCAGTACGCATGGATACTCTCACCTGCGGAAGAACAAACAGGAGTCTTCGAGATCGGGAATGAGGGAATGATAACCTACCACCCGTGGAAGAGTGTGAAATAGCGACGAGAGAATGAAATAGTATTCGCGGCACAATAGTGCTACTCATCACTGTTTCAGCGCCCGCTTCAAGAATTGCCCCGTATAGCTCTTCGCGCACTTCGCGACCTCTTCAGGAGTGCCGGTGACGAGCACACGGCCGCCGCGTTCGCCGCCCTCGGGGCCGAGGTCG
>DUGD01000013.1 GCA_013331575.1 Candidatus Woesearchaeota archaeon
TCGTCGGCGGCATCGGCATCATGAACACGATGTACACTGCGGTGGTCGAGCGCACGCAGGAGATAGGCATCATGAAGGCCATCGGAGCGCGCAACGGTGATATCATGACCATGTTCCTGGTCGAATCCGGGATGCTCGGCCTTCTCGGCGGCGTCATAGGCGTCCTGCTGGGGATCGGCATCGCCAAAGCCGTCGAGATCGTGGGCACGCTATGGATAGGCACGCCGTACCTCCGCGCGTGGTGGAGCTGGGAGCTCATCGCGGCAGCGCTTCTCTTCGCGTTCGTCGTCGGAGTGGTGTCTGGAGCGCTTCCGGCGTGGCAAGCGAGCAAGCACAAGCCCGTTGAGAGCCTGCAGTACGAGTGAGAGTTCTTTCGTTCAACACATCGCTGGAGGTGTATTCGTATATCGGGGCTGCCTTGGAGCATGTTCTGAGGGGCGAGTGTGAATCAAAGATTCACCTCGCGAGCCCCGAAACAATGCCGCGAACCGGTCGCGATGCGTCCTCCGCAGCCCTCAGATGGAATAATTTATTGCGCTTAACGATAACTTTCTACGGAGAGACTCACAGCACCATCGAGAGGTAAGGCTCGACCATCTCGAAGATCGTCTGCACCTGGAGCACGAGGTAGTGCAGCACGATGGCGTCCTTGCGGCGCGCGCGCTCTATGCGCCGGTTCACGTCGTCCATCAGGCTCTTGCGCAAGCGAGCGAGCGCGACGAGCGTCTTCTTGTCGAACTTGTAGAATAGATCGTAGTACATGCGCAGCATCTTGTTCGTCTGTTCGTAATACTGCAACGTCTCCTTCGTGAGTTTTAGCCTCTTGTTCTCCGGCTGCAGCAGGTAGTCGAAGAGATACTTGTACTGGTCTGCGATGTGCTCGAGTTCCTCGATGATGTGGTAGATGAACTGTATCTTCTTGTGGTCTCGGTAGCCTTGTTTCGAGAGGAGGCGCCGGCAGAACGTCGTGAGGCGGTTGTTGCTCTCTTCGAGGGCCTTGAGCCTATTGAGGTCTTCGAGGTCGTTGCCCTTGATGGCGACGAGCGAATCCTCGGCCATCGTGATCAGCAGCATGAAGGTCCTGCGCAGTATCGGCTCGAAGCCCTCTTCGAGCGTCCCCTCGATGTTCTTGACGAGGCAATGGTTCTTCCCTTGCTCCACGATCTCGAACGATGATATCTCATGGCGCAGCGCGTTCTGTATCGCCACCACGTTCTTCGGGTTGCCGTACGCAGCGTCGCTGAACGTCACCTTGAGCTCATCGTATCCTGCCTTGTAGAGCGCGGCGAACGTGCGCATGATCATCGGCTCGAGATCATCGACATCGACAGATGTGGAGCTTATCGAGAAATCCTTGTGTGTCGTGACGAGGAGCGATCTGCCTTGCTCTTGCATATCGAGCTCGTCCCCTTTCGTGATGCGATAGCGTTTCGCCCAATCGGATGGGAGCGATACCATCAAGGTGGATGATCCCTGCTTGACGACCTTGCGTTTCATGGGCCTTTCCGGTTCTGTTCCTCTGTCTCCTCTTCCGCGGGCGTGCCTGATATAAAAACCTGTCGAAAGTATATACGTATATACTATTACGAGTAATATAAGAACTAAATATATCTTCTGGCCTGCCGCTCCCAATCCTATGCCTGCGAGACGCAGGGAAGGAGGAATTGAAATGGCAAACAACAAGGACATCATCAAAACGACGACGGCGCAGAGCGTACCGGCATCGGACCTCGAAGCAGTTGTCGGGGGAAAAACCGCAGAGACAAAGACTCCGGATGCGAAACCGGCAGAGGATGAGATAACCTTCTCGTGGAAACGCGTGGCGAAGCGCGGTCTCGAGAACATGAAGGACGACGTCGACCCGATATACAAGGGCGGGAAGATGGGCGTCTACGCGCTCCACGGCATTCCGACATGGCGCCGCGAGTATCTGGACGGCAAACTCGCGAACGAAGGCCACGGTTGGGCGAAGATCAGCGGCGCATTCGTCGTAGGAGCGTCCATGGTCGGCTACGCCACAGCGCTCACTGCCGCGACGGCCGTATTCGGACCTGCAGGCTATGCGGTGCTCGGCGTCCCGCTGGCGAGCCAAGGCGCATCGTACACACGCGAGGCGTTCCGCCGCGCACGGAAGACTGAATGGTCGAACGTCGTGATGACGCGCGTGAGCAAGGCGGTCACGAACGGCACGGGCGAGCAGTACGACTTGACCTGCGACCAGATGGTCGATATGGTGGCCCCTGCGATCATGCAGCAATATGGCGGACGATACGATACCGGTACGAATGCCGAGACCCGCGAGAAGGTCCGGGCGCAGGCGAAAGAGGGATTGATGCTCGTCGCTGGGAAGGTGCTCGACGGTCTCTTCGCCGATGACGAGATTGGCGCGAAGAACTACCGCATGTCGCGATCGCTCGTGACGGGACCGCGTGCCAAGAGCGAGATCGAGAACGGTTCGCGCCGCGGATGCTACGCTGACGACGACGCAAGCCTGCTCAGGACGACGCGGGAAGCGCTCAGCGCAGGGCTCGAGACGTACGTCGCGAAGCAAGGAGGCACTGCCAACGTGGAGCTCTTCGGCAAGATGAGCGCCATATACGATGTCAAGAGCGCGAAAGTCGCCGGTTATCAGGTAGATGCGAACAAGCTCTGGACGAAGTAGGTCCTATGCATGCGGCGAGATTCGTGTGCGATGCATGCGGCAAGGAGCAGAATGTTGCGTGCAACCGCACCATCGTTGGCGGGAGAGCGCTCTGCAGCGATTGCGCAGGTAGCGTTCAATAGCGATATCCTTTTTTTATTTTTTTACTTGAGTGATACCTCGTGCTTTAGCTCGAGGATGAACGCCTTGGAGTAAGTTCAGAAATCGTGCCGATTCATGCAGGCACGATTTCGTAAAATCACGGAACGGAGTGAGTTAGATGCTCCGCGACTCTCGAGCTTTGCGAGGAGATACCCCGGCCTTTAGCCCAGGGTCATTCATTTTTTTAACTGCTTCACAACCCTATTACGTATCTACCTATTTTTCGATGATATTCATGCGACTGTGTTATTTCGCTTAACTGCCGTTCGCCGCCCGCTCTAGGCGGTCCATCACCGCAAGGCCTTTGCCGCGCTTAGGCACGGCGAGCGCGAGGATGCAATCCCCCTTTCTCTTGGTACGCAATGCTGCGAACAGATTGTGCGCCGCATCATCGACCGTCGATCCTAGATCGATGACGTCATATCCCTTGAATGCACTCTTGTGCTCCGAGAGGCACAAGATGATCGGCTGCGAGCATCGTTTCGCATAACGAACGAGCGAGGCAGCGTCATCGAAGATGTGTAGTGGCCTTTCGGGCGCGTAATGGCGGTACTTCATCCCGGGACTCGCAGGTCTCTTCGATGAAGAGGAAGCTTTCTTTATGCCGGGCAGTTCTCTGCGCAGTTCCTCGAGCGTTATCGCGCCGAGCCGAAGCACTGTCGGATTCCTGCCGCGCACATCGACAACCGTCGATTCGACGCCGTGCAGTGTATGTCCGCCGTCAAGGATGGTGATGTCGGGGAAATCATCACGTACATGCGCCGCAGTCGTCGGGCTCGGACTGCCCGAGCGGTTCGCGCTCGGCGCGGCGATAGGGCATCCCGATTCCTTGATGAGCGCGAGCGCCATGGGGTGATCGGGGATACGCACCGCGACCGTCGGCAACCCCGCAGTTACAATCATGGGGAGCAACGGCGAACGTTCGAAGAGGATGGTGAGCGGTCCGGGCCAGAATCTCGCCATCAACGCCCTTGCCGCAGGAGGTACTGACGCCGTGATATCATCGAGCATGTCGATATCGGCGATATGCACGATGAGAGGATTGTCGGCGGGGCGCCCCTTGGCGGAGAATATCTTGCCCACGGCCGACGAATTGAGGGCGTTGGCGCCAAGGCCATAGATGGTCTCTGTCGGGAAAGCGACGATACCGCCATCCCGGATGATGCGTGCTGCACGCGCGATATCATCCTTAGTCGCTCCCCTTCGCGTCATCGACGTCGTACCGATCTTCGGGCCGTTCCCTTCGCGCTTTGTACAACCTTAACCGGCGGCGTGACGGGAGTGCTAGTGGCGTCCTGTGCCAGCGAAGGTTCGATTTTTCGTTCCGCGGACGGCGCTTGAGTGTTGCCCTGCACATAATGCCGTACGCCGGATCTGTCGCTGAAGAATTTGAGCGTCTTGTTCAGCTTCAGCAGTTCCACGAGGCGGATGAGCCTGACTAATTTGGCGACGCGCAGGACTTGGTAGAATGGTATCGTCGCGATGATGTCGAGCCATGATGTGCGCAAGAAACGCATGAACGAACCGGCACGGCGGTAGAGGACGATGAGATCGATGAAGAAGATGCTCGTTATGGCGATATCGAAGAAGAAGATATAGCTATCCAGCTCTCGCATCGCGAAGAAGAGGTCGAGGAGCACGATGATGAAACTCGCGCTGACTGCGAGGAAGACGACGAAGTGCCATGCCTTCTCCGCGTCGGTATACGCTATCTGCTCGACTCTATCGACGACGTCCACCTCTTCCGCGACATCCGATTGGCTCCCGTACTCAGCTATTGCCCTCAGCGTTGTAGCAGCGAGCATCGAACCCACGAAGAGCGCTGACATCTTGAGGAATATCATGATGCTTTCGACGATCGGCGTCCCGCCGAGGAGCACCTGCGCGCACACTGCGAGCACGAGATACCCTGAGGCCGCGACGATGAAGTTGTACTGGTCGCCTTCGACGTTGAGTATCGCGGAGAAGACGCCGAGGAAGACCACTGCCGCCATGATGCCGCCGAGCGCGAATCCGTCGAGCGGGAAGACTCCTGCGAACACCGCGAGGAGCGCGCCGGTGACAAAGAAATACGATCCAGTACGTTTGTAGATGTCCATGCAGTCCACACTCACCTATCGCGTCACCCCAGCAAGGGCGCTTTATATAGATTACGAGGAGATGTAACTTTGCAGTTAAAGTTCGGCGGTCGCCAGCCTGAAGCGACGAGACACGCGAAAACCTATCGTCCGGGTGCTAAAGCGTCGCATCGAGTCGCGGACCGGCGACGTAGTCACTATCGTTCCTACGCCGGGATTTCTGAATCCTCGGTGCGGCGAGCGAATGCGAAGCCGCTATTGCCGACGGTCGCTGGCGACCGCAAACAAATCTTCGCGTAGCGCGCTGTGCAAGCATGACGGTACATGCCGGAACGGAGTGAAATGGGTTTCTCGCGGCGTCCGCGAAAGGATGCTTGAGAAGATGTCATGGTAAGAGAAGCAGATTTATCAAAGAGAAAACATTCTCACGTGCCATGACGCATAGATTCCCGAAGCTCGCGAGCCCTGCGATACTATCGCCCATGGCGGGCGTGACGGATGTTGCGTACCGGGCGCTGTGCAAACGCTACGGCGCGGGCCTCACCATCACCGAGTTCCTCTCTGCCGCGGCCATCGTGCGCGATAACGAGCGGACGCGCCGCATGCTGATCACCGATCCTATCGAGACTCCTGTCGGCGTGCAGCTCTTCGGCCAATCACAGGATGAGGTCGTACGCGCGGCGGAATTCGTGCAGGACAAATTCGACGTCATCGATATCAACTGCGGTTGTCCTGCATGGAAAGTCGTCCGTGTCGGCGCGGGCAGCGCGATGCTCGAGGAGCCGAAGAAGATTCATTCGTTCGTGGCTGCGCTTGCTGACGCAGTTAAGGTACCGGTGACGGTCAAAATCCGCGCCGGCATCGATGACAAGTGCATCAACGCGGTAGAGGTTGCGCGTCTCGTCGAGGAGGCGGGTGCCGCGGCGGTCGCGATTCACGGCCGCACCCAATCGCAAGGGTACCGTGGCAAGGCCGACTGGAAGCTCATCGCGCGCGTCAAGGAAGCGGTCTCCATACCTGTCATCGGCAATGGCGATGTGTTCACGCCCGAGGACTTCGCCGCGCGAAAAGATGAGAGCGGTGTCGATTATATCATGGTGGCGCGCGGCGCCATCGGCAAGCCGTTCCTTTTCACGCAGATCAACGACAAGCTCAAGCGCGGGAGCTACAGGGTATTGACGAACGTGGAGCAGCTCGATCTCTTCGATGAGTATTACGCGCTCGCGCGCAAATACGACCTCTCGCTCTCCGCCGTCAAGATCCACGCGCAGTCATTCACGACAGGTCAGACTGGCGCGGGCAAGTTCCGAGCGAAGCTCGTCGGCATAAAGTCGTTCACGGAGCTCGAGACAGCGATGGGCGAGTACCGTGCTGTCGTCGAAAAGGGCGAACTGGTGCGGTGAATTGATATCTGTCGATACGCCGCGCATACCTTGAGTGACGACGCATCATTTTTATATGCGACGTCCTGCGATGTTTCTATGCACAATCTGTTGCTACGGCAGTCTACACGGAATGCTCTTATTGCGTTGGGCGGTGCTCTCGCATTGCTTTTCTGCGTAGCATTCTTGCTCGGACGTGCTAGCGACGCCCCGAACGCTGTCTGTATCGAGCAAAAAGAGGATTTACGCCTGCAACGAGAGGTTATCCTCGAGCTGGAGAATGAGAATATCCAGCTCCGGATAGCGAACCTGGCGCTCAGGAACAAAACCTTGACGCTCACGGAGAACATCTCGAGATTGAGTTCCTCGCTCGCGCACTATGAGTTGCGTTTTCCTCAGGTGACTTCTGAAGAGGTGCCCCATCCACAATCTCGTGTTGATCTGAGAGATGTGTTCGTAGGAGAACGTGAGGTGCTCATCAAAATACCCTTGGCGCAGGAAGGCATCGTAGCGGCGAGCAACTCGATGGACCCGGTGCTTGAGGAGAACAATATCGTGCTCGAAGTGACTCCGCAGAGCCCTGCAGAACTCTACATCGGCGACATCATTATCTACCAGAGCGGCGATTCCCGTGTCATCCACCGGATCGTCGATATAGGATACGATGCTGAAGGGTGGTATGCTATCACGAAAGGCGACAATAATCCCTTGCCCGATCCCGCGAAGGTGAGGTTTGTGCAGGTGTTGGGTGTGGTCATAGGAATTATATACTAAATTATATATTGGCATGCAGTATACATTAATGTTATACCCGCTGTGATGACGCGGCGCACAACGCAGTGAGAACATGGATACGACGCACATCAACAGATACACTTTGGCGTTCATAATCATCGTGGGAGGACTTCTCTACGCGGTACTCATGATCCCTGATGCCGAGTCTGATGACACGGTTGTGGCTGTCGCCGGCGACGCGACTATCTGTTGCGTGTTTAACTGGCACAACACGGAGAAAACGTGCGCCGCTGTAGATGGTCAGACTTGCGATGTGTGCCGGACTATCTGCGATGCGAAGGAGAATGCTCCTGACAATCCCTAGTGCGCAATCTTCCGTCCCTGCGTATTCACGTCTTCTGTATCGTTAGTTCGCGCAATCGCTCTTCGATTGTTCGGAGATATGTCTCTTTGTCGACGGTGCTATCCAGCGCATTCGCGAGTGTTGTATCCCTCACCGATTCGCGCACCCAAATCGCGAAATCATTCTTGTGATGGTCTTCGTTCACATGGTACTTGAAACTGTACTCGTTGCATCCCGAGAGATAATTCGCAAGTTCGAAAATATTCCTTATGACAACGCCATTGCACGTCCAGAACGCCTGAGCGGGCTCCACGTCCCCGAGTACAATCTGATCATTCATGCAGCCCGTTACACCACCACATTGAATAAGGTTTTTGACCACGAATGAGTGGTCTCGCCCCTCGCTTCACAGATTATCCTTTCGTGTTCTTCTCGATGATCTTCACTATCTCTTCGACGTCGTCCACGAAGTAGAACATATCGAGATCCTTGGCGCCGTGCGTGAGGAGCTTTTGCTTGACCATCTCTTTCTTCGCCCATGCGAAAAGCCCTTTCCAATAGCTCTTGTTCACCAGTATGAGCGGTACTTTATCGTCCATACCTGTCTGGATGAGCACGACGTACTCGAAAAGCTCGTTGAGCGTGCCGAAACCGCCCGGGTAGAAGATGAGTGCTTCGCTTTTCACCGCGAGGATGAACCTGCGCACGAAGAGGAATGAGTAGGAGCGTGTGTGCGTGTAGATACTACCATCCACCCTCTCTCCTTTGATCATCGATGCACGGATGCCGATGGAAGGCATGCCTGCCTTGTACGTGCCGGCGTTCGCCGCGTACATGATGCCAGGGCCTCCACCTGTGACCATCGCGTACCCTTTCTTGCCAAGAGCGTACCCTGTCTTCTCCGCGTGCGTGTAGTATTTGCTGCCGGACGGCACCATGTGCGAGCCGAAGACCGAGACTATCGGCTTGTCGATGCTGTCGAGCAGTTTGAGGCCATCATCGATCTCTTTTTTGGCCTCAGCGCTGGTCCATTGACGGTGCTTGAAATACTGCTTGTTTTTGCGGAGCATAAGTATTATCCAGTTCAAGGCGTTTTAATACCTTGTGGTTTGCCGCGGACAGATAATTTTATATCGGATGATGATTCAAACTTCTGCATGGTTGACATCACGTTCAATATTGGATTGCTCGGGATGGCACTCATCCTTATCGCGTTCGTGCTCAACGTGATAAAGCACGTCAAAGCGACGGACAGGTTGTACTTATGGCTCAACTGCGTCGGAAGCGCGCTCCTCATCATATACGCGGTATTGCTCTCATCCATTCCGTTCATGATCTTGAACATCGTCTGGACTGGGGCAGCCGTTTGGGGGATACTCTATCATGGCAAAAAAAGGTAGGTCTTGCGAATCGTGCGGTATGATGATGCTCGATCGCGCAGATTTCGCGCTGCAGAGCATCAATAGTCGGTATTGCAGGTACTGCGTCGACAAGGACGGAATGCTCCAGACGCCTCAGGAGCGCAAAGAGCGACTCACGAAATTCCTGATGGAAGACGAGCGCCTGAGCGAGGATGTTGCGGAGAAGAAAGCGGTGGAGCAGATGCGGAAGATGCCCGCTTGGAAAGGGAAGATATAGAGATTCTGACATAATTATCGGACGCCGCCTTGGCGGGGCTTTGAGGTTGGTGGGCGCAAAAACTCAATCGGTAATGTGCGCGCTAACCTTGTGGGCACTCTCGCCGCGGCGAAGCAACCAGACAACAAGACGCAGTAGTTGACTACAGAAGTCGAACACTCCAGCCGCAGCACGAGGAGTTCTTGACAGTGAAGTTGAGGTAACGATACCTATTTATTCCGCGAGGGAGTCCCGAGTTGCATGGTAACGCTCAACGCATCACTCAAGAACAACGCCCTTCCTCTCATTGAACGCGTCCGCATACTCGCTGACACGAGCAAGCAAATGGCGGACGATGGGCGGGCGATGAACATCGCAGGCTATGTCGATGCGGTAGACGCGCTCATCTCGTACCCGACACACTACGCGCCAGGTCTTTGCAACAAGCGCGTCTCTTTCGATGAGGCGTTCGAAGCGAAGACATTGCAGAACCTCCGGGACGAGCTCCGATCGGGCGTGGCCAACGGCGACCAATTCTACACCGAGATGGCTCATCCCGGCTTTGTACAGGTACTCGAGCGCTATTTCGTCGGCATAACCCGTTAATTCTTCGGTGTTGAACGTCTCGCTTCGCTCGCGGCCAGCGATGCGCCTCTTGGCGCATCCTGGCGTTCGACTCAACGTCCACGCTCCCGTTCGCTCCGTTTTCCTGGAGGTCGAACGCCTATTGGCTGGCCGGGCCGTTCAGCACCTTGCCGGGGCAGAATCTTTTTATACCACGGGCGAGCACGCATCTGTAATCATCCTGGGAGCCCATAGCTTAGCCTGGTGGAGCGCCGGTCTTATATGACACCAGTCCGTTCGCGGATTGGAGCTCGAAGAGAGCCGGTGGTCGCGAGTTCAAATCTCGCTGGGCTCATATTTTTTCTCATAATACCGCTCTAGATCGTGCCCATGTCCCGCCGGTTCTTAGGTTGATTGTTACTTTTTGTTTGTTGTGGCGGCGCATAGCATGACGGTGGTCCGTGGGCGACTGTCGTCGGCTGCGGCCAAATGACGACAGTCTGGATTGCGCCAAGGTTTGACTACGCAGTAGGCGAACCTAGGAACGAAGTGACTAAGGCCACAACATTGTTCTCTGTTTCCTAAGACTCTGCCCCTCCACAATACTTATATATTGCATGCCATTCGATGCACCATTGCACTGGGGGGTGTATTAGATGCGTCGGATACTGTTCGGACTCGTTTTCATAGTCCTTTTTGTCATAGCCTGTTCTCCGCGGGAAGACACTATCAAGGAATCCCCCGCAGTCCGTCTGTTCACCGCCATCAACGGCGAAGTCGATTACACCGAGAAGGTGTTCTCCGGATCGGACGCAGTAGCATTCGCCGATCTCGTCAAGACCGAATGCCCCCAAGGCGTAGGCGATGAATTCGTAAGAGTCACGCTCGATGCGAGTTCCGCAACGCTAGTGCTCTACACATCGAAGGACGGCAAGACTGTGACGTGCAGCGTGCTTAAACCAAAAGAGCAGAGACGAGTCGTGGTCAAGACGCAAGATGAAGCTCCAAACGAAGATACTGCGTTCATGGTGAATGGCGGCGCCATCACAATCACGCAACTTCAGGCTGCTATCGATGCGCTACCGCAGAATGTCCCGCGCGACACTAACGCGATAGCGCTCGCCGCCAACCAACTCATCAATGACGAGCTCTTGCGCCAGGAAGCGGCGAAGATAGAGGTGGGCGCGGATGAGATCGCCGCGGCACGAGCGTCGGTGCTCTTGCAGGCGAATCTCACCGAGGAGACGCTTCCCGCCAGGCTGTCTGAGCGCGGTGTCTCAACTGAGGATTTCGAATCGCAGATACTCGCGCAGGCGAAACTCCAGGCGCTCCTCGATGCCCGGCTCTTGCTCCGCGAGATCAGCGTGACGGATGCTGATGCGCAATCGTACTACATGGCGAATCCGACAGAATTCTTGCGATCAGAGCAAGCGGTGATGCGTCACATTTTCGTGAGCAACAACCGTTCGCAGGATCAGTTCGCCACAATCGCTCAGACCGTGCTTGCGCAGCTCAATGGCACGGATTTCTGCGAGCTTGTCGCTCGTTATAGCGATGATGCGCAGAGCAAGGACAATTGCGGCGTCTATGTTATCTCCCGCGGCGTCATCGATCCGAATCTGGAGCTTGCGAGCTTCAGCACTCCTGTGAACCAGACATCGGTCGTGAACACCGCTAGCGGCGTGCACTTCGTGCAATCGCTGCAAGTCGTCCCGGCACAGGTGGTCCCCTACACGCAGGTATCTGGACAATTGCAGAGCAGTCTGCGCAACACGTTGATGCAGCAACGGTTGAGCTTGTACCTCGCTACGTTGCGTGCTAACGCAGATATCACGAGTTACCTCGGTTGATAGAATATCCTCTTTTCTTATACATTTTTATCGTCTCTCATCTTCCGTCTTGCTCCATCCTTTTCTAATCTATTGTCACCTAACGCGTTATTAACAAATGTTCTCTTCCGAAGCGTAGAAAGTTACGAGGGAAGTGTCTGGCAGGTTAGTAGATAGATGTGGCAGACCTATTGTATCTCGTCCATTTCGACGATGAATGCATCGCTTGTGGGCCATTCGGTGATGATGGCGCACGTCGCTTCGGGGAAGCGTTGCTTGAGCGGTCTAGCTATCCCGTTCAGTGCTTCGGCGCCGAGCACGAGTCGCAGACGGTGCATATCCACAAGACCTGCATCCGCCGGCATCCCTTGCTCGCGCAACCACATGAGGATTTCGCGCAGTCGTATTTCTTCGGCAAGGCGCTCCTCTGAAGCGATGGCTTTGAGCGTCTTCTTGTAGGAGAATTTTGGCGGGTAGCTCAGGTAGACCGCGCCGCGTGTGAGCAGTCCCTCGCTGTCTACGATGTCAAAAGGCTGCTTTTCGTTCTCGGCGCGGCGGATGACCCGGTTGCCCATCTGTACTCGATCCTTGAGTTTGGTCGTGCAGAAATGAACCGGTAGCTTATGTCGTTGCGCGTGGAGCATGAGTTTTCGCGCTGCCTCGCGGCTACCTTTGATCGCGTAGCTATCGCGCCGGACTATCTCGTAGCCTTTCTTATGGAACGTGTCGATGGTGAGCTCGGAGATCTCGAGCTCGTTGAGGTTGAGGAAGGTGATTATCTTCTCTGCAACTGCGTAGTCGATGAGGCGTTTCGTCTCATCCACCTTGTCCGGCAGCACCGGGATCTCCATCCCGATCGTCCAGGGGTACGCGAGTGCGAGCTTCATGCGCGGCCAGAACTTCTCGCTCAAGAGTGATGGGTGGAACCGTATCTCATCAAGACCTGCCTCGTGAAGGCGCCGCATCGTGGTCTCGTTGACGAGGATGAGTGGCGTGTAGAGGTGGATGTGGAATCCCTTGCCGAACTCCTTCTTGAGCGCTTTGATGAACTCGCAGGTGCGGTCTAGACGCGCGAGTGGATCGCCCCCAGTCACACCCGCTCCCGTCGCCCTGCTCGCTTTTGCCTCTTCTATCATCTGGGCTATCTGCTCTTCAGTGGTGCCGGAGAGTTCGCGTTCGTTCGCGCACGCGACATCTTTCATCTTCTTCTCCGGTGAGAGTGGGCAGAAGAAACAGCTTGCAGGGCAGAGACCGGTCATGAAGAGCACGAGCTTCTCGCCCTTGACGCAAGACTTGCAGCCCGGAGCGAGATCGCCCTGACATAGGCTGTAGTACGGCGTCTGCAGTATCTTAAGCGGCATAGTCTTAGAACCGACGAGGAGTTTTTAAACATTCTGGGGTGGGGTGCTGCGTTGGTGGAGTCCGGATTACTGTCTTTGTGTTTTTGCCTTCGCGCGGGCACTCCGATCATCAGGTGGTGGTTGTAGGAACCTTCCGCTTTTGTACCGCAGTCATCCGAATATATATTCCATCAAGCTTCCCACCGCTTCCGCGACGTTGAGGACTGCTGTACGAAGCCAATAGCTATCTTGTCTTGGTACGTATTCGCGATAGTATTCGCCGCGATATTCCTCTAGATTCCCCCCGAGTTCCTCTGTGGCGGTTGAAGCCAATATTTCGAGAGTGGCTCCTCTTGTCGCTTCGGTAATCCTTGTTATATGTGTCGCTGTCGGCATACGGTACTGTGGTGGCGTTGTTTGTCGCGAGGTGCTCATTACTGGGCTAAGATATTGACTCGCTGTCTTCTGCCATGTCTGTTCTATATGATTCTGCATTATTGGTCCGATTGTGGGAATCTGTCTGAATTGATCGTAGAACTCAAAACCGGAATCTACCATGTCATGCATAGCGTCATAAGCATCATTGATAGAGCTTGCGTACTGTGCATACCACGTCCTATCGCGAGTTTCTCTTTCTAACAAGCGCATCTCTTCGAACGCATGTTCTATTCGTTGGTATTCGGGCCGAAACAGTACTTGTGTGTACCATGGTGCGGCATCAAACCACCTTTCAGTCTCGTTTCTTGCCTGTATTATCAGTTCTAGCATGTTATCACCTAACTTTACCTTTAAGGTAATGGTAATGATTATATATTTAAATAGTTTACCATCTTTACTTAAAAGGTAAACATGGTCGGTACGTTCGATAAAATCAATGCGACGCTGAATGAGCTAGTGCTCCAGGTCTTCTCTGGCGTCGATTATGTGAGTAAAATCTCTCTTGAAACAAGCAAATCGATTCCTGTTGTGCATCGCCAGCTCGAAGAATTGGTGAAGGCGAACATCCTTACCCGGACGCGGCAAGGGAAGCGCGTGACTTACGGCGTGAACTGGTCGTGCATAGCCGATGTCATCAACAGTATTGTCCTGCTCGACATCTCTGATGTTCCCGGTGCAAAGCAGCTCTCAAAAGACCAAATGGTACTGGCAACAAAAGAATTTCTCGCTCACCCGCACACGCAGGAACTCATGCGCGCCTTTTTCTCATCGCAAAAGGCGAAGACTGGCGCAACGGGCAGAGCATTCAAGGAATCGATGCGTCAATTCCTGGATGTGTTTGGTATGCTCTCGCAGGAAGAGCGCGACCGCTTCGCGAAAAAAATTAACGCTTCAGCAGAGGTACGTGCTTTTCTTGAGCATTGCGCGAATCAGTACGTGCAACGGCAACGACGCGATCCGCGTTTTGTGCTTGTTGAGAGAATTAAGAACGAGCTCTAGTTCACGAAGATCAATGTCTTGTCATTAAATGAGTGATACCTCGTGCTTTAGCTCGAGGAGAGTCGCCTTGGAGTCTGTCAGGCGCGAGAGGTGCCGGAGGCCTCGCGCGCCGTAACCTCTGCGTGAGCATAAATGCTCCGCGACTCTCGAGCTTTGCGAGGAGATGCCCTGGGCTTTAGTCCGGGGTTATTCATTATTGCTATTTTTGCTATTTAGTATTGGTGCTGTCTCTTCATCTCTTCTTCTCATTTTTGCGCTTCGCCATTCCCATTATGATAGCAACTATGATGACTGTGGCGAGGAATGCTCCAGCGTAGAGCGGGTAGTGGTTGGGCGCAGGGCCTGTTATGTCGATGGCTGCCGATTCCGTGAACGTGTAGATATTCTCATCGCCTTCGCTGCTATCCCCTTTCGCTCTGATGATGACATTGAGCCTGTGGAGTTTCGCTTCGGCATCGTCGCTCGCCTCGATGGTGAATATCGCCGTGCCGGTCTCTCCCGGGCGGAGCTGCCCGAGGTAATCGGAGCGCACGTCCATCTCGAACGGTTGACTGCTCTGCTTGAGGATGCGCACGTCGACCGCATCGGCGGTCTCCTCGCCTTGGTTCTTGACCGTGACGCGCATCGTTATCGTGCCGCCGGCAGTGCCTTCGCCTTCGCTTTCCGTTATGATGATATCGGGTCGTTTCTTAACGACGAATGGGAATGCGCCGTTACTGATGTATTCGTTATTATCGGTATCCTGATAGGTCAACGTATACGCTATGTTGTAGAGCCCTGCTTTGATGGTGCGGTCGGTGTCGATGTAGAGCTGCACCGGGCGCTCTTGTCCTGCGCCTATGCTTCCCAGGCTGAGGTCGTTGTTGTTCGTGTAGCTGCTGCTCAGGCCGTCTGGGTAGTCGAGCTTGATGCGCACGTTCTTCGCGGTCTTCTCGCCGGTGTTCGTGATGGTGGTGGTCAGGAGTATATTCTTGTCGCCGCTGCGCACTTTCTCCGGATTGCTCACGACGTTCGCGATGCTGAGCGCGATGCCTTGTTTTTTCACAGGCATGGTGAATCGTAGGTATTGCTCGCTCTCTGTAGGGTTCCCGTTGTGCATCCATTGGCCGGTGAGCCTGAATCCATAGCTTCCTGCCGGGGCATTATCATTCACTTTGACTCGGAAGCGCTTGTTGAAGTATCCGCCGCGCGTGATGATCCCTTGCAAGTCCTGTCCTTCTGCGTCCTCTAAAGATGTGTATTCTCTGCTTATTGTGTCATCTTGCTCGAGCGTTATCTTGAATCGGTATGCGGGGTCGCCAAGGTGCGATTGTGCTGTGACGATGCCCGTCTCGTGGAACTGTGCGACGATGTCTACTGTGTCGCCGCTCGAGATGATCGCGGGGTCGAATTGGATGCTGTCGAGCATGAGCTCTGCGTGGGCTGATGGTGTGATTATCGCGATGATTGCCAGTATGGTTGCGATCATGATCGCGGCATTGGTTGTTGTGGTCTCTCGCATGGTGTTCGCCTCGGAGTTGTGATGATGTTGCTTGTGTTTGCGTTGGTGGTGTTTCTTGTGGGTGGTGTCTTTTTTTGTCGTGGCCGTTTTATTGTTTGAATGCCGCGTTGATCTTCGCATCGAGTGTCCGTTTGTCTGCGTATCCGACGTGGCGGCCGATCTCCTGGCCGTCTTTGAAGAAGATGATTGTGGGGATGCCGCGCACCGCCATCGCGCCTGCAATATCGTTGTTCTCATCGACGTTCACTTTCGCGAACACGGTGCCTTTGTGCTCTTTGCCTGTCTCTTNNACTGGAATTCTTTGCTTGTGAGTTCTTGCATTGGTATCACCTTGAAAATGTACTTCAAATTTATTGAAGTACTGTAGAAATATTGCAGTAGTATTTAAACGTGACCGAGTACTGCGCGTTATGGGTGCTGTTTCGCAGTACTGATTTTTGCTTCGGAGGCTACAGCGTTCATCCTTCCTCCGGCCTGCGAAGAATCGCTCTGAGATGCAGTCTCCTCGCTCGTAGTTGTACTGCTGTATTTACACAGACTTGCGGCTCAGGGATACTCGCTGTTATGATCCGCTCACTGGTTGAAGTATAGACTGCCTAGTGCTGCAGTGGAGAAATACCTAGAAAAGAATCGTGGAGAGAATCCTACAATGTCTGGAGCCACGCGAGGTGGTCCTTGATCGTCTTCGCATAATGCTTCTGGTCGCGCAGATTCACCGGGAAGTCCAAATCGCGCGCGAGAAGCTGGTTGTGGAGTACATCGTGGATCCACACTGCGAAATCGTTGCGCTTACCTTCTTCGTTCACGTGGTGGTGGAATTGCTCGCTCGTGAGGCTCTCGATGCAGTTCGCGAGATCGGCGGCATTATCGATGCGGTCCCCTCTGACTACCCAGAACACCTTATCATCAGTTACTTTGCTGAGCGTTGTGCGCTTGAGAGCCTGGAAATCGACAGTCATATCCTACACCCCTTTCTTCGTGGTACCCCTCTGACT
>DUGD01000072.1 GCA_013331575.1 Candidatus Woesearchaeota archaeon
GAGAGTTCCTATTCCTGAAGGATTGAACATCGAAATTGAGATGTTGTAAACTTTTTCTGTAATCTTTAAATAAGGACTACGAGTCTATTAGCGTAATACTGCCCAGGTCGCATTCGGTCACGTTGTTTCCGACGCAACCCGGATCCTGTACTTACACAATGCCCAGGTCGCATAACCCGGTATTGCGCAAGCCTGGAAAGCTTGTACCGAAAGGTATTCCCGGTTCAAATCCGGGTCTAGGCGTATTCGTGGGATCTAATGATCCCACTCATTGTCTTGCCCCGGTTTGACCGGGTCCCGAATGGAGTGAGGATACCCGGTTCAAACGTCTGCGTAGCAGACGTGCAGGAACAAAGTGACTGCATCCGGGTCTAGGCGTTGTCGAGGAGTTGCAAGACTCCTCTCCAGGCCTAGCCCGGATACGGAACGATTAGTGACGACATCCGGGTCTAGGCGTTCTTTTTTTCTTGCCGCGGAGTATCTAACTCCCTCCGGTCCGTGGTTTTACGTCGGCGCGGCTGCACCAATCGCCGCGCCTCCTGCTTCGCTCCAAGGCGGCATTCTCTATGCTGTCTGGTGTTTATTTCCCCGCGATAGATATGTTCCGTACAACGACTAATTGCGCGTGCCCTGCCTCTGCGGTTGCGCGGCGTGTCTGTTCTTAGAGGTTCTTCCTGCCGATCTCTTGGACGAGCGGCATGTCGTGGCGTTCGATGATATCGTCGAATATCACATTGCTCGATTGGGCGAACAGGCTGCCGAGGAGTGCCTTGCGATCGTCCGGTTGCAGTTCGAGGTATGTCTTCTCGAAATCACCCGGCGTTCCTTCGGTGCGGTACATTGTGGAGAGCGATTGTATCTTCCTGGTGGTCTCTCTGGTGCGTAGCTCGCTCGCGTATGCCATCACGCGCTCAGCGACTGTCTCTCTGGTGGCAGGGTCCTTTATTGTCGAGTGCACTATTGATTGTTGGTCGCCTGCGGATGATACGTCGGTCGTGTATCTATGAGGCTCGGTTATCCCCCACTTGATGTATCTGAGGTCGCTGAACGCGTTCGCGAGAGTGAGGAATATCTCTTGTTGCAGTGCAGGGGTAGTCTCTGCCGCCATCCACGATCTCACGGTCGGATTCTCGACGTTGATGGCGACATAGTTCCTTCTCTCCGATGTTATGGCTCTTAGATCATCCCAATATCCGGGTGATGGTGTGTCACCTGCGGCGGCGCGTAGCGTGATGAGCAGTTGTGTTGTCGGGGCTGTTTGTTTCTTTCTCGCTCCAATATTCCTGTCGAACTGCGTGGTGATGATTCTGTTTGGTGACCGTGGATTCTGTAATGAATTGGACGAACTGTGTACTACCTCGATAGGCGACCGATAGTCTGAATATTGGACCGTCATCGGGAATGAATCGCTCGTCTTTACCGCCACGGTAGGGTGTCCGTAGATGAGCTCATTGAAGAACGTCGTGTTATCATCGAATACTGTGGTGACGAGGTCTCTCACTTTCGCGACGTCTGCCGCGTATGAACGCATCGATTCCTTCGCCTCTTCGATGGCTGCCTGGCGTTCGCGTGCTACACCGTTCTGTTTCTCATTACGGTCATTGATGCGTTGTTCCCGCCAGGTGTTATATCGTCCGTGGCTGATGTTGTTGAGTAGCGCTCCCAGCTTTGTCTCTTTCTCCGGGTTGATGAACCCGAGTATGCCTTCGAGTCCTGTCTTTGCAGCTCTCGTTCCGGCACGGAATGTCCATTTCGCTGGCCGCGCGATGCAATAGTTGCCCGCTGCTCCTACTCCGAACAATATGCCTCCGACTATCGCTCCGGTGCCGTACACCACTCCTTTAGTCACTGTGCTGATGCCGTGTCCTATGGGTGTGAGTGCATGATCGTATGTCAATGCTGCCACGTTCCGTACGACTCCTGCAGTCGTCTTCACAGCTATCGCGGTTTTCTTTCCTGCGTACTTGCAACCTGCTACCGTCGTATGGTACGACCAGACTGTTCCGCGCCAGAGGCCGTTTATTGACGGTATCAGGATGTGGTCGAATCCTGCGCCGATGCCTTTGTCAATCGCCACCGCTGTTGGATCGAGTACATGCTGGTCGATGGTCCGGAGTATACGTTCGGGGATCGTCTCTTTCATCGGATCGTTGACTTTTGTTTCTAACGCGCGGGAGTATTTTTTATCCATTTTCCTATCGAGGTACCTGATGCCTAAGGGTATGGCTGCTACTCCTGCTGCGCCGATGAGTGCTGTGCCCATGCTCGCTGCGGCGCCGGCCGCCACGGTGGCTGCTATTCCGTTGGCGAGGAGCGCTGTCGCTCCGATGGCGGCGGTTCCGTACGCCGCGGCTTTGAATCCCGGTCTTATGCGCGGACCTGTGTCGGGCTGTTTGACCGTCGTGGGGCGTTGCGATATCTTATCATACATGGTCTCGAGGTTGTTTTGCGCTGGAGCGATATCGGGTTTCTGAGCCTCTCTGTATGCGACGATCTTCTTGAGGAACGCCTTCTCGACGTCTGATTTTGCATAGATGGTGATGTCGCCTTTCGTGGCTAGGTGTATGCTCTCGTGTATCGTCAGCTCTTGTTCGGCGTCGATGGCGCGGACGATGTCGCTGAGGCTCACCAGTCCGGTTTTTCGTTCGGTGCCGGGCGTTAGATTTCCTTTTGGAACGTCGTAGACGCGCTGGAAGAGCGGCGCGTCGATGAGTTTGCGCAGCAGTTCGTTATTGTTTGCGGCGAACGCGTCTGACGGTTTGATGTTATTCGTGACGAAATCGATGAGGTTGCGGCGTTGGTCTTCGAACGTCTCGAACTTCTTCTTCTCGCCCCATTTGATGCTGCCGCGGGCGCTGTCGTAGATGAATGGCACTTGCGCGCCTATCGGGAACTTCGCACGGACCCCCGCAGTGGACGCGTCGTAGACCGTCGGTACTAGCGCGGTGTACTCGTCTGCCAGTGTGGAGTAGAGCGCGAGGACTTCCTCTCCTGCCGCGGCGAGCACCATCTCGAAGTCGGTATCCCTGACTATCTTGTCACCGGAGAAATCGAGATTGAAACGCTCCGAATTCAGGATTCCTGCCACTCTTGTGTTCAGTAGCTTCCGGTCTATCGTCGTATCGAAACGGTTTATTTTTCTCGTGTAGATCTCTTTTTGCATGCCGTTGCGCACCAGTGTGACGTCGGCGAGCACCGCATTGTACTCTTCATCGAATCGTTCTTTCGGTATCGCCACTACGCCTTCGATGCCTTTGCGCTTGAACGCTCGCTTGATGAGCGCGTCATCGATATCGTACGCTCTGTTCAGGCGTTTGCCGTTAAGCCGGATGTCGACATCGGTGTAGAACGTCATCGTGCTGAGTTTCTTGTATTCTATCGATTCGCGAAGCCATGATGGGCGATCGAAGAACGTTGGTAGTGAATGCATCGCATTCTTNNTATGCGGAATCCTGGTTCTTTGAGGTTTGGTGCCATCTCTTTCGGCATGATGCCGTTCTCAAGGACATTCGATAGCTCATACGACGATCCTTCCTCTCCTTCGGCCCGTGTATCGATGGTGATCCTTCGGAGATTCTCATTCCCGAGATTGGCGCCGATGCCGCGTGCGAGACCGGCGATCTTCGAGAAGCGATTATCGATGACTTGCTGGTGCGCAAGCGCGAGCACCGCTTCCAATTGCTGTTTTGTGAGGCCTGCGCCGGTCACTGATATCTCGAATAGTTTCGGTTTCGCCGTTACCGCGACGGTGCCTGCGTTGTTCTGCATCGCGAAGTCGATAAGATCGCTGATGTACGCGGTCTGGTTATCCGTTGTTCTTTTCGTCGATAGCTTCTCGAACATCTTTTTATTGTCGACTGTGAATCCTCGCTCGCGATCCTCGAGCACCATATCGCCGTCGTCAAGCAGTTCATTGAGGCTCATCAGTAATCATCCTCTGAGGGTGTTCTTCGCATTGATCGCCCGGGCAACATGTGGTTGAGGCGTTTGAAGTATTGCATTATTGGGAATGAAGGTCTCATCTCACGGGCACTTTGCGCCGGGAATCCTTCCGGGCATCGCACTTCTGCAGCGAGCGTCGTCAAGAGATCGTCTATGCGAGCGGGCGATCTGATGATGTCCGCGATGTAGGGGTGTGCGGGGTTGATGAGTATGGTGTCGCTATCGTGGAGGTACTGCCGTAGGCGCTCCAGGAATGGCGTCTTCTTGCTGTGGAGGGATCTCGCGCCGTATCCCGTTCCGCCTTTGTAGTGCAGGTTCGATCTATTCGTCGAAGCGTATGGTTTTATGGGTGTCTCTCTGCCTGAGAGCGCGCTCGATCCGACATCCATCTTGAAGTTCCCGATCTCTATGCTTGATATCTTCCTGGCAAGGCCCGGTCTTGCTCGGAGTGCAGCGTTCGCTTGTTCGAGGAATTCTGTCTCTTTTGTCGATAGTAGCGAACGGGACACTTCTTGCGAGACGTGGAATGCGTCGCTGAGCCGTCGCACGGTGCCGATCTGCATCAGTAGCTTGTATCGTGGATCGATATTATCAATATTCCCTGCGTCCTCGCGGTAGTATCGAGGCGCGCTGAGGCTTTTCGCTTCGTAGTCTCTGATCACCAGCATGCCTTTTGCCGCCGCTTCCTGCGCCAGATGGGTGTCTTCTCCGACGAATATCGTACCCTCTTTTCTGAGGGCGTCGAGCACTTGGCCGACTGACACAGGGTTGTTTTTGTAATCGTTGAATATCTTCGCCTCGAGGATGCGTTCGTCCAAGCGGAATGTCTTCGTGTAACCGACTTTTCTGAGCGGTCCCGATAATGCTCGCATCAGCCCGGATGGCTGTTGTTCGCGTTTCTCTTCTTCCACGTAGCGATGGACGTGCCACCAGACGAGCTGGAGTTCGCGTTCTTCCTTCTCGATTCTCTCCCTGACTTCTTTCGGGAGCATTGCCCTCTCGCGTTCCCACGCGAAGACGGATTTTCTCGTTGTCGGTCTATGCTCTTGTTCTGGCGAGAGGTAGTGGCGTTCGAGCCATCTGAATGATTCGCTCGCCAGGTCGACTAGCGCTTTATCGACCCGTTTCTGGATCTGCTTGTACTTGGTGTTCTGCATCACGTCGTTACGGGAGATGTTGTAATCGATATATCTCGAGTTGATGAGCAGTTCGAGCCCTGAGGATAGCGGTGTGAAATATTCGCCGTTGAGGATGACGAGGCGGTGGTTCATGAGCGTGTATGCGGAATTGCCCGTCAACGCCATGACTGCTTCGATTCCTTTCCCGCCGAATTTCACCTTTACCGGCGCTTCGATGTCGAAATCTTTGTTGATGACGTTCCCACCGAAGCTGATGGGCGTCGCGGTGTACGCGCATGTACTGACGAGCTCGTTGCGCAGCTTTCTCCCCACTTCTGACATCGCGTCCTCGCCGAGATCGACGTAGAGCGTGAGCCTTGTGCCTTTCTGTATGGTTCCCGCTCCGGGCTTGATAATCTTCGCAGGGGCACCATCGGAGACCTTGCCGATGATGACTTTCATCGGGTCAGCGCCCTCTTTCGCAGTCTCGACCTTGACGTATTTAGGACGTTGAGCGAAAATACTCACTAGTCCGACACCGAACCGTCCGATGGTCGATCGATCGTCCTCTTTCGATGAAGCGAACAGGGTGAGGAAGTACTTCTTGATGGTCTCTTCGTCCATCCCCATCCCATCGTCTTCGACGCAGATAGTGCCGAGACCTGTGCGTTCATCCTTGCCGAGGTCGATGCGTATCTTGCTCGCTCTCGCGTCGAGGGAGTTCTGGACCAGCTCCCTTATGTAGAGATACGGATTCTGGAATTGTCCTATCATCCCTTTGAGTACTTGCGTGTCGTTGTCCTTGATGGCATCCTGGAGCGCTTCTTCGAGCGTCTGCGCTGTCTCGATGTCGGTCGGCGCTTGTGTGGCGCGGTATCGTGCAGCCTCGATCTGCCGCTGGTACTCGCCGGTGAATAGCTTGTTCCTGATAGTGATATAATCAGGATGATCTTTGTCCATGATGTCCGAGAGTGTGGTCGTGTACTCAGGATACAGGGTTATCTTGCCGCGTTCGACCCATCGTTGGAGGACTTTCGACGGCATTGTCTCTGTGCCATCGAGCCGCAGATCTTGCTCTTCCTCTTTCATGTGTATGGTGCTATAGAGCGCCATCAGTTCGGCCAATGCGGTCTGGAGGTCGGATACCGGGTTCTTGTATTCTGACTGGCCGAGTATGTTCTCTCGTTCGGGTATTATTTGCTCCAAGCTAACGATGTGATTGTCACTTTGCCGGTGGGTGATCATTATGGTCATGATCCATCCTCCAACCGTATATCCACACCTGTCTCTGCGCTGAAGATACTCATGCGCTCTATGATCGCCTTCCGTTTCATGTCGTCGGCTGTCCGCATCTGATCGTTGAATCCTTCGCGATGGTACATGAATTGTTCCGGATAATCGTCGGGCGTCATGCGTGCAAGGATCTCTCGCGTATGGATGTCTGCGGGATCGACGCTATAGATAAGATTCACGCGTAGATCGACAGGTACTGCGCTCGGGTTCACTTTTCCGTAGAGCACATCTTTGAGTTTGCTCCAGTCGTTACGTAGCAGATTCTGCAAGTATGATTTCGCCTTATATCCGAACGAGTAGTTATTGATGAGCCTATCGCTCGCAAGCCGATGGAACATCTTGTAGCGTTCGAATCCTTTGAGCGAGCGGGTGAGCAATTGGTTCGCTGTAGCGTGGAGTGTATTTCTGTCTTTATCGCTAAGCAACGCCTGCGGCGCCGTGATCGCCTCTGTCGTCAAGAAGTGGCCGACTTGCAGCATGATGTTCTCTTCCATCCGGTCCATGCGTTCCGACCCTCTTGTCAGATCGTACGCGATGAGGCCGGCGCTAAAGAGCGCATCGAGTATCCTGTTGTGCTCGTGGCCGTTGATTCTATCTTGTTTGTTTTGGGCGTCTTCATGACTGCCAGGTGTGTTGCTTGCCGTTGCAGGTCTTGGGAATACAATGGGCGCTTTCACTCCTTTGATGATGAATATGTCATTGTATGCCGTGTCCATCTTGGCTATCGGAGCATCGTAGGAAATCGTGAACTCGGTTTTTGCGGCGGATAGATTCCCGAATATCCCGAATGCCCTGGCGTATTCTGCCCGTAACTGGAGCATGCGCTTCTTGTTGAACAAGAGATCGACATCAGCAGTCAATGATTCTATTGTTTCGCGTATCCTGCGTGCGTTTCGGGCGTCGTATCGCGGAGTGTCGAGCGTTCCGATAACGGCCGTTACGCTGTCGACGGCATCGGCGCCGGCGTATGGTTCACCGACCACGCTGTATGGGGCTCCGATCGACGAATATCGCTCTCGTGCATCCTCGGCGCCGACAACCGATACGTGGAGGACTGCCGATCCTCCTTTCAATAATGTCGTGATATCGTCGCTCCATCGCAAGTTGCGGAGCATCCCGTCTATCGTGCTGTTCGCGCCCGAACGGTTTCCTTGAGCGACGCATATCTTCGTTGTATCGTCCAGAGTCGCTGTGTCACTCAGCTGTTCCGGTGCTACTATGATCGCCCGTGGACCGAGGTATCGGTCGGTGCCTGCGATGGCAGCCACTTCTTCAGAGAATCCTCTCGCGTCGATATCTACTCTGTACGGGATGCTGTGTTCTACTCCTATCATCGCGAGCGCTCTCGCGTACTCATCCCGTCGTTGTCCTTCGATGATCATCACAGTACCTCGCACCTGTACTCTGTCCTGCTCCGCGCGTACTCTCTGGCCGCAGCTCTTGTTTCATCGGATGTGATCAGATACTTGCGGTTCTCAGTCACTATCTCAGGGGTGTACTTCGGATCCAGGAATTCCGCAGTGAAATCCTCGCACAACGTCACGTCGGTGTCCTCTCTCTCTATCATTTCGATATCGAGTATCCATCCGCCGTTCGATCTGGCGATGTCTGCGAGATGGTCATCCGAGGTGGATTCATTCGTGTAGAATCCCCTGATATGCTGGATGCGGACCGATCCTACGCGTGCGAAATCGTTGTTCCCGAACGCTTCGAACCATCTCTTCGCGCCGGACCCGAAACAATCGTCTACCGTCGACCGAAGGTTCTTGTTAGGCTTCGGCGAGCCGGTGTGCGTCGAGAAGAACGTGTGCCGTCCAGTGACGCTGTTGACGAGACCTCCTACGACGCCCTTGGATAGTTCGTAGACCTGCAGATCGTAGCGCATGATGCCGCCCTTGACATAATCATATCCTCGGACCACCACATCGCGTCGCACGCCCTTGTCGAGCGTGGGCCCTGCCGTCACATCTATCGAGACATCGGCCCGGAAATCCATGTTCCGCAGGCGTTCGGAGAACAGGCATTCTTTGAGGTTCCCCAGTTGTTCGGCGAAATCGAAGTTGTTCCTGTAGATATCCTCTTTGATGCGTGTTATCAATCCTATGCGCGCTTCGGCCGACATCGGGTGTTCCAGCTCTATCGCCTTTTTATGCGCAGAGAGCACGTCGAAGAGGTGCTTCACGGGCAGGCCTGTGTCCGAGTCTATCAGTATCCTGTCGAGAGACGGGAGGTCTTTCCCGAATTCCGCGATGCGGAGTATCTTCGCGAACCGTCCTGCATCTCCCGGTAACGCCTCTTGCGCTGTATCGAGCGCTTGCAGGAGGTTCTCGAAATAGGATGCCTTCTCATCCCCTGTCAGGATACGGACTGCCAATGCTCACCCGGGGAGATATTTCTGTTGCGTCTCGGGTTTGGGTACGAGTACTGAAAACGCATCGTTGATCCTCGCGCGTTCCTCGGGTGTCGCGGTCGCCGTCCGTTCATCGTAGACCATCTGGAGCTCTTCCGCGGTCTGTCCTGGAGACGCGCCAAGCTCTTTGTACGCCGCTCCCAGGACACTCTGTGTCCTCGGAGCTTCGAGCCGGAACGTGTTCAAATCCGCGGTGAGTCTTGCCGCTGCGCGATCGCTGTATGCGAGCACGCGGGGATCGATCATCGGTATCTTGCTCTCTTCGAGCACGCGCGTGAGGTCCTTGTTCGCCTCTGCTATCATGATCGTGAGGCCGTTGAGCGTCATGCGCAAGCTCGCCTCTTTGTCGTGGGCGCCGTATATCGCTTCTTGCAATCGCAGATTGTACGCCGTCGTTTTCGCGACCTCTTGCGCGGTCTGCGCGCGCACTCGCACAATCATCAGTTTCTCCTCTGCCGCGCACAAGGTCGATTCCACGCTGCGTTTTCCTGCCGCCAGCTCATCGATGCCCTGCGTCTTGACTGTGAGCCTCGCCCGGTGCATCGATGCGCGTCGGGTGTAGATGCCTAAGACTCCTTTGAGCTCCGTGCTTTGAGTCACGTATGCACGCATCTCTTCGGTCATGCGTATGCTGAGGTCGGGATCGGTCGGGTCGTAGCCGAGGGTCTTCAGATTTGCGTCGATTGCAGCGATACGCGTTTTCAGATCGGGGATGAGTCCTTTCTCCTCTCCGTCTTCGATTCGTGAGTACGCGGGTAACAACGTGCTCGAGCGTTTGATGACGCGACGGAAATGTCTGATGGCACCGTCGATTTCGCTAGCCCGTTCCTTCGATGCCGCGATGGATCGGCCGAGCGCGACTTCCATCTCGGTGTATTGCGCGAGATTGTTGTCGAGCATCTGTGTCGGCTTGACGTCTTCCACGGTCTTCCTCAGGCCGGGTATCGCTGAGAGTATCCGCAGTGCTCCTCGTTGGAATGCGTACAGATCCCCTTTCCAGAGATCGCTCACTTTTCCCGCGCGCATCAGTTTGGTCGATAGCTTCTTCTGATGGTTCTTGAGCGTGCTGCCGTTTTCGACAGTCTCATCGATTATTTCAGCATCGATAACGTCATCTTTCATGGTGCACCTCACGGTCTCCTTTCTGGGCCGATCGATTTCACCGCATCGATGCCTTTCTTTGCCGCGTACAGGCTTCCGCCAATGGCGTAGAGAAGCATGGGGCCGGGGAGAAACACTCCTGCGACTATTCCTGCGCCGAAACCAATGCCTGCTTTGATGGCGTTCTTCTTTACTTCGCTGTTGTAACCGGGTATTTGTGTTGCTGCCTCGCCTGCGGCCTTAGCGCCTGCGACCACGTAATTTCTCGTGCTTGATGCTGCGCTCTTGAGGTGTTCTGGTACGTGATACTCGCGCATGACTTCTGCGGCGGCGGATTTTGCCGCGCCCAGGCCTTGGCCGAGCTTGTCTGTGATCTCGTCTTTGTTGAATCTCATGGTGTTCCTCCGTTCTATTTCTTGTGTAGTGTTGTATTCTGGTTCAGTGTTTTGCTGTTGTGTTCTGGTATGATGTTTGTCTGTGTGCGGTGTTCCTCCGTATGGTGGTTCTCATCCGCATGATTGTGTATTCTATTTTTGTTGAGCGCTAGACGTTCGGCCTATCGTTGATGGTTCTGCGCTCCATCCTGCGCGGCGTCGTAGCACGCGTTCGGCGTGTACGTATCGCTGAATGCTATCTCGAACGCGGTCGATCTCTTCGAGCACAGTCGTAATGTCGCCGATGATCTCTGCTCCGAGTTATCGGTGGCCGCGTGCTCGATGGAGAGCAGCACGTGCATTCCCGGGAGTTGCAGCGTAGGATCATCGACGCGTTCATCGATGGTGCTGCAGGAATCGTACTGCCTTGCCTCACGGAGTGCACTCGCGAGGTACTGCTGCGCGGGCGAAAGCATCGCCAGCGCGTCTATGTCCGCTTTCCTCTGGAGCGTGACGGTCCCGGTGCATGTTCGTATCAAGTCGGCGCTTGCCTCTTCGCCCGCGTAGATGACTTTGATCTCCTTTGTGTCCGCGCGGACATCGAATGCGCAGTTGTCTCCGCGTTTTTTGTAGGTGAATGTCCCTTGGCGTTCGTAGCAGGAGACTATCTCGTCGATCGCAGCGTTCATGCCGGGCATTGCGCGGAGATCGGTCGAGCTGCCGACCGCCTTGCTGTATGCCTTCGACTTCTCGTTGATCTCTTTCACCAGTTCGCTCGCGTTTCTGTACGCGCGTTCCGCTTTGCCGCCTATGAGCGCGCCGATGATCGCGAGTTTTTGCGTTGCCGGCGTATCTTCGCTCGTGAGCATGCTCTTATCGGCCGCTTTTGCCGCTTCGGAGAGCTTTGTTCCCGCGTATGATAGCAATCCCTTGGCGCTCGCGCGCGCGGTGTTTCCCGCCGTCTGTGCCGCGTGCTTTCCGATATTCGTCACAGCGCGTCCTTTCGCGTCGTCTATCTTATCGGAGAGCGACTGGGCTCCGTTGCGTAGTGCGATGAGCCATGGAGGTAATGATCGATTGGGTTCTTGAGCCATGTGTTGCCTCGTGTGTCTTGCGTATGTTCGTTCTCTGTCTGATTGATGAGCGCGCTATAGGTGTGATGGCCTATCCGCGTAGTATTGTGTATGGTGCTGTGTGCGGTATCGTGTTTGGTATTGTATCATTGGTATGGTTGTGCCGTCGTTGTTTGCGTGATGGCTCCATCTCGTTCGAGGGGGTATGCGTTCTGCTGTGTTCCTGTCTGTGTGTCGCGTGCATTGGTTCGTGTCTTCGGTTGCGCGCGGTACGTGATGGAGAAATACCTGCGGGATAATCGGGCCGGTATCTGCGTCGCTGTGTATGCGAACCCGTCTTCGTTGTATTGGGTGGCGGTCGCGGTTCTTTTTCCATCGATGCTACGTTCTGCCTCCTGATGCAGTTCGCTAAGCCCTTGCGCGCCTTTCCGCGCTTCGAGGAGTGCATTGCCGTATGCTGTGAGTGTGCGTGAGAATTCTTCGTGTGTGAAGCGACCGTTGAACGTGATCGCTATCGTCTCTGTGTATGTGGGCGTTTCTATGCTGAGGTTATACTTGCGGTTCTTCGCGCCGTCGCTCTCGAATGCGACGGTGGTTCCTGCATTGCTCCGTGCGTATTTGACCGGGTGGTTGTATGCCAGGCTCTCTATGCGATCGACGAGATCATCGTATTGGCCGATGAGGACCTCTCGTTCCGTCGCTTCGCGTATCGTGTATGCCTCTTTTTTTCCCGCGGTGACGAGTCTGCCAAGGGTCTCTTTCCCGCGTTCGATGGCTCTTCCCACCACTATTCCCGTCTTTCTTCCCACGTTCTCGCCCGGTGATTGCGTGCGGTTATCGATAGCGTAGTTCACCAGTTTATTGAGCGGTTCTGCTACGGGTTCTTGCTTCCGTCTCAGGGCGTTTCCGATGGTGATCCAGGTGCGGAGTGTCATTGATGCCTCTTTCTTGTCTACTGCGGGGTTTGCAGGGTGCTCGTCTCGAATGCGCCACAGCGGTGTTGTAGAGCGTCCTGCATTTGATACTATTGCACAGTGGTTATTTGTATCGATTTATAAAGATTTTTGTTTTAGCCTCTGAAAAGTGGTATCTTTTCGGCGGTAGTATTTGCTGTCGTGCAGAGAGTGGCACACCGCCTTCTTACGCGCCATCTGTTGTCCCTCCGCTCTCCGACCGTCATAGAAGTCTTAGTTTGTTGCTTGCGGATTGCGTAATCCGATCGCAATGCGCGTATGTCTGCCAGGGCTGCCTACTGCTGGAGATCGCGCTGTACGCCTTTGCCATGGTTGATTCTGGGCCGTCTCACTGCCTCATTCGGTCGGTCTCTCTACGATGTAGACATAGCATATAGAAATGGCGTCGTTTGTGTCTATTCATGCCCTCTTTCTCTTGTGTGCATGCTGCCGACATCAGTATTCGCACCGCTATAGCGTCGGCAAAAGCGCGGTCGCTAAGTGCTGCATTAGTTGGCTCTTAGACACATTGCCGATTCTTGTCTGTTGTGGCGCCGCTTTTGTGGACCGCATTCTTCGCTTCTGCCCGCCTACTTCTCGGTGATGCTCGCTTTCCTTATGATGACAGCAGTCAATGGCTTATCGTTGCGGTTGCGCGGCGTGTTCGCGATAGCGTCGACCACGTCCATCCCCGCGACAATCTTGCCGAATGTCGGGTGCTTCTTGTCGAGGAAGTTGTTATTCACCACGTTGAGGAAGAATTGCGATCCGCCCGTGTTCGGACCGGCGTTCGCCATCGAGATGGTACCGCGATCATTCTTGTTCCCGGGGCGGAACTCATCCTTGATGGTGTATCCCGGACCGCCTGTGCCGTCACCGTCGGGATCGCCGCCCTGGACCATGAATCCGGGGATGACGCGGTGGAACGTCGTGCCGTCGTAGAATCCTTGCTCGACGAGCTTGCGGAAATTGCCCGCAGTCAATGGTGCGTCGTTGAAGAGTTCGATCTTGATGTCGCCTTTGGTGGTTTCGAGGAGTACAGTTGCCATTGCGCCGGTGCCGCGGCAGGTGCTTAAAAAGCTTCGCCCGCAGATATATAAATTACCGTTCTCGAACGGAGGGCATGTTCGGCGAGTATCTCTACCTAGGCTTCCTCTTGCTCCTCGGTCTTGTGGCCCTCAGCAAAGGGTCCGATTGGCTCACGGACAGCATCGCGCCGCTCGCGAAGAAAATGGGTACCTCGCGTTCGGCGGTCAGTATCATCCTCGTCAGCATCATGGTGAGCCTGCCAGAGATCCTCGTGGCGCTCATCGCGACGTGGATGGGACATCCGGTGATCGGCCTCGGTGTCATCTTCGGGTCGATCCTGTGCAACATCGGTCTCATGACCGGTCTCAACGGTTTTCTCAAGCCCATCCATGTAGAACGAGCGATCATCGTGCGCGACGGCGTCTTCTCCGTTGTCTTCGCAGTCGTCGTCATGGCGATAGGTTATGATGGCGTCATCAGCCGGTTCGAAGGTCTGGCGCTATTCCTGCTCTTCATCCCGTACATCATAACCGTCTGGGAGGATGAACGGCTCAAAAGCGCCGAACTGCGCGAGAAAGACCTCAAGCAGACGATGGTCGAACTCGACATGATCGGCCTGCAGTTCGGCAAGATGCGTGCCGGAGTACTCACGTTCGTGCTAGGTGCTGCACTCCTTCTTGTCGGATCGCAGCTCTTTGCCGATGCGATGACGCGCATCGCGGAGAGCTCAGGCATCTCCGACCTCATCATCGGTCTCACGCTCGGCGCGATAGGGCCGTCGATACCGAATATCGTCGCAGCGTACAAGGCAGGCCAGCGCGGCATGGATAATGTCGTGGTGAGCGAGACTCTCGGTAGCAATATCTTCACGCTCCTCGTCACGCTCGGACTGCTCTCGCTTGTCGCGCCTATCACGCTCGATCCCCGATGGATACGGTTCGACATCCCGGTGATGGTCATCATGAGTTTCGCGCTCCTCATCTTCCTCGTCACAAGGCGGCGTATCAGCCGCCTAGAGGGCGGCATACTCTTTTTTGGCTATCTCGGCGTGCTGCTCATGCAGGTCCTTCTGTATAGTTGAACTCCGCTGGTCGTAAAACCCCGCGAAGCGGGCAGATACTCCGCAGCAACCGTTACATGATTGCGCCTACAGCTCTGCATACTGGAGAATGCTTAAATACCGCTTTGCGCTTTCCATATGCAAGGTGGCGCAATGGCGAATATTCTGTACGAGACAATAGGCCGTAACTATCAAGTCCCCGGACTTCCCTACGAGGAGAAATTCGAATATGTCAAACCGGTCGTCTTCGATGACGTGCCGACCCGCAAAGATGTCGTCGATCTCCTCTCCACTGCCGACTCGAAGACGCTCGTCAACCCTTGGAGTCTCCAGGTCATCCGCGGTTTCCGGGATTATCTCCCGACAACGTTCAAGCGCATCACGCACAAGATGCCTTCTGATACGCTCGAAGAGCTCTTCGGCGTGGACGCGAACTGGATACCCGAATCCGACCGCATCCTATTGCAATTGCAATGCGAGACCGAAGCGAAGGGCGCGACGCTCGACGCGGCAATAGTGCATGATCGCATGTCGCTCGGCACTGTGGTGAACAAAGCGCACACGCTCAACCGCCTCTATATGATTGGTCGGCTCTACGGTCACCTCAACGAGCGACCCGGCTATCCATTCCTCTTCGGCGACCTCTCTGACAAGACGACTTGGCACGACGCGCTATCGGACATGAAACTGCAGTTCATCGATTATATCCGTGAGATGCCGCTCGGCAGCACGCGCTACAAGATACGGACGCGCAAGGCGGACGTCGGCGCGGACGAGATAAAAGACTATCCGTTCATCGAGTGGTTCAAGCAGAAACTCGGCGATAATTTCATGGGCGCGCTGTTGTACGGCTCAGCCGCTCGCACCAAGGACCCTGCGCTCTACAGCGATTTCGACAATTGGGTCCGTGTGCACGATGTGCAGGCAGCACACAAGGTCCTGCGCGGTACCTGCCCCGCGGTCCTCGACGGGAAAGTGGTCGAGGGCGATGCCTCGCACGCTCCTGGCGCGAAGCATCTTGGCGTCCATCTTTTCCCTGAGGATGATGAGTACCTCTTCCGGCATATCCTGTTCCTGCATGATAGCAAGGAATTCCGCAAGCACACGCGCATCCTCTACGGGCAATTCCCCTTCCCAGTGCAGCCGATGGAGGAGATCATCGAACGCGGCTTATCGCACGCGCATCTCAAGCTCAAGACTATCGCGGGCAGCCTCAACTGGGGGTATAGCGCTCCAGAGAAGATCGTCGGCAGCCCCAATCTCTTCGAGTTCATCGCGAAGAACAAGCGGTTCTTCCTGTAGAACATGTTGAACGCAATCGCGACGCCGCAGTTCCGCGACAAGCAGGTACTCGACGCGCTTTTGCGCACGCGCGGCATGGAGGTCCAGAAGTACCGCGATGACCCGGATTACATCCGTGAGGCGCTCATATCGACGTTCATCGATACGTTCGCCTTGCAGAAGGAGTTCGTCGCGTACTCCAGGACGCCTAAACTCGACTTCCTCGGACATACAAGCGTCGCGGCGGATCCGGCAGGCCATTGGGATCGCCTCGATGATCTTGGTTGAGCGTAATATCGTTGTCTATTATTGTTTCGATTAATTATTTCTTCGGTTATCTATGTACCTATTCTTTTTGTTATGCGCAATATTATTTTTTTCCCACAGCGCGAGGTGCGATCCCTGTCGTGTGGTCGGGAAGACGATTGCCGACGGTCCGGCTTTTCCGGAGGTTCTCCCGGTCGTGCTGCTGCGCCAGCGTGATAATAAGAACGATGAGCGCCGACGGTCGGACGTTGTCGTTTCCACTCCATGCCCGACCGTGGCGCCAGAGTGATGATAAGAACGATGAGCGCCGACGGTCGGATTTGAACCGACAACTCCTTGCGGAAACGGTTCTCTTGCGTTGCGTTATACGCAACATGTTCGAGACCGTCGCAGTACCGGGT
>DUGD01000088.1 GCA_013331575.1 Candidatus Woesearchaeota archaeon
GAGCACGCCGATGTGGTAGGTGATGTTGCGCATCTGCACGAAGATGAAGATGAGCGCGATGATGAAGATGATGACCATGACCAGGAGTATCTCCGGCACGGGTAGATCGATTCCGAACACATACATAGGATGCACCTCGCATTACTGGATGATTATGATTGCTAGTAAGCATAGTCGTTCGCGATATCAGCGTGACGGCGGTATCTGGTTCTCGCTCGCTTCGATATCACGGCCCGTCTGACGGAGCACACCGCTCGTCACCGCGGATTTACCGAGCACTTGCGATGCGGGCATCGTGTAGATGCGTACCTTACGCCCTCCTGGAGCGACATTGAATGTGCCGTGATAATCGACAGTCAAGGTCTTCTTGCCGTCGTTCACGTTCATCTCTATCTCGAGTCCTTCGAGGGGCCGCGATCCCGCATTATACACGATCTCGTAGATGGGGATCTTGTCGCTCGGGGCATACGCCTCAAGTCGTGGTTTCGCCTTCACAAGGAACTTCGGCAAGTCGACCGTCACACCGACCACCTCGTCGATATCATCGGCATTGCTGCCATGGACGCGCAGACGCATGGACGCCTGGCGATCAGTCATCCCGCCGACGACTATCCTGAAACGCGCGGTACGCGATTCACCGGCAGGGATATCTCCGAGGTCCACCTCGCCGCTGTACTCCCAATCCTCCGGGACATCAAGCGATACCTCGACGCCCTCCAGGCGCTTCTTGCTGCCTGCGGAGACATCTACCTCGTAATCGATGATGGTGAGCGGAGAGACCGCCACCGTGCGATCAAACGACGCATCGATAGTCGCGGATTCGGGCTCAGGGACGGGCTTTNNCCGCCGCCTCCACCGCCGCCTCCGCCACCGTTGTGGCGACAGGTGTTCGAGCATGAGTCGCGGTTGACGGTATTGCCATCATCGCACTGCTCGCCAGACTCCACAATGCCATTGCCGCAGATACCGTCCTCGGTGTCGTTGATACTGGTGCAGGTCGGGTCCTCCGGATAGTCGACAAGGCCGTTGTTATTATTGTCGATGCCATCGATGCACGACGTGATAGCCATATCGCCCACGCAGACAAGCGCGTTCGCGTATCGCGGCAGGAGGGGATAGTCAACGTTGATTGTATCTGCCATTCCATCGGCAGTGGTGATGAGCGCTCCGAAGTCAGTCATGCCTGTCTGCGTTGCACTGTTGTCTGACATGTCTCCGATCTCGAAGTGACCCCACGGCGCGAACGTAACGTCGTCATTCGGGCCTTCATAATACGTGTCAGTTACATCGAGCAATCCATTCTTCACACCGATCGTGAATGCGATGACTTCATCGCTGTAGGACACACCATCATATCGGGGGACGAGCGCGACTGTCGCATTCATGACGCCATTGCCAGAGAGGTTCGTACCATCACCCACAACAGAGAAGAGGGGTGTGAGCGGGTACGATTGGATATCGCCCGGCAAGAGCGCTGTGAAGACATAGGGCGCATTGTCATTGCGGAAGAATACGACATCGTCGTCATCATACGTGGTCGATAGGCCGTTGCCGTTCAAATCAACCTTGATGGTGACGCCGCCGGGTTGCAACTGGACTGCGTGGGTCGTTCCTCCCACCACCAGATTTCCTGCTCCTGATTCACTCAGGACGGCCGTGTACTGCTCGCCGGTTGATATATCATTGAACAAAGCCGCGCGTGTCGTTGCATTGTACCCTACGAATCGCAAGATACTACTTATCACATCTTCGTTCGATGCGCTCGAGATGGGGAACGTATCGTTGAAGCCGATTGGAGCTTCGATAAAGACGAAGTCGCTTGTAGGAGTGCCGAACCGGAGAACACCATCATAAGCGCTCAGGAACGGAACTGTATAGATGGTTCCGAGGGCATTCTGCATCGTGAGCAAGTACGTCTTATTGTCCGCCGATGGAGCGATCGACCAACTGTGCGTCGAACGGTTGAGGAGACCAAGATACTTGATATCGAGCTGGTCGCTGATGAGGAGTTCTGGTTCGTCCATGACGTCGCGCACACTCATGCCCGCAGGGACATAACCTACACCACCACTGCCATCAGCACTCTCCATCGACACCCGGTAGGCGATGGAGTTGATGCCGAAGGTATCCGGGCCAGTCATGCCGCCCGATATCTTGAGCACACCATTCGCAGTGATATCATCGTTTACCTCTATGAAGCCTGTCGTGAAGGTATCATCGCTCACATCGGTGTCGGCAAGGACCAATTTGTCCGCTCCGAGGTAGAAGCTGGCTGCGCCTTCGCGGGGGTTGATCAAGAGATCCCGTACGCCAAACTGTAAACCGCCCGCAAGGACATCGATATCGCCCTCCGCAAGGAGGGGCAGTAGCTCTCCGTTCACGCTGAAATTAGCACGGAGAGGTTCTCCTGAGACATCAATGACATCCAAGAGCGTCACAGTGTAGGCCACACCATTGATCATGTATTGTTTTGTCTCGTTCTCGCGGATGTCATCGGAGGTAGAACCGCCCATGAGGAGAAGCGATACCGGGCCTGATGCCGCAAGCGAAGCACGCACTATAGCGTAATCTTTCCCTGCGATATTGAGGACTCTATCTTCATAATCACGGATCAGGTTGCCTTCAAGCTCACCCTCGAGCGCAGGATCGAAGAGCAACTCATACTCGAGGAACGGCTTCACGCTTTCAACGACGAGGTAATCGGCGCGGACTTCATCATCAGCACCATCGTTCGTCACATAATTCACCGCGATGGATTGCAGTTCACCAGCGTACGGATGGCCCAGTCGCAATCTCTGTGTGTAGTTCGACGTCCCTTCAGAAGTCGTTATCCTGCCGCTTCGTAGTCCGGAGAGCTGCGTATTGCTGAACTCGCCGATTATGCTGCTGAATGGTTCGCGTAACTCTAGGCGGTTGCCAGGGAATGAAACGAGCATGCAGGCAGCGGGAGTGTTCGGTTCTGGCAAGCACGCGCCCGCAGAGCAACCGAATAGGCAGGAAACATAGGTGACTTCAGGTCCCGAGATATCGGATCCAAAGGGACTGCATAAGGATTCCCACAAGTACGCAGTGGAGCCGCAGGTATCATTTATGGTCGTGCAATTGTCACCATCACAGTATGTAGCTGAACCATATACTTGAGGATCCAAGCCGCCGTCGGTCTCGGTGCAACTGGTTGGCGGTCCATCGGGATCGCACGCATCTCCAATGCCGTCAGAATCACCATCGGCCTGGTCGGGGTTCGCGATCAAGGGGCAATTGTCGCAATCATCGTGGATCGCATCGAGATCAGAGTCTACGCTGTAGATAGCCGGGAAGATATCGATACTGTCGATGCAAGTGTCATTATCATAGTCCGAAGTATCGGTCTCGTTGTCATCGCCAGGCGCTGCGCATCCGGGGTCGCTGGAGTAATCGATGTGCTGGTCGCCATCGTTGTCGAGACCGTCACTACAGACGCCTCCCACAAGGCACTTTCCGTTATCGCAACCACCGAAGCAACGGACATCCGCATACCCCAAGGTCCCGTATCCGGCGCATATGAAATCACGGACGTAGCACTCTTGGCCACCGGTACAAGAGAGGACGTCGTAGTATATCTGTGAATCAGGATCATCATCGATCACTCGTATCTCGCAGTTGTCCGCGAATTCGCCGTTACCAGGAGAGCTAGCCCACGTGACATCGCCGAAGGTGTACGGTGTGACGCCGTTGTCGCTATCGATACAGGCAGGGGTGTTCTCTGCGACGCACCTGCCATAACGGCAGTACGGCGCGCTTGTAGGACACGAAGTAAGAACGTGCGCGGGGTTGATGCCTGTGCAGATTGCCTCGTAGAGCTCGCCATCCGAGCTCTGCGCGAACTGGCAATTATCAATCATGCCATTGGTGCGGTTCCACGCCTCACCATAGACGATAGCATTGATTCCGCCGTCCGTGTCCACACAGCCAGAGACTGGCGGGATGCATATGCCTTCAAGGCAACGGCCACCGTCGGGGCAGTCCTCGTTCACAGTGCAACCGCAAGCGCCGTTCGCGCAACCGGACGCGCAAACGGTCGTTGTGTTCAGCACGCTCAGGGATTCGGCGCAATAGTACTCGGTGAGCGTCGCTCCAGTGCAGGAATCGGCATAATCATTACTGCAGGCGATCACATCGCCTTGCCGCGTGCAATTCTGCGCAGTTCCTGCGACAGGGAAGTTGATGCCGCCATCGGAATCGGTGCAGGTGACACTATGAGGCACGACACAGATGCCGTCTTCGCAGGCCATGCCGCGACCGCAATCGGCATCGGTGGTGCATGTGTTGACGCACGCGCCATCGACGCAACTACCTTGGCACTGGTGATTATCAGTGACGACGGATCCTGCTTCGCACGATGCCTCTACCAAGACTGTCGTGCTGCTGCACGCATCGGGCACCGGTTCACCACACGTGATCTCGAATCGCGCTGCGATTTCGCTTTCTGAGAGCGCTCTATTGTAGAGCCTGAAATTATCTATCGACCCGTTGAGGCCCTGACTCGGATACTGTCTGTGCGATCCGATGCGCGGAATAGGGATGGTTATGAATGCAGGGGTGCTACCATTCATGACGTCAGGCGTGCTGTTTTTCACACCATCAACGTAGATGAATAACTCAGTTCCCTTTTTGCGACCCCAGACGACATGCTGCCACTCACCGGTCTGGATGGGACTGCCGAGAACACCGCCGATGACGGATCCGTTATCGATGCGATATTGGTGCAGGAAGCGGTTGCCGACCGCTTTGAGGCTGGCAAGCGGTGTAACGGAGCCAGTATTGGTGGTGCGATCAACAAAGTATGTGCCGTATCCTTCAAGCGCTGTGCCGGAACCGTCGTACTCATGGACGAGTATCCACATTTCGAACGTGTAATCGGCAGGTGAAGTGAACGATTCTGCCGCGATAGCTGAAAGGTTGCCGTTGAAGAGGTACGCTCCCGAACTGAAGCGACCGCCGGTAGCATCCCATACCGCGCCATCGATGGCGGTGCCGTCAGCATCGTCTTGATCAAACGGATAATCGAGCAAGATACCAGTCGTCACGCCTCCATTCTCGCATGCGATAGCAGTACCGGAGACTGGATAATTGATACCGCCATCGGAGTCGGTGCAAGTCGTGCCGCAACTCGCGATGCAACCCAGGGTGGCATCCCAGAATGGCGCTTCGCTCGGGCACGCGCACTGTGAAATACAGACCTGCGGGCACATAGTTCCGGGAGTAATGGGCTCAGGGTCCTCACAAGTTCTTGGACCGCATCCTGAACCGCAATCAACCCACTCACCACCAGTGTCTTCACAAAGCTGGGGTGGATCAGTAGGGACGCACACGCCGTTGTCACAGGAGCTTCCTGCGGCACAGCACGTCGCTTGGCACATATCGCCGTTATCCGGGATGCATACCGCATATCCGGGCGCGCAGAAGAAATCGCCACAAGTGGGAGTCTCGACGCATCGCCCATTCTGGAGTGTGTAACCGGCGTTGCATTTGTAGCAGGCTTGACTTGACGGGGTATTACTCACTGTTGACTGTGAAGGAGGGCAGGTGCCGGTAGCATTCAATACGGCATTTGACGGCGGCGTGGTGCTGCAGAACTGTCCGGCAGTGAGCGTGCATGTATAGACACTCGGTACGCACGAACCGGCATCGCATACTTCGCCATTCGCGCAAGTCTGGATAGTGGTGCTCCATTCTAAGCAGGGGTCGCTATCATAGTTACCGCAGATGAGGTATTGATTGTGATTGGTTGTACCGGTCACGCATTGTCGCAGTCCAGAACTCGCGCACTCATTTTGGCAGGAGACGGTGCATTGGCCGGCGGGTGTACACGAACTGCCTGATGGGCATGTACCGCATTGACGCGCGACGCCGCAATTATCGTTCGCAGTACCGCAGATACGACCTGCACAGACTTGCAGATTTGTGCGCGTATCACTGCATGTTGCAACACAGGTATTAGTGCCTTGATTGCATGATAGTCCTGGTTGGCAAGTCTTACCGCAGGATTGAGCAGTACCGCAAGAGTCGGTCACTGAACCGCATTCTACTGCGGCGCATAATGTGGATATCGGAGTTGTAGGAGTACAGGAGCACGTGGCGCCCGATTGTCCTGGAACACAGGTGTCCGGGCTGGTACAGGATTGTGCCGGACGGATGTCCATGCAAGTGCCGCTCGGGGTTTGGTGTTCATAACACTCGTACCGTTTGCTGGTATCGGGGTTCGGTGCGGGATCGCAGAAGGTGTAGCCTGCAGATTTGCCAGTACACGCGGTAGCCCCGGGGCATGCGGGAACCGTACCGCAAGTGGTGAATTTGTAACCGTGCGGAGCACTCGCATCTGCCACGCAGCAATACCGCGTTCCGCTTGTGGTTGTGAGGGCGTAACCGACGTGCGATTGTGCGTTGGTATTCTGGATGACTCCGCCGGCTCCACAGCTGTAGAACGCTGGTTGGCTCGTCCCTTGTCGTTGCGCGCACACCCAGTGCTGGAATGATTCCCCTCCAACGGTGCCAATGACGCCTTGATTGTAGCAGTTACTGCCCGCGCCGAGGCTCTCATCGTTGCTCGCACATTGATTTGCACTGCAACAGACAGTCGGCACCGGCGCCGCTTCAACGGGAGCGCTTGTCCAATCGCTACCCGCGAGCGGATAGTTCGAGTCGCTCACGACACCACCGACACTGACGCCACCTTGGTATCGCTTGCCGAGAGGGGTGGACGGGGGACAACTCGTAGGTGCGCAAACGCCATTCTCGCAGATAGTCCCTGAACAGGCGATCGGAGTACCAGTGAGCGGCACCGTCACCCGGGGGAAATTATTTTGATAGTCGCGGCCGACGCTCGTGCAGAACGCAGGTGTCCCTGCGGTGGTTGCGGGACGCTGGCCGCAATTGTAGATATACCATTTTTTATTGCCTGTGACTGTAGATTCATACGTGCACAACGCGCTCGGTGGCAGTGGTAATGAATTAGTGGGATTGGTCGGGTCGTAACCGTATACCGCGACAATCTGGCTTGGCTCAGTCGGGTCCGAGAGCTCGATAGCACAACTGATCTTGACATTTGCAGTCCCGCACACCCTAGCAGGCTGGTTGGCAACACCATTGATGATATAACCGATAGCGGTGGAACAACCACTGGTGGGGCAAACAATAGGTGCCGGTGGACATGCACTCGTGTCCTGCGGGGTCATCTCCCAAATCGTAGAAGTAGCAGGTCTCGCCGGCGGAACGCCGCAGAGCTTGTTAGTTTCCAATTCTGCCACACGTACCGTGCCTGGAAACACAGGATATGATCCACTCAAATCATTATTTTTTAAGTCCACCGTGAACAGTTTAGGCAATCCGGCCAAACTAGGAATCTCACCAGTCAACTGATTGTTATCTAAATCCAGATGCTCCAAATTATTCATGCCACTNNATACTCCCAGTAATCTGATTAAGTTCCAGATCTATATTTCTCAACGCAGATAAACAGTTCAGACAATGATTGCCTTGACCATCGATAGGAAATGAATCTATGTTCATCATAGAGTAGGATAATGAATCGATCCTGCCGGTGTTCACATCACAAGTTACGCCTGACGTGTCTGTTATCCCTTGCGCAGAAAGCCACGCGCTCACGATATCCCAATCTCGCTTGCTCTCCGGATACATAGCGCCCCAATTGCAGTTGGCAGGAGGCGTTAAAACGGGTGGCGTCGAGGGACAACCGTCAGCGTTCTGCGGAAGGAATGAAATGGTCGCACCGGGCACGTATGGCGACGAACATAGTTTATTATTCATCAAATTGAGACTGCGAAGTAGCGGCATGGTAGAGAAATCGATTCCCGATACACTGGTCAACTGATTGCGTGCCAGTTGGAGATTAGTAAGGGCATTGAGATTAGATAAACTGACGCTCGATAACGCGTTATCGTTTAAATCGAGCATACCGACGTCCAAATTAGATAAGGTAACACTATATAACGCATTTTCGCTTAAATCAAGTGTTTCGACACCCATAACAGAAAATTTAATACCTGACAGATCAGTTATTCGCGGATTTTTGATGATAGATATAGATTTAATATCCAGATTCTCTGAGAGCGTTATCGTCGATAACAGAGGGTTTTGGACGATGGATAAACGCTCCATACTCGTTGAAGCAGAATCTGCGGGAATTGATATGCTGGTCAACGATGGATTATTGAAAATCACAACCTTACCATAAGAATAACTGCGATAGCTCACAGATAAGATTGACAATGCAGTATTCTGAATTTCGAGGTTAGAGGGTTGGGTATCAGAACCTAACGACAACGTGGATACGGGAGAGTCAATAACATTCAAGGTTCTAAGATTTGTGAGCTTAGATAATGCAACACTAGTCAGCCGGGGATTCCCGTTGAGGTGCAATAGCTCAATGCCACTATATGACTCCGATAATAATTCCACACTAGATACTTGGGTGTTCATCACTGATATTTGTTTCAGACGCGGGACTGATGATAATGAGAGCGTTGACGGGGAGATGGTGGTAATTGTAGGAATGTCTTGGATAGTTAATGTTTCGAGCGCGGCCAAGGAGGATAACGAAATAGAAGTGAACACATTATTATGGATATACAACTGTGTTAGATAGGGCAATGACGATAACTGCAAAGAGGTCAATTGATTTTCGCCTATAGCTAACATATTGATTGCTGAAAGATCAGACAACACGAATGATGATGTCAATCCCGCCCTTTGCCACTCTACTTGCTCAACTGCACCTGCAGTGGTGCAATAAATAACGGGCGGTTTCGTCGCCTCAGGGTGCGCAGCCACCATCGCCGCTATCTTTGCCCAATCAGCATCATTCGTGCATGTAGCAGGTCGCACAAGCGCCGTAGTAGCCTGCCCACCAACATTCTTCTCTCCGCCAAAGATTGATGATATCCCGCTTGTGAGGGAGTTCCAGAAGTTACTCAATGGATTAGTACTAGGAGCGCTATCAGCAGCTATGACCGGAACGGCGAATGCACCTATAACTAGGAGCATCATGATGACGGCAAAGGTTGCGCTGCGGTTCATTTGGCCTCCTCTGTCGATTCCGAACACGCTATTGTCGTGCAGATAACGCCTTTAATGCTGCAGGTGCAGGTGTTGCAGCCATCGCCCGCGGGTGCGCTGCCGCCATAGGGAATGATCTTGCCGTTGTACTCACAGCCTTTTGGTTCGCAAGTGCCGACGCAGGATTCGGTCTTTGAGGTGGTGCACGGCGATACGATACAGGTCTCGATCGGGGGACAATCCGCATCCGACTCACAAGAGACCGGCTCATGGCAGGCCCGCATTGTGCAGATAACGCCTGAGGCACGGCACGTGCATGTATTACAGCCGTCGCCAGCAGGGAATGAGTCGCCGGCAGTGTATACTACACCATCCACATCGCATGTGGGCAGTGTTGTTTTCACGTAACGCGATCGTACTTGCGTTCCATCGCAGTAAATCTCTCTATCGAAACACTGGAGAGACGCCCCTCCAGGACAAGTAGGTACTTGCGTCGCCATGCCATTGCAGCAGATAGCGTCAACGGGGATGTTCACGTTCGACCCAGTGCCGACGCAACCATCCTCATAACGCCTGTCATAGATCCAGAGTTCCACCATCGCAACGCCATTATCGCGCACGACAAGGACTTCGTGTACGCGTATGATATGATTGCCGAAGAACAGGTCGCTATCTCCTTGGAAACGCAACGGAATCTCCTGCCCATCGAGGAGCAGGAAGAGGTAGGGAGTGGTTCCGGAGTTGATACCGTCGAAACGGATGGTATGATCAAGGCCATGGAACGAATATGTGGCCTCGTCGCCGAGCGACAACCTGAGCGCAGTCACATACGATGGAGGGACATCACCCGCGCGGGGAGCGCCGACACCATCAGGGTATACTGTAATAGTGACTTCTGCGCTCACCAGAGTGAATGGTGGCGGGCAGGACGATCCGCCCGGGGCACAAGGTGGTACGATAGTCTTTCGCTTGATACTATCGAGCCTGAGAGTTTTATGGGTGAATATCGCAATCTCACCCTCGCGGATGGACGGACCGACTTCGCCATCTATGCTAAAGAGTGCTACGCCACCATCATCGATGATGATATTCGATAGTTCATGGTCGACATCCCCGATCCGCACGTCGACAATCTGTCCGTTATTGACTGTCTTGGTAGCGACAATCGGTGCCTCCGCGACAACATTGGCAACGGCGTTGCCAACAAGAGTTCCACGGTCGGATTCGAATGATAACGGGCTTCCAGAACGCAGGATAGCTACAATGGCGACGAATGCGACCACTCCGACTACGCCCAAGAGAGCGTACCTATAATTAGCCGTTTGGCCGTTTTGTCCCATAATACCCACTACCCTATGATAAGAAACCCGGATTGATGATTTATAAATATTTCGAATAGGGTTTCGTCGGGAAGAAGGCGCTATTACACGAAAAAAAGGCTTTAAAAAAGGCTTTAAGGATGAAACGCCGAAACCTACATGAGGAGCACCACCCAATGAATCACCGCAGCCTAAAGGGCAGGGTATCCCCTCGTAAAGCTCGAGGACTGCGGAGCATCTATGCTCACGCAGAATACACGGCGCGCGAGGCCTTCGGCACCTCTCGCGCCTGAATTACTCCAAGGCACTCATCCTCGAGCTGAAGCACGAGGTATTCAAATATGATAAAGGTATACTTGCGAAGAAAGCGCAGATTCCGAACGGCAATGAAGTAATATTCAGTATCACCCATGCAATGTAAGAGAGAATGAAAAAGAGAGTACGCGACTATCAGTAACGATAGTTCCGGCCGAATCCGGCGTTACGCATCCTGCTGCGGTGCCCGAGCTCTGTGTAGGTGTCGAGCGCCTTGTACGCGCCGAAACCTACTCCGGCGGCCAAGCCGGTGAAGAGCAGCCACTCAAAGAAGATACGCTGTCCGCGCGTCGCCTTCCAGTCGCTACCTTCATAGTTCATGTTGTAGACTTTACGGGAGAGATCGGCAAGATTCTGCAAAGCACCGTCGCGCTTCGCATCGGGTGTATCGCGCGCGCCGATAATAGACATGTGCTTGTCAATTTTCGGAATAACAGTATCAAGCTGCCCAACGGTGCCAAGTAACTTCGAATAATTCTCGAAAACTGCCCCTGTAACCTGGGCCGCGCGCTTATGCTCGCTCCATCCGTATGGATAGTCGCTCGCTGCACTGCAATTCGTGCGTTGCGTGTGCACTACTGGAAACTTATCAGTATTCTCTACGAGAAACGTCGCGACGCCTGAGCGCGCGAGATCTTCTTCGTTCTGCAGCATATGGGTATAGCGAGTGAGAAGCGATGATCCACGCCATTGGTTCGCGACTTTCAAGTACTCTTCAACCTCTTTTTTTGTCCTGCCATTGAGCAGATGCTGCATCGTGCGCGAAAGCGAGAGTTTTGTCTCGAGCATCTTCTCTGTGCGCGGTACCGCTGCCTGCGGGAAGCGACTGATACCGTCCAATGTCATCGTCGCACCGTTCTTGAGTGCTGTCGGATTAAGCGTCCACGTGTAATCGATGTAATCGCATTGGTAGTGCACGGTAGTAGTACAATGGGTATTGCCGTTAGTATCGGTCGTGCAATCTTCTGTAGTGTAGGTATGACCAGTCTCATCTTCATCCATCTTCCAACTCGCATCGATAGCGCTGCCGCCCGTTGCGATACGCCGTGTCGCAATATCAAACCTGTTAAGGTCCGTCTTAAGTGCATCCTTCGCGCGACCGAACTCGATCGCCCAGGGACGCATGACACTGTCCTTCTGAGTGAGCTTGTCGTCCTTGACGGCAGTCTCCCAGTCATACGCGGTGAAGTGCGATGCATCACCGCTTTTCACGCCACGGTTCCAGACATCATCTAGATACATCTGGATATTGTGCGTACCGAGGGCTGCGCGGATTGCAGGATGATGATTATCAGGATTCGCCTTGAAATGAATGGGGCGATTGCGATCCTTGTGCTCGAAGTGGCTGTGCGTCGGGAGCGTCACGCCGAGCGCGACGCCAAGACCGATGCCCGCCGCGAGGAGCGGCTTTGCGTGGTACGATGCCCATTCGCGCGCGACACCGAGCGTCCTCTGGTGAATCGTGCCGGCACGCGCTTGCTCGTTCGCGAGTTCATGGTCTGCTTTGTGCATCGCACGGCGCGCGTCCTTGTAGGTCTTGGTCTCGGGCTGGTCGCGGATGCGATGGTAGAATGCGCGCATGCGCGTCTCGTGCTGCTGTTCGCCTTCGAACGCGGCGACTTCATCACGCAGTGCATCAATCTCTGCTACTTGACGCGCGACATAGTCGCGGTATCCTTCCGCGTGCGGGAATGACCAGCTCGCGAGCCAATCGTTAGCGTGCAGCCATCCGCGTTGTGTCGTGCCTGTGAGGGCGCGCAACATGCCTTGCTTTACCGCAGTATCATTGAATGAATCAGTGACTTGGTCGAGCTCGAATTTCGTGAGCTTCGCCTTGATGTACCGGCGCTCGGCCGCGATGACCTGCTCTAGAGTGGGTTCGTTAGGGGAATCATCCATGAGTATCAGCATCTTTCGTAAAGATTTTTGGTAGTGGTATCGGTCTCCTTGGCATTGTCGGAATCGGTAATGGTTGTGCGCATATGGTTCTCCGGAGTATAGTAAAGAATCCTGGTGTTCATCTCGTCAACGTCTTCGGATCGAACGTGCAGGTGATGGATGCGGATATGGTCCTTTGGATGTCACTCCAGTTTTTCATCAACTCATAAGGTACCTTTCCAGGAATATACGGCGGTTTCACGTACGAAGTGATTCCCTTGAGTGTTCCATGATATAGCCGTGCACGTTCAAGCGCCTTATCGACACTAAGTATGGCCGCAGGCGCGATGGCAGCATCACCCAACGTGATTGTACAGGTATCGGGGGTAGTGCACGTCTTGAATACATCTACATCATCAGCGAGTTTCATGGCGATATGCGCTGCGTTGCGTTTGCCAGGACGGTGTACCGCGACGGCACCGTAGACGCCGCTACCGCCCATAGAGATTGGATATGGAGTATTGCGCAAGAAATGGTGGAAAAAGGAATTCTTATCAACAACATCGAACTTGCAATCAGGTAGACGCGACGAAAGCTCCTCTACGAAAATCACCTGGTAAGTCCTGAGACGTTCCAACGCAGAGTCACGCATTTGTTTCATTGTGAGCGTCACGCCACCTAATGAGGACATTGCAGTGTTCAACTGCTCAGTCGACGGATGATAATGTGCTATCGCATCATCGATCGTCTTAGTGTCGACACCGATCTCAGTGGCGGAAGCGTAGAGTGATTGCATGCTGACGCGTTGGGCGTCTTTCTCTTCGGCAGGAAGCTTTGCGTATACTGCGTTCGTACGTTCATCTTCCGCTTTGATCGCTTGCGCGCGCTGGAGCGATTGCGCCTGGCGGAGTATCGCGACATACTCTTCGACTGAGAACGTGCGCTCGGCGAGTGCTGGCGTACCGGAGGACGTGTTTGCAACTGATGTCACTTCACTCGCAGAGACCTTTGTCTCGAGCGTGGGAACTGCCATAGCAGGTCGGGCAGAGAGACTCTCAATCGCAGTCATAGAAGTCTCAGTAGTCCAGGAAGAACTCGTCCATCTCTTGCTTGGAGAGTTTCTTCTTGTTGAGAACGTTGATCTTCTTCTGCTTGCGGCCGGTCACTGGATCGACCGCTCGTTCGTTGTGGAGGCCCTTGAGCACGCGCTCGTCCTCTTCGGAGAGCCCTGCGGCCTCCTCGTCATAGATGAATCCGTCGTCATTTTTCATAGTGGGTATCACCGAGTAGTGGGTGGAATACGGATATGTGAGGAAACCACATTTATAAATGTTTCGTTTTGATACTACTGTGCGAGAGTAACAATTTCGGCGATGTGACGAACAGAGGCCCTAGATACCTATAGGCAACGAATAAGAACGCGCGGACAATCGACGGAGAAAAAGGGAATACGGGAGGGAGGTGAGTGAGATGAGCACTAACGAGGAGGACAAACACATCAGGAATATGATGCGCAAAGAGATCCGCGCACGCAACACAGAGAGCATCGCTGCGAAGACGGGTGCGACACTAGGCCTTGTAGGCGGGCTCGCTATCGGCGCCACTCTACCACGACGAGCAGACTATCTCAACGAGCTGCGCGCCGAATCCAGAGTCCACGATATCGCCGCTACAGCGATAGCATCACAATACCCGCATAGGACCGCACACGGCTCCGAACAAAAAACGCAAGCGTTCCTTGACGATATCGCAGTGCCTGAAGCGTCGAAAAATGCATACAGCACGCAACGCCGATTGAAACAAGCAATCGATAAAGAGATACAAGCGATTGCCGAAGGGGAAAGCTATCTCGTCAGCATGGCAAAACACCCCAACATCGCGTGGAAAGCTATCTACCGCAACATCGGCAAGGCCGACTTGACGAGTACGAAGACATACAACAACGCAGCTATCGGCGCAGGTATTGGCGCGCTCACGGGCGGCCTCGTGCTCTACGCATTAGCACGCAGTTTGACACGACAGAAGTAACGCATATGGGGATTGAATAGTCTTACTTCGCACGGCCGCGGAGCATTTGTCCGCGCCACGGAGTTTTACGGCGCGTGAGGCCTCCAGCACCTCTCGCACCTGATTTACTCCAAGGCGGCCGTACAACCCCTAATCATAGAGACCACGCATCTTCGATATTTTTTTATACCGACCCCCTTCTCGAGAACACATGGAACATCCGCCGATACACGCATACAATACACTCACGAGGAGCAAAGTACCGCTCGTTCCGCTCGATGGCAAACGAATCAGGCTCTACACATGCGGTCCGACAGTCTATAACTACGCTCATATCGGCAACCTCCGCGCGTATCTCTTCGAGGATTTCCTCAAACGCACACTCATCTATAACGACACCCCGGTGCTCCACGTCATGAACATCACTGATGTCGGACATCTCACGAGCGACGCCGACGAAGGCGAGGACAAGATGCTCAAAGGCGCCAAGCGTGAAGGCAAGACAGTATGGGAGGTCGCGGAGTTCTACACGAAAGCGTTCAAAACAGACATCGACCGTCTCAACATCATCGAACCGGACATCTGGTGCAAGGCGACAGACCACATAAATGAGCAGATAGAGATGATCCGACGTCTCGAAACAAAAGGGTACACGTACGTCGCGGGGGGTAACGTCTACTTTGACATCACAAAACTGGACGATTACGGCAAGCTTGCACGCCTCAACCTCGATGATCTGCAGGCGGGCGCTCGCATCGATATCGACGCGAACAAGCACCACCCCATGGATTTCGTCCTCTGGTTCACCAAATCGAAATTCGACGACCAAGAGATGAAATGGGACAGTCCGTGGGGTCGCGGCTATCCAGGATGGCACATTGAATGCAGCGCCATGTCCATGAAATATCTCGGCGAACAGTTCGACATCCACTGCGGCGGCATCGACCACATAGCNNTGTGTGGATGCACAACGAGTTTCTCGTCATCGACAAAGGCAAGATGGCGAAGTCCGGCGAGAACTTTCTCACGCTGCAAGTGCTCATCGATAAAGGGATCGAACCACTTGTATACCGCTACTTTAACATGACCGCGACGTACCGGCAACAACTGAGTTTCAGCTGGGAGGCGCTCGATAGCGCGAAGAACAGCTTCGAAGCGCTCAAGAGCAAGATACGCGACCTGCACGAACACAAATCGGAAGGCACAAGCGCGCCGGAACGAGAACATGAACTGCGAGCGATGTTCAACAACGCAATCAACGACGACCTGAACATGCCGCAAGCGCTCGCAGTGCTCTGGACGACGCTGCGCGAGGGCGATCTCGCGAACGAGCGCAAGATAACGCTCGCAGAGGAGTTCGACCGGGTGCTGGGCCTCGATATCGTCGAGATGGGAGTCNNCCGCCGACATCAAGGCTCTCGCTCACGAACGCGCCGAAGCGAAAGCGAAGAAAGACTGGGCCGCATCCGACAGATTGCGCGCGGAGATCAACGCGAAAGGATACGTCATCGACGATAAGAAAGACGGCGCGTACGCAATCCGAAAAATTTAAAAGTACATTAATATACCATTTATAAGAGGTAACAGCAAGATGATGTATGATACGACGACAACAGACATTTCTATGCTCATGGCAAGACTACGCGTGTTCGCCAAGCCCGGCAGCGCGCTCGAACTCACGCTCAAGAGGAACGTGTTCGTCGAAGGACCTGTGAGCGACATACAACGCGTCATCACGCAAGACGCGACGGAGAACGCCGCAGGAGTGACGCTCGCGGGAGAGGTAGTGACCTACCGCCACAACGACGGACTCTACATCAAAGCGTACACGCCAAGCGGCGAGACGCCTATTCCGCTCAACGCGAAAGCGCTCTACATCGACGCTGGAGCCATCTTCGGATTCCGGCAGAACAACGCATCGAATCGACCGTGATTGCCTAGAATACGACGCGTTGACACGGCCCGGCCAATACGACCGCCGAAGTATCTGCAATATCGCAAGACTCACTCCGCGAGCGGCACTACATCGACGGAGAAGTCTCCCTTCTTGTGCGTGATGCCCGCCGCCTTGGTCGCGGAGAGGATATCGTTCTCCACCATCGTGAGATCATGCGGTGTCGTGATGTGGATAGGACCGA